>NZ_CP077073.1:475000-812500 GCF_019139535.1 Pseudomonas muyukensis | reverse complement strand
ATTAGGGGAAGGACCGCGTCAGGGCGCCAGGGGCCCGCCATAAGCCTTGCAGCGCCTATCAGATCGAGCGCCGCCCGCGCGGCGCTTCGCCGGCAAGCCGGCTCCTACAGGTTTGTTTCGGGCCAATGAATCCTGGAAAAGTACCGGCGCCTGCCCGGGTGCATGGCGTGAGTCGGGCAGGGCGGCGGCAACGCCCACGCTGAAACCGCGGCGTACCGACAAGGCGGACCAGGGGATGGCGCAGAACAGATTGGCCCGAAACAAATGTAGGAGCCGGCTTGCCGGCGAAGCGCCGCGCGGGCGGCGCTCGATCGCCCAGGCGCTGAATACCTATCGGCGAACACCTCGCAAAGCCAGCCCAATCTCAAGACAGCCCCTGCCGCCCCCAACACCTATCTAAATAGCCCCCCAAAACAAAACCGGGGAGACCTCCCAGCCTCCCCGCTATCTCCTACCTATATAGAAGCCTCAAACCACCCCAGCCTCCCGCAACCGCTGCACATCCCCCGCAGCCAGCCCCAACACATCCCCCAACACCGCCTCGGTATGCTCGCCCAACAACGGTGGCGCCAGACGATACTCCACCGGCGTCTCCGACAGCCGGAGCGGGCTGGCCACCTGCGGCACACTGCCCGCCAGCGGATGCGGGACATTCACCGCCAGCCCCCGCGCCAACACCTGCGGGTCCTGGAACATCTGCCCCAGGTCATTGATCGGCCCACAAGGCACGCCTGCTTGCTCCAAAGCCGCCACCCACTGCGCCGTGGTCTTGAACACCGTCGCCTGGCGAATCAGCGGGATCAGCTCAGCACGGTTGGCCACTCGCTGCTTATTAGTAGCAAACCGCGGGTCGTCCGCCCACTGCGCCTGCCCCGCCACCTCGGCAAACTTGCGGAACTGCCCGTCATTGCCCACGGTAAGAATGAAGTTGCCATCCGCCGTCGGGAAATCCTGGTAAGGCACGATATTGGGATGCGCATTGCCCAGCCTGCGCGGCGGCGTACCGGTGGTGAGATAGTTCATCGCCTGGTTCGCCAGGCAGGCCACCTGCACATCCAGCAACGCCATATCGATATGCTGGCCAACCCCGGCCTGGTCACGGTGGGCCAGCGCTGCCAGGATCGCCACGGTGGAATACAAGCCAGTAAGGATGTCGGTCAGCGCCACGCCCACCTTCATCGGCCCAGCCCCCTCCTCGCCCTCCGGGCGGCCCGTCAGGCTCATCAAGCCGCCCAACCCCTGGATCATGAAGTCGTAGCCGGCGCGCTTGGCATAGGGCCCGGTCTGGCCAAAGCCGGTGATCGAGCAATAGACCAGTTTCGGATTGACGGCCTTGAGGCTGGCGTAATCGAGCCCGTAAGCCGCCAGGCCACCCACCTTGAAGTTCTCGATGACCACATCCGACTTCGCCGCCAACTCACGCACCAGGCGCTGGCCTTCGGGCTGAGTGAAGTCGATGGTCACCGACCGCTTGTTGCGGTTGGCCGACAGGTAATAGGCCGCCTCGCTGGTGTTCTCGCCCTGGGCATCGCGCAGAAATGGCGGCCCCCAGGACCGCGTATCATCTCCTGCCCCCGGGCGCTCGACCTTGATCACGTCGGCCCCGAGGTCGGCAAGAATCTGGCCTGACCAAGGGCCAGCCAATACCCGGGAAAGATCCAGCACCCGCAGATGGGAAAGCGCGCCCATGGCCTGGCTCCTCTATTAATAGAACGCCTGAATGCCAGTTTGCGCACGCCCCAGGATCAGCGCATGCACGTCATGGGTACCTTCGTAGGTGTTGACCACCTCGAGGTTGACCAGGTGGCGCGCCACGCCGAACTCGTCGGAGATGCCGTTGCCGCCCAGCATGTCGCGCGCCAGGCGGGCAATGTCCAGCGCCTTGCCGCAGGAGTTGCGCTTCATGATCGAGGTGATTTCCACCGCCGCGGTGCCTTCGTCCTTCATGCGCCCCAGGCGCAGGCAACCTTGCAGGGCCAGGGTGATCTCGGTCTGCATGTCGGCCAGCTTCTTCTGGATCAGTTGGTTGGCAGCCAGCGGGCGGCCGAACTGCTGGCGGTCCAGGGTGTACTGGCGGGCGGTGTGCCAGCAGGCCTCAGCAGCGCCCAGGGCGCCCCAGGAGATGCCGTAGCGGGCCGAGTTCAGGCAGGTGAACGGGCCTTTCAGGCCACGCACATCGGGGAAGATGTTCTCTTCCGGCACGAACACGTTGTCCATGACGATTTCACCGGTGATCGAGGCGCGCAGGCCGACCTTGCCATGAATCGCCGGCGCGCTGAGGCCTTGCCAGCCCTTTTCCAGGACAAAGCCGCGGATATCACCGGCATCATCCTTGGCCCAGACCACGAACACGTCGGCGATCGGGCTGTTGGTGATCCACATCTTCGCGCCCGTCAGACGGTAGCCGCCATCGACCTTGCGTGCCCGGGTGATCATCGAGCCTGGGTCGGAACCGTGGTTGGGTTCGGTCAGGCCGAAACAGCCGATCCACTCGCCGCTGGCCAGCTTCGGCAGGTACTTCTGCTTCTGTGCCTCGGTGCCAAACTCGTTGATCGGCACCATCACCAGCGACGATTGCACGCTCATCATCGAACGGTAGCCAGAGTCGATGCGCTCCACCTCGCGGGCGATCAGGCCGTAGCACACATAGTTCAGGCCGCTACCGCCATATTGCTCGGGGATGGTCGCGCCGAGCAGGCCGACTTCACCCATCTCGCGGAAGATCGCCGGGTCGGTCTGCTCATGGCGGAACGCCTCCAACACGCGCGGCGCCAGCTTGTCCTGGGCGAACTGATAAGCGCTGTCGCGGACCATGCGCTCTTCTTCAGTGAGCTGCTGGTCGAGCAGCAGCGGGTCGATCCAGTTGAAGCTTGCTTTACCGGCCATGTGCGGATTCCTCAAACAGTGGGAAACGAATTGTTGTGCTGCATTGATCCTAGGCTTGATCGGGCAGCGGAACAAACGAGGATTGCGCACCATTTAGTGATATTTTCTCACTCCATGAACAGCCAAAAGCCCTGGTTAACGGCGAACAAGTGAGGTTGACGTACATGCGCCGCAAGATTCCCAGCACCACCGCCCTGGTCTGCTTCGAGGCCGCGGCGCGCCACGAGAGCTTCACCAAGGCCGCCCACGAACTGGCCCTGACCCAAGGCGCCGTCTGTCGGCAGATCGGCGGGCTGGAAACCTTCCTCAATGTGGAACTGTTCCGGCGTTCGCGCCGCGGCGTGAAGCTGACCGAAGCCGGGCTGTCGTACAGCCGCCAGGTCGCCGCGCAGCTGGATGCGGTGGAGCGCGACACCCTGTCGGTGATGCGTCAGCAAGGCGCCAACGTGATCGAGCTGGCGGTGGTACCCACCTTCGGCACCCAGTGGTTGCTGCCACGTCTTAAGGATTTCCAGCATCGCCACCCCGAGGTTACGGTCAACCTGACCAACCGCACCCGCCCGTTTCTGTTCGCCGACACCGCCTTCGATGCCGCCATCTACTTCGGCGACGCCGACTGGTCGGGCACCCAGGCGCACCGGCTGATGGGCGAGAACCCGATGCCGGTCTGCAGCCCGGCGTTGCTGGCCGGGCTGGATGGCCTCGATGCCCGGCGCATCGGTGAACTGCCGCTGCTGCAACAGACCACCCGCCCCTACGCCTGGCGACAATGGTTCGCCAGCCTGGGCATGAGCGTGGAGCGGGACATGACCGGCCCACGCTACGAACTGTTCTCGATGCTGGCCCAGGGCGCCATGCATGAGATGGGGATAGCGCTGATCCCGCCCTTCCTGATCCAGCGCGAACTGCAGGAAGGCCGACTGGTGGTCGCTAACAGGCATGCCCTGGCCAGCGACAAGGCCTACCATCTGATGATCCCCGAGCGAAAGGTGGAGTCCGCCTCGCTACGGGCTTTCCGCGACTGGCTGGTGGCCCAGGCGCAGCAGTACACCGCCGAGAAGTAGTGCGGAAGCGGATAAGCTGACCTCGTAGTCAATTATTTTTGACACCTACAGATATATGGATTTGTCGCAAATCCGTAATCTGTTCCGTTCGCCTGTAAAAACGCAGCAACCCTAGTCACTGCGCGGGTTTGCAGGTTATTTTGCGACATTCAGCAAGCCGACAACGAAAACAGCGGAATATTTTTCAATTTTTCTCCTAAGCTCCGAATAGCGCGTGCTTGACGGGCCGGAACCCAATCGTTGCGACATACGGTCACAGGGTGACTTGTAGTTTTAACTTCGTTTCGCTTCAGAACCGGTTGAAGGCCCAAAGGTTCGTCTGCAAAATGCCTCCCCGCCCCGGATTCGGCGGGGTCGTGCTCTACGACCGCCCAGCCGCACCACCCGAAGTGCGCTGGTTTCTACAAAGACAAAAGGTCACCGCAGGAGACAAAGTCGTGCACATTGGTGTTCCTCTCGAGACGCAGACGGGTGAGACAAGGGTCGCCGCGACCCCGGAAACCATCAAGAAACTGGTTGGCCAGGGCCATCAGGTCACCGTGCAACGGGGGGCAGGGCTCAAGGCCAGCATTCCGGACAGTGCCTATGAAGCCGTGGGCGCCACGCTGGGCGAAGCCGCCGACGCCTTTGGCGCGCAGCTGGTGCTCAAGGTGGTCGCGCCCAACGACCAGGAACTGGCGCTGATCAACAGCTCCAGCCTGCTGGCGGGCATGCTCAACCCGTTCAACAACGAACTGATCGCCAAGATGGCCGAGCGCGGCATCACCGCCTTCGCCCTGGAGGCGGCCCCGCGCACCTCGCGCGCCCAGAGCCTCGACGTGCTGTCTTCGCAGGCCAACATCGCCGGCTACAAGGCCGTGCTGCTGGCCGCCCACCACTACCCGCGCTTCATGCCCATGCTGATGACCGCCGCCGGCACCGTTAAGGCCGCCCGCGTGCTGATCCTCGGTGCCGGCGTGGCCGGCCTGCAGGCCATCGCCACGGCCAAGCGCCTGGGCGCGGTGATCGAGGCATCCGACGTGCGCCCGGCGGTGAAGGAGCAGATCGAGTCCCTCGGCGCCAAGTTCATCGACGTGCCCTACGAGACCGACGAGGAGCGCGAGTGCGCCGAAGGCGTGGGCGGCTATGCCCGGCCAATGCCGGCCAGCTGGATGCAGCGCCAGGCCCAGGCGGTGC
This sequence comes from Pseudomonas muyukensis, assembly GCF_019139535.1. Classification (NCBI taxonomy): domain Bacteria; kingdom Pseudomonadati; phylum Pseudomonadota; class Gammaproteobacteria; order Pseudomonadales; family Pseudomonadaceae; genus Pseudomonas; species Pseudomonas muyukensis. The sequence goes on along the minus strand of NZ_CP077073.1, from coordinate 807,374 downwards.
ACGAACGCGCCAAGCAGGCCGACATCGTCATCACCACTGCGCTGATTCCCGGGCGCAAGGCGCCAACCCTGCTCAGCGCCGAGACCGTGGCGCAGATGAAGCCCGGTTCGGTGGTCATCGACCTGGCCGCAGCCCAGGGCGGCAACTGCCCGCTGACGGTGGCCGACCAGGTGGTGATGGAGAACGGCGTGACCATCGTCGGCCCGACCAACCTGCCAGCCCAGCTCGGTGCCGATGCCTCGGCGCTGTATGCACGCAACCTGCTGGACTTCATGAAGCTGCTGTTCGACAAGGACGGCAACCTGGTCATCAACCTCGAAGACGACATCGTCGCCGCGTGCCTGATGTGCCGCGACGGCCAGGTCGTGCGCAAGAACGGCTGAGGAGCACGACAATGGAAGACATGCTGATTTCCCACGGCATCTACAACCTGATCATCTTCGTGCTGGCCATCTACGTGGGCTACCACGTGGTATGGAACGTCACCCCGGCCCTGCACACCCCGTTGATGGCGGTCACCAACGCCATTTCCGCGATCGTCATCGTCGGCGCCATGCTGGCCGCCGCGCTGACCGTCACCCCGGCCGGCAAGGTCATGGGCACCCTGGCCGTGGCACTGGCGGCGGTGAACGTGTTCGGTGGCTTCCTGGTCACCCGTCGCATGCTGGAAATGTTCAAGAAGAAAACCAAGAACGAGGCGCAGAAGTAAGCATGAGCATGAATCTGGTAACGCTTCTGTACCTGGTCGCCTCGGTCTGCTTCATCCAGGCGCTCAAGGGCCTCTCGCACCCGACCACCTCAAGGCGCGGCAACCTGTTCGGCATGATCGGCATGGGCATCGCGATCCTCACCACGGTCGGCCTCATTTACAAGCTTGGGGCTGAGCTGGCCACGGCCGGCATCGGCTACGTCATCGTCGGCCTGCTGGTCGGCGGCACGGCCGGTTCGATCATGGCCAAGCGCGTCGAGATGACCAAGATGCCCGAGCTGGTCGCCTTCATGCACAGCATGATCGGCCTGGCGGCGGTGTTCATCGCCATTGCCGCGGTGCTCGAACCGCAGTCGATGGGCATCGTCGCCGCCATCAGCGACCCGATCCCCACCGGCAACCGCCTGGAGCTGTTCCTCGGCGCGGCGATCGGTGCCATCACCTTCTCGGGCTCGGTGATCGCCTTCGGCAAGCTGTCGGGCAAGTACAAGTTCCGCCTGTTCCAGGGCGCACCGGTACAGTTCGCCGGCCAGCACAAGCTGAACCTGATCCTGGGCCTGGCCACCATCGCCCTGGGGCTGCTGTTCACCTTCACCGGCCACTACAGCGCCTTCACCCTGATGCTGGCCCTGGCCTTCATCATGGGCGTGCTGATCATCATCCCGATCGGCGGCGCCGACATGCCGGTGGTGGTGTCGATGCTCAACAGCTATTCGGGCTGGGCGGCAGCCGGTATCGGCTTCTCGCTGAACAACTCGATGCTGATCATCGCCGGCTCCCTGGTGGGCTCCAGCGGTGCGATCCTCTCGTACATCATGTGCAAGGCGATGAACCGTTCGTTCTTCAACGTGATCCTTGGCGGCTTCGGTGGCGACACCGACACCGGCGCGGCCCAGGGCTCGAAGGAACAGCGCCCGGTGAAATCCGGCTCGGCCGACGACGCCACCTTCCTGCTGAGCAACGCCGACAGCGTGATCATCGTGCCCGGCTACGGTCTGGCCGTGGCCCGCGCCCAACATGCGCTCAAGGAGCTGACCGAGAAGCTCACCCACAACGGCGTGACCGTGAAGTACGCGATCCACCCGGTGGCCGGGCGCATGCCCGGGCACATGAACGTGCTGCTGGCCGAGGCCGAGGTGCCATACGACCAGGTGTTCGAGATGGAAGACATCAACGCCGAGTTCGGCCAGGCCGACGTGGTACTGGTGCTGGGCGCCAACGACGTGGTCAACCCGGCGGCGAAGAACGATCCGAAGTCGCCGATCGCCGGCATGCCGATCCTCGAGGCGTTCAAGGCCAAGACCATCATCGTCAACAAGCGCTCCATGGCCAGCGGCTATGCAGGCCTGGACAACGAACTGTTCTACCTGGACAAGACCATGATGGTGTTCGGTGACGCGAAGAAGGTCATCGAGGATATGGTCAAGGCGGTGGAGTAAGGCTTTTCGCTGCAAACCGCGCGTTACAAAGAAGGCCCCGGCGAGATTCGTCCCGGGGCCTTTGCGTTTCGATGATCCAGATCAACGGCTCTATCCCAAGGCTTCTCATACGACCATGGTCGTGGGACGGCAAGGGGCAATATCTCTAGACTGCGCTGCAGTAGTTTCAGTAGCCCGAGATAACAATCCATGTACCGTGATCGTATCCGCTTGTCCTCCCTGCACAGCAAGGTAATGAGTGCGGCCGATGCCGCTGGCCTGATCGAGGACGGCATGACCGTCGGCATGAGCGGCTTCACCCGCGCCGGCGAAGCCAAGGCCGTGCCCCACGCCCTGGCCGAACGCGCCAAGCAGTCGCCGCTGAAGATCAGCCTGATGACCGGCGCAAGCCTGGGCAACGACCTCGACAAGCAACTGACCGAGGCCGGCGTGCTGGCCCGGCGCATGCCGTTCCAGGTCGACAGCACCCTGCGCAAGGCCATCAACGACGGCAAGGTGATGTTCATCGACCAGCACCTGTCGGAAACCGTCGAGCAGCTGCGCAACAAGCAGCTGACCCTGCCGGACATCGCGGTCATCGAAGCGGTGGCGATCACCGAACAGGGCCATATCGTGCCGACCACCTCCGTCGGCAACTCGGCCAGCTTCGCGATCTTCGCCAAGCAGGTCATCGTCGAGATCAACCTGTCGCACAACGCCAACCTCGAAGGCCTGCACGACATCTATATCCCGACCTACCGCCCGACCCGCACGCCGATCCCGCTGGTGAAAGTCGACGACCGCATCGGCAGCACCGCGATCCCGATCGACCCGGCCAAGATCGTCGGCATCGTCATCAGCGACCAGCCGGATTCGCCCTCCACCGTGCTGCCGCCTGACCACGAGACCCAAGGCATCGCCGACCACCTTATCGCCTTCCTCAAGGGCGAGGTGGACGCCGGGCGCATGAGCAACAACCTCGGCCCACTGCAGGCTGGCATCGGCAGCATCGCCAACGCCGTGATGTGCGGCCTGATCGAGTCGCCGTTCGAAAACCTGACCATGTACTCCGAAGTGCTGCAGGACTCGACCTTCGACCTGATCGACGCCGGCAAGCTGAGCTTCGCCTCGGGCAGCTCGATCACCCTGTCGAGCCGCCGCAATGCCGACGTGTTCGGCAACCTGGAGCGCTACAAGGACAAGCTGGTGCTGCGTCCGCAGGAGATCTCCAACCATCCCGAGGTCGTCCGTCGCCTGGGTATCATCGGCATCAACACGGCGCTGGAGTTCGACATCTACGGCAACGTCAACTCGACCCACGTCTGCGGCACCAAGATGATGAACGGCATCGGTGGCTCGGGTGACTTCGCCCGCAACGCCCACCTGGCGATCTTCGTCACCAAGTCGATTGCCAAGGGCGGCGCGATCTCCAGCGTGGTGCCGATGGTCAGCCACGTCGACCACACCGAGCATGATGTGGACATCCTGGTGACCGAGGTGGGCCTGGCCGACCTGCGCGGCCTGGCACCACGCGAGCGCGCCCGGGTGATCATCGACAACTGCGTGCACCCAGACTACCGCGCGGCGCTCAACGACTACTTCGAGCGCGCCTGCCAGCGTGGCGGGCATACTCCGCATATCCTGCGCGAAGCGCTGAGCTGGCACGAGAACCTGGAAGAAACCGGACGCATGCTGGCCGGTTGATCATCTTTACGGCTTGAAATTGCCGGGGGCGCTTTGCGCCCCGTTCCGACCGGTCCGACGCCTCGGCAAGGCCGCTCCTACAGAGGACCGCGGTCGCCTGTAGCAGCGGCCTTGCGTCGCGAAAAGGCTGCAAAGCAGCCCCAATGCGCAATCTACAAGGTCTGCAGCTGAGCCGGGCTCGGTACCTGCAACAGGTACTCGATCAACTCAGCCACCGGCAACGGCCGGCTCACCAGGAAACCCTGCACCTGGTCGCAGCCAAACGCCCGCAGCAGCGCCAGCTGCGCTTCACTCTCGACCCCTTCGGCGACCACCTCCAGGTTGAGGTTGTGCGCCAGGTTGATCATCGCGTGCACCAGCTTGGCGTTTTCCTCGCGCTGCTCCATGCCGCCGACAAAGCTGCGATCGACCTTGAGCAAGGTGATCGGCAGGCTGTTCAGGTGCACGAACGAAGAGAACCCGGTGCCAAAATCGTCCAGCGAAAAGCGCACACCCAGGCGGCCCAGGGCATCCATGGTCTGGCGCACCAGTTCGTTGCGGCGCATCACCGCCGTTTCGGTCAACTCGAACTCCAGCCAACGCGCATCCACGCCATGCTCGACGATCAGCCGGCTCAGGGTGGCCAGCAGCTGGCTGTCCTGAAACTGGCGGAAACTCAGGTTCACCGCCATGTGCAATGGCGCCAGGCCATGCTCGCGCAGGGCCTGCATATCGCTCAGCGCGCGGGAGATGACCCAGTAGCCCAGCGGCACGATCAACCCGCTCTGCTCGGCCAGCGGCACGAACTCGGCAGGCGGCAGCAGGCCGCGCTCGGGATGGTTCCAACGCACCAGCGCCTCGAGGCCGACGATGCGCCCATCGACCAGGTTCAACCGTGGCTGGTAGTGCAGCTCCAGCTCGTCACGGCGCAGGGCGCGGCGCAGCTCGCTCTCCAGGTCGGCGAGGCTGCGGGCGTTGCGGTTGATCCGCTCGTTGAACACATGGAAGGTACAACCCTGGCTGCCCTTGGCCTGGCGCATGGCAATGTGCGCATGCCACATCAAGGGGTCGGCGCCGGCCTGGGCGCGGGCGTGGGCGATGCCCAGGCTGCAGCCGAGCAACAGGCTCTCGCCGTCGATCCAGTAGGGCTCGGTCAGTGCCTCGATGATGCCTTCGGCCAGCCACTCGGCGCGACTGGGGTCGCGGCGTGTGTCGATCAACAGGGCGAATTCATCGCTGCCCAGGCGCGCCAGCTGGTCGCCGGCCTCCAGCTGCTTCTTCAGGCGGGCAACCACCTGCAGGATCAGCCGGTCGCCACCCTGGTGGCCGAGCGCGTCGTTGACGTGGCGGAAATTGTCGAGGTCCAGATGACCCAGCGCCAGGCCACGGCCATCGTTCTCGGCCAGGCGCGCCGTGAGCAGTGCCTGGAAGCCCTGGCGGTTGGCGATGCCGGTCAACGGGTCCTGCTCGGCCAGGCGCTGCAAGGTGGCGACCAGCACGCCCCGTTCGCGGACATGGCGCAAGGAACGACGCAGGGTGTCGGTGCTCAGTTGCGCCAGCACCAGCCAGTCGCTCACGCCCACCGGTGCGCTGGCCGGCTCCTGCTCCAGCAGCAGGATGGTCGGCAGCTCGCAGCGCCCCGGGGCCGGCTGCAGGGCCGGCGTGGCCAGCACCACCGCCTGGCGGTCATGGGCGAACAGGCTGTCCACCGCCGCCCAGTTCGGCGCGGTCAGCAGCACGACGCTACCGCCCAGCGGCTGCAGGCACTCGCGCAGGTGCCCGGCCCATTCCGGCTCATCGGCCAACAGCAGCAAACGCAGGGGTTCGACAGGCGTGGACAAGCGGGCTCCTTAGACGAGGGCGGTGAAACGACGAGCGCGGGCCATCCTACCCGAATAAGTGAAAATGATTTTCACTTTTAATCATTGCCCGTCCGTGGTCGCCATCCCGACGCAATTTGACGTGCATCCTGCGCGAAAGTAGCAGAAGCGGCAAATCCGATTCGCGCCCTGCATCACACTGTCAGACGGTCGCGCATTAAAGGCCCCATGCCTGCTAGAATGCGCGGCTATTTTCTGGCGACCCCCGGTTTCTAGCATGTCCCGACTCAATCCCCGGCAACAGGAAGCCCGTGACTACGTCGGCGGCCCTCTTTTGGTGCTCGCCGGTGCAGGCTCCGGCAAGACCAGCGTGATCACGCGCAAGATTGCCCACCTTATCCAAAACTGCGGCATCCGCGCCCAGTACATCGTCGCCATGACCTTCACCAACAAGGCCGCGCGCGAGATGAAGGAGCGGGTCGGCACCCTGCTGCGCCCGGGGGAAGGCCGGGGCCTGACCGTGTGCACCTTCCACAACCTGGGCCTGAACATCATCCGCAAGGAGCACGAGCGCCTGGGCTACAAGCCGGGGTTCTCGATCTTCGACGAGTCCGACATCAAGGCGTTGCTGTCGGACATCATGCAGAAGGAATACTCCGGCGACGACGGCATCGACGAGATCAAGAACATGATCGGTGCCTGGAAGAACGACCTGATCCTGCCTCCTGAAGCCCTGGAAAAGGCGCGCAACCCGCGCGAACAAACCGCGGCCATCGTCTACACCCACTACCAGCGCACGCTCAAGGCGTTCAACGCGGTGGACTTCGACGACCTGATCCTGCAACCGGTCAAGCTGTTCCAGGAGCACCCCGAGGTGCTCGAGCGCTGGCAGAACCGCGTGCGCTACCTGCTGGTGGACGAATACCAGGACACCAACGCCAGCCAGTACCTGCTGGTGAAGATGCTGATCGGCATGCGCAACCAGTTCACCGTGGTCGGCGACGATGACCAGTCGATCTACGCCTGGCGTGGCGCGCGTCCGGAAAACCTGATGCTGCTCAAGGAGGACTACCCCTCCCTGAAAGTGGTGATGCTCGAGCAGAACTACCGCTCCACCAGCCGCATCCTGCGCTGCGCCAACGTGCTGATCGCCAACAACCCGCACGACTTCGAGAAGCAGTTGTGGAGCGAAATGGGCGTGGGCGACGAGATCCGCGTGATCCGCTGCAAGAACGAGGAAGCCGAGGCCGAACGCGTGGCCATGGAAATCCTCACCCTGCACCTGCGCACCAACCGGCCGTACAGCGACTTCGCCATCCTCTACCGGGGCAACTACCAGGCCAAGCTGATCGAGCTGAAGCTGCAGCACCACCAGGTACCGTACCGCCTGTCCGGCGGCAACAGCTTCTTCGGCCGCCAGGAGGTCAAGGACCTGATGGCCTACCTGCGCCTGCTGGTGAACCCGGACGACGACAACGCCTACCTGCGCGTCATCAACGTGCCGCGCCGCGAAATCGGCTCGACCACCCTGGAAAAGCTCGGCAACTACGCCACCGAGCGCGGTGTCTCGATGTACGCCGCCAGCGAGGAGCTGGGCCTGGGTGAGCACCTGGACGCGCGGTACACCGAGCGCCTGCAGCGTTTCAAGCACTGGCTCGACGGGGTCCGCCACAAGGTTGCCCTGGACGACCCGATCGCCGCGCTGCACGAGATGATCCGCGATATCGACTACGAAAACTGGATCCGCCAGCAGACCGCCAGCGACAAGGCCGCGGAGTTTCGCATCAGCAACGTCTGGTTCCTGGTCGAAGCGCTGAAGAACACCCTCGAGAAGGACGAAGAGGGTGACATGACCATCGAGGACGCCATCGGCAAGCTGGTGCTGCGCGACATGCTCGAGCGCCAGCAGGAAGAGGAAGAGAACGCCGAGGGTGTGCAGATGATGACCCTGCACGCCTCCAAGGGCCTGGAATTCCCCTACGTGTTCATCATGGGCATGGAGGAGGAAATTCTCCCCCACCGCTCGAGCATCGAGGCCGACACCATCGAGGAAGAACGCCGCCTGGCCTACGTGGGCATCACCCGCGCGCGCCAGACCCTGGCCTTCACCTTCGCCGCCAAGCGCAAGCAGTACGGTGAAATCATCGACTGCACGCCGAGCCGGTTCCTCGACGAACTGCCGCCGGACGACCTGGCCTGGGAAGGCCTGGACGATGCGCCCGTGGAAGTCAAAGCCGCGCGCGGCAACAACGCGCTGGCCGATATCCGGGCAATGCTCAAACGCTGATCAACCATTACTCTTTAACTTTGCCGCTTCTAGCGGCCACCTTTGCTACATCGAGGAATAAACAGTGGAAGCACTGCAGCAGAAGATTCGCGAAGAAGGCATCGTGCTTTCCGACCAGGTACTCAAAGTCGATGCGTTTCTAAACCACCAGATCGACCCTGCCCTGATGCAGCTGATCGGTGACGAATTCGCTCGCCTGTTCGCCGATTCGGGCGTGACCAAGATCGTCACCATCGAAGCCTCGGGTATCGCCCCGGCGGTGATGACTGGCCTGAAGTTGGGCGTGCCGGTGATCTTCGCCCGCAAGCACCAGTCGCTGACCCTGACCGAGAACCTGCTGACTGCCTCGGTGTACTCCTTCACCAAGCAGACCGAGAACACCGTGGCGATCTCGCCGCGCCACCTCAACAGCAGCGACCGCGTGCTGGTGATCGACGACTTCCTGGCCAACGGCAAGGCGTCGCAGGCGCTGATCTCGATCATCAAGCAGGCCGGCGCCACCGTGGCGGGCCTGGGCATCGTCATCGAGAAGTCGTTCCAGGGCGGCCGTGCCGAGCTGGACAGCCAGGGTTACCGCGTCGAATCGCTGGCCCGGGTCAAGTCGCTGGAAGGCGGCGTGGTCACTTTCATCGAGTAAAGCCTTGCTCGTACCCTGTAGGAGCGGCCTTGTGTCGCGAAAGGGCCGCAAAGCGGCCCCGGCGATCGTTGCATGAACGCTGAAATCCTGGGCCGCTACGCGCCCCTTTCGCGACACGAGGCCGCTCCTACAGGGGGCCAGGACTGCCCGGTATTATCGCGTCGCCTGAAGCGCCGCCAGCAGCAAGCGCTGATATAGCTCCTCCTTCAAACCCTGAGGGTCATCCAGCCGCATCCGCGCCAACTGTGCCCCATACCCCTCGGGCCCTGGCGCATCCAGCGCCGCCTTGCCCAGCTCCAGCGCCTCGCTCAGCTTGAATTTGCTCTTCAGCCAGTTCAGCGCCCTTAGCAGGTCGCGCTCTTCGGCTGTGAAATCACTGCCCAACGGATACTCCGGGAACAACCGCGCATGCCGTGCCCGGATCGTCGCCAGCCGCTCGGGCGTGTTGTCGGTGTAGCGCGCCTCCAGCACGAACGTCCTGGCCAGCTTGCCCGCCGCCTTGGCCTGGGCCATCAGTTCGCCCTGGAAACGCGAATCGCAAATCGCCAACAGCCGCGCGATCACTTCGCTGTCGGTCTGCCCACGCAGGTCGGCGATGCCGTACTCGGTGATCACGATATCGCGCAAGTGGCGGGGAATGGTGCAATGGCCGTAGCTGCAGTACAGGTTTGAGGTGACCTCGCCGCCAGCCTCGCGCCAGCTGCGCAACAGCAGAACCGAGCGCCCGCCTTCCAGCGCATGGCCCTGGGCGACGAAGTTGTACTGCCCGCCCACGCCGCTGAGCACCCGGCCATCCTCCAGCTGGTCGGCAACGCCGGCACCGAGCAAGGTCATGCCGAACACCGTGTTGAGGAAGCGGGCATCTCGCCGCTGGCGACGCTTGAGGTCTTCCTCGCCGTACAGCTCGTTGATGAAGCTGATCGCGCTCATGGCATAACGCGCACGCTGAGCCAACGGCATCTCCCGCAGGCGCTGATAGAACGCCCGCGGCCCGAGGAAGAAGCCACCGTGGATCAACACCCCGCGCTCGTCCGCCGGGCGCCGCACCACTCCGGCTTCGGCCAGCACCAACAGGCCGTTGACGAACATCTCGCTGCAGCCGTAGAGGCCCTGGGCAAAAGTGTCCAGGCCCCCTTCCCGGTCGATCAACGCCTGCCACGGCGCCACACCCAGCTCGCCGAGCAACGCGCGATAACCTGCGTTATCGCCCTGGCGCGCCAGCAGCGCCGCGGTCACGGCATCGCCCATGGCGCCGATGCCGACCTGCAAGGTGCCGCCATCTCGCACCAGGGCGCTGGCATACAGGCCGATGCAATGGTCCTGGGTAGTCACCGGCATGTTCGGCGTGGAGAACAAGCGGCGCTGCTCGGGTTGCTCGATCAGCAGGTCGAACTGCGCCAGCTCCAGTTCCGACGCCCCGGGCATATAGGGCAGCTCGCTGTGCACCTGGCCAAGTACCAGGATGGTCTCGCCCGCCGCCCGGCGCCGGGCGATCATCGGTAGCAGGTCGAGGGTGATATCAGGGTTGCAGGCCAGGCTCAGGTGATCGGGCCGCTCCGGCGTGGCCGCCACCAGCTGGGCGACCAGGTTCAGGCCCTTGGCGTTGATGTCGCGGGCGGCATGGCTGTAGTTGCTGCTGACGTAGTCCTGCTGCGCCGGTTCGCTGTGCAGCAGGCTGCCGGGCTGCATGAAAAACTGCTCCACGCGGATGTTTGGCGGCAGCCTGTCGGCGCGCAGGTCGGCCAGGTAGGTCAGCTCCTCGTAGTCGGCGAACACCCGCTCGACGAAGGGCTCGAGGAAGCGGCGCTGCAAGCCGTCGCCCAAGGGTGGGCGGCCCAGAGACAGGGCGGTGTAGATGGTCAGGCGCCGTTCGGGCAGGTCGCGCACCCGCGCATAGAGCGCGTTGACGAAAGCGTTGGGTTTGCCCAAGCCCAGGGGCAGGCCCATGTGGATATGGGTGGGCAGGCACGTCAGGACTTCGTCCACGGCCTGGTCGATGGGGCAGCGCTGCATCTGGGCCTCCTGGGTCATCCGTGGGGTCAGGACGTTGGACAGGGACTTGAGCGGGTTGGTTGCCTGCCCCTCGATGAGGCCAGCACTGGCCATGCAAAAACAAAACCCGCCATCAGCGGCGGGCTTGCTTGAAATCAGGCCGGGTTCACAGGCCCGACATCTTCTTGATCGCACCTTTGAGGTCATCGTCCGAGCAGTCCGCGCAGGTGCCTTTCGGTGGCATGGCGTTGATCCCGGTAATGGCCTTGGCCAGGATGCCGTCGAGGCCGCCCTGGTGGTCGGCGCGCTCTTTCCAGGCTGCGGTGTCGCCGATCTTGGGCGCATTCAGCAGGCCAGTGCCATGGCAAGCGTTGCAGTGCTTGGCGATGATCTCGTCCGGCGTCTTGGCAGCGCCACCGCCGGCAGTGGCGGCCACTTCCATGCCCTTGCATTCCTGGCCCTGCACGCACACCTGGCCCACCGGCTCGAGCCGCTTGGCGATGTCGTCGTTGGTTGCAGCGGTTGCGCTCATTGCCCAAAGGGCGAATACAGCTGCTGGTACGGCCAGCATCTTCTTGATTTGGTTCACGCGAACACCCTCATGGTGGCTAATCACGCCCGCGGCCACGGAATTGCGAGCGTTGAAAAGTATAGCGGGAACCCGGAAGGCGTGAAACGACCACACTCAGGGAAAGGGTATTGGCGAATCAATGCACTGCGCTGGATCAAAAGTTCGACGGGGTGGCGGCGCTGATCAGCCGGGCCGGCTCGGCGAACGGATTGCGGAAACGGTGCGGGCGGGTGCTTTCGAAGTAGTAGCTGTCGCCGGCTTCGAGAATGAATATCTCGGTGCCGACCACCAGCTCCAGGCGGCCTTCGAGGAGGATGCCCGTTTCTTCACCATCATGGGTGAGCATTTCCGCGCCGGTGTCGGCGCCGGGCGGGTAGACCTCGGTCAGAAACGCGATGGCGCGGTTGGGGTGCGACTTGCCGACCAGCTTCATGGTCACCGCGCCGTCGGAGATGTCGATCAGCTCATGGGCCTTGTAGACGATCTGGGTCGGGCTTTCCGGCGCCAGCTCCACCGAGAAGAACTCGACCATGGACATGGGGATGCCACTGAGCACCTTGCGCAGGGAGCTGATCGACGGGCTCACGCTGTTCTTCTCGATCATCGAGATGGTGCTGTTGGTCACCCCCGCGCGCTTGGCGAGTTCGCGCTGGGACAGGCCCTTGAGCTTGCGGATGGCTTGCAGTCGTTCACCGACGTCCAAAGCGGGAGCCTCCTGAAACGGTCGAGGTGGGGGAAGTGTGAACGATATGATGGCAATGCCGTTCAGTATTTACAACACACCGCCCCGCAGCCTGTCCGCTTCAGCGCCTTATTCGCCGATATAGTCCAGTGGCACGCGCTTGAGATTGCAGAAGATCTGGTACGGAATGGTCCCGGCCTGCAGCGCCACGTCGCTGGCCAGCACCTGCTTGCCCCACAGCTCGACCGGGCTGCCGACCGTGGCCTCGGGCACCTCGGTGAGGTCGACGCAGAGCATGTCCATCGACACCCGCCCGATCAACTGGGTGCGTTTGCCGGCCACCACCACCGGGGTGCCGGTTGGCGCCTGGCGCGGGTAGCCATCGGCGTAGCCCATGGCGACCACGCCAACCCGGGTCGGGCGCGGGCTGATGAACTTGGCGCCATAGCCCACCGGTTCACCGGCGGGCAGCTCGCGCAGGCTGATGATCCGCGATTGCAGGGTCATCACCGGCTGCAGGCGGGCCGCCTCGGCCTGCGCGACCTCGAACGGGGTGGCGCCGTAGAGCATGATGCCCGGGCGCACCCAGTCGCTCTTGATGTTCGGCCAGCCGAGCACGGCCGGCGAGTTGCGCAGGCTGCACTCGGCGGCCAGGCCCTGACGCGCGGCCTCGAACACCGCAACCTGCGCCTCGGTGGCGGCGGCGTCCAGCTCATCGGCGCGGGCAAAGTGGCTCATCAGCACGATGCGCGAAACCTTGCCGCTGGCCAGCAGGCGCTGGTAGGCGTCGTGGTAGTCCTTGGGGTGAATGCCGACCCGATGCATGCCGGTGTCCAGCTTCAGCCAGAGGGTCAGCGGCTTGTGCACCTGGCTTTTCTCGATCGCTTCGAGCTGCCACAGCGAATGCACCACGCACCACAGGTCATGCTCGGCGATCAGCGCCAGCTCGCCGGCCTCGAAGAAACCCTCGAGCAGCAGCACCGGGGCCTTGATGCCCGCCGCGCGCAATTCCAGGGCTTCCTCGATGCAGGCCACGGCAAAGCCGTCGGCCTCGGTTTCCAGGGCCAGGGCGCAACGCACCGCGCCATGGCCATAGGCGTCGGCCTTGACCACCGCCAGGGCCTTGGCACCGGTCAGCTCACGGGCCAGGCGGTAGTTGTGACGGAGGGCTTGGAGATCGATCAGGGCACGGGCGGGGCGCATGGCGGCAGCCTTATGGTGTTCAGGTTGAAATCGGTGTTGGTTCTTTAACGGGGCAAGTCGCGACGACGGTGCGGCGATCCGACTTGCCCCGCGAAAGGGCCGCTGCAGGCGACCTTACTGCTGGTGGGCAGGCGCGGCCTGGCCGTGCTTGGCCTGCTCCCGGTTGTTACCGTAGCGGGAGATATCCAGGCCTTCGGCGCTGATCTGCGGCTTCTTGCGGGCGATCAGATCGGCCAGCAAACGGCCGGATCCACACGCCATGGTCCATCCCAGGGTGCCGTGACCGGTATTGAGGAACAGGTTACGGAACCGGGTGGCGCCCACGATCGGGGTGCCGTCCGGGGTCGCCGGACGCAGGCCGGTCCAGAAGCTGGCCTGGCTCAGGTCGCCGCCGCGAGGATAAAGGTCGTTGACGATCATCTCCAGCGTTTCGCGTCGACGCGGGTTCAGCGACAGGTCAAAACCGGCGATTTCAGCCATGCCACCGACACGGATGCGGTTGTCGAAGCGGGTGATGGCGACCTTGTAGGTCTCGTCGAGGATGGTCGAGGTCGGTGCCATGTCGCCATCGGTGATCGGCACGGTCAGCGAATAGCCCTTGAGCGGGTATACCGGCGCCTTGATGCCCAGCGGCTTGAGCAACTGCGGCGAGTAGCTGCCCAGCGCCAGCACGTAGCGGTCGGCGGTTTCCAGCTTGCCGTCGATCCACACGCCGTTGATCCGATCACCGGCGAAGTCCAGGCGCTGGATAGCCTGGCCAAAACGGAATTCGACGCCCAGCTTGATGGCCATGTCGGCGAGCTTGGTGGTGAACAGCTGGCAGTCGCCGGTCTGGTCGTTGGGCAGGCGCAGGGCGCCGGCCAGGATGTCCTTGACGCCGGCCAGGGCCGGTTCGACGCGGGCGATGCCATCGCGGTCGAGCAGCTCGTAAGGCACGCCGGACTGCTCGAGCACGGCGATGTCCTTGGCCGCGGCATCCACCTGGGCCTGGGTGCGGAACAGCTGGGTGGTGCCCAGGCTGCGGTTCTCGTAGGCGATGCCGGTTTCGGCGCGCAGCTCGTCGAGGCAGTCGCGGCTGTACTCGGACAGGCGCACCATGCGCTCCTTGTTCACCGCGTAGCGGCTGGCGGTGCAGTTGCGCAGCATCTGCGCCATCCACAGGTACTGGTCGACATCGCCGGTCAACTTGATGGCCAGGGGCGCGTGGCGCTCGAGCAGCCACTTGATGGCCTTGAGCGGCACGCCTGGGGCGGCCCAGGGCGAGGCATAGCCGGGCGAGATCTGGCCGGCGTTGGCAAAGCTGGTTTCCATGGCCACCGCCGGTTGGCGATCGACCACCGTCACCTCGAAACCTTGTCGGGCCAGATAGTAGGCACTGGCGGTTCCGATGACACCGCTACCAAGTACCAGCACTCGCATTGTTCATCCCTCGCACGCGGCTCGCCGCAGTCTTTTGTTGATATGGCATGGATGCGCGCATTGTATGAACTACAGACCAGTGCAATTCACTATATAAACGCCTATATTTGGCGAGAATTCTCGGCAATATTGCCTTTCACGGAGGGGCATCCCCTATGAGAACCCAGCACCAAAGCAAGCGTGAACTGGACAAGATCGACCGCAACATTCTGCGAATCCTGCAGAATGACGGGCGTATCTCGTTCACCGAACTGGGCGAGAAAGTCGGGCTGTCCACCACCCCTTGCACCGAGCGCGTACGCCGCCTGGAGCGCGAGGGAATCATCATGGGCTACAACGCCCGCCTCAACCCGCAGCACTTGAAGGGCAGCCTGCTGGTGTTCGTCGAGATCAGCCTGGACTACAAGTCCGGCGACACCTTCGAGGAGTTCCGCCGCGCAGTGCTCAAGCTGCCCCACGTCCTGGAATGCCACCTGGTGTCGGGTGACTTCGACTACCTGGTGAAAGCTCGCATTTCGGAAATGGCCTCGTACCGCAAGCTGCTCGGCGACATCCTGCTCAAGCTGCCCCATGTGCGCGAGTCGAAGAGCTACATCGTGATGGAGGAAGTCAAAGAGAGCCTGTGCCTGCCGATTCCGGACTGAGGCCTCAGACCAGCACCTGACGGGTGCTGGCGATATAGTTGTGCACCAGCTGTTCGGCCGCCGGGTCGATCGGCTGCTGCGGGCCACGGCCACGGGGGCAGGCCAGGCGCGGCGTGGTGCCGAACAGGCGGCAGATCATTGGCCGCTCTTGGTACACCGTGCAGCCGTCAGGCCCCAGGTGCACGCAGTCCAGGCGCTCCAGCGCGGCGTCCTGCTCGGCCTGGGCCTTGCGCGGCAGGCGGGCCATTTCCTCGGCCGAGGTGGTGACCGGGCCACAGCAATCATGGCAGCCGGGCTCGCACTCGAAGGAGGGAATGAGTTCGCGCAGGAAGTGGATCTTGTGGCGGTTGCAGGACATGACCGAAGACAGAACGATGAATGTGCCTGGATTATAAGCCCAATAGCAGGGTGCGCCGATGCGACTTGCCCCGCGATTGGCCAACTGCCTATCCTCCCCCTTTAGTCTCAACCCAGGAATCGCCCCATGGTCTACAGCGCGCAGCACGCCGCCTCCTACTACGCCGCCAGCAGCGCGCCACACCCAGACCATCCGTTCCTGCAAGGCGAGCACAGCGCCGACGTATGCATCGTCGGCGGCGGCTACTCGGGCCTGAACACCGCCATCGAACTGGCCGAGCGCGGTTTCTCGGTGATCCTCCTCGAAGCCCGCAAGCTCGGCTGGGGCGCCAGCGGCCGCAACGGTGGCCAGCTCATCCGCGGCGTCGGCCACGGCCTCGAGCAGTTTCTCCCGGTGATCGGTGAAGAAGGCGTACGCAGCCTCAAGCTGATGGGCCTGGAAGCTGTGGAAATGGTCCGCGAGCGCGTCGAGCGCCATGGCATCGACTGCGACCTGACCTGGGGCTACTGCGACCTGGCCAACAAGCCCGCCGAGCTGCAAGGCTTCGCCGAGGACGCCGAGGAACTGCGCGGCCTGGGTTATCGCCACGAACTGCGCCTGGTGCAGCCCGGCGACGTGCACGCGGTAGTGGGTTCGGACCGCTATGTCGGTGGCCTGGTCGACATGGGCTCAGGCCACCTGCACCCGCTCAACCTGGCACTTGGCGAAGCCGCCGTGGCCAGCAGCCTGGGCGTCGGCCTGTACGAGCAATCGCAAGTGTCCCGCATCGAGTATGGCCCCGAGGTGAAGGTACACACCGCCCAGGGTCGGGTGCGGGCCAAGACCCTGGTACTGTGCTGCAACGCCTACCACAACGACCTCAACCGCGAACTGGGCGGCAAGGTGCTGCCCGCCGGCAGCTATATCATCGCCACCGAGCCGTTGGGCGAGGCGCGCGCGCGGCAACTGCTGCCGCAGAACATGGCGGTATGCGACCAGCGTGTGGCGCTGGACTACTACCGCCTGTCCGCCGACCACCGCCTGCTGTTCGGCGGCGCCTGCCATTATTCCGGGCGCGATCCACGGGATATCGCCGCCTACATGCGGCCAAAGATGCTCAAGGTGTTCCCGCAACTGGCCAATGTGCGCATCGACTACCAATGGGGTGGCATGATCGGCATCGGCGCCAACCGCCTGCCGCAGATCGGCCGCCTGGCCAGCCAGCCCAACGTCTATTACGCCCAGGCCTATTCCGGCCATGGCCTGAACGCCACCCACCTGGCCGCACGCCTGCTGGGCGAGGCCATCAGCGGCCAGCAGGGCGGGCGCTTCGACTTGTTCGCCAAGGTGCCGCACCCGACCTTCCCCGGCGGCAAGCTGATGCGCTCGCCGTTGCTGGCACTGGGGATGCTCTGGTACCGGCTCAAGGAGCTGGTCTGAACAGCTGCCCGCCGAAGCAGGTCATAGCCGCTACGCCTTCCAGAACGGCTTGCAGCCCTCTTTCCACGCTTCTTCGCAGCTCAACCCGATATCCTGCAACTGGCGCGCATCCAGGTCCAGCAGGGCCTTGCGGGTGCGCCATCGGTGCAGCATCTGGCCAAGACGAGTGTCGTAGACCTGGGTGCGTTGCCCTGCCTCCAGCTCCTTGGCCAACAACTGCACACGCACATCGCTCATGCTTCCCATCGCCGTACTCTCCCTACTCAGCTGATACCGTGGAGTGAGCATGCGCGCCAGACGCGCGAGGATACAGATCCAACACCGGTTTATTATTCCCATACAGAATTGGCACAAACTCGGCTGAATGCAGTATTTTCTGCCTATCTGTATCGGTACCTGACCCGCACCCTGCGCAGGAGTATCCCGTGACGCTCTACTTCAACCTGGCCGAGCTGCTTGGCTCGCGCATCGAGCAAGGCCTCTATCGCCCGGGCCAGCGCCTGCCGTCGGTGCGCGCCCTGAGCGTGGAGCACGGCGTCAGCCTGAGCACCGTGCAGCAGGCCTACCGCCTGCTTGAGGACAACGGCCTGGTATCGCCCCGGCCCAAGTCCGGCTACTTCGTCGCCGAGGACCGTCTGCTCCCGGCCCTGCCCGACATCAGCCGGCCAGCCCAACGGCCGGTGGATATCTCCCAGTGGGAACAGGTGCTGGAGCTGGTGCGCGCCACCCCGCACCCCGACGTGATCCAGCTCGGCCGCGGCATGCCCGATGTCGACAGCCCCACGCTCAAGCCACTGCTACGCAGCCTGGCGCAGATCAGCCGGCGCATGGACATGCCCGGCCTGTACTACGACAACATCCACGGCAACGCCCACCTGCGCGAGCAGATCGCCCGGTTGATGCTCGACTCCGGCTGCCGCCTGGGCCCGTCAGACCTGGTGGTGACCACCGGTTGCCATGAGGCGTTGTCATGCAGCATCCGCGCCGTGTGCCAGCCGGGCGACATCGTCGCGGTCGATTCGCCCAGCTTCCATGGCGCCATGCAGACACTCAAGGGCCTGGGCATGAAGGCCCTGGAAATCCCTACCGACCCGATCACCGGCATCAGCCTGGAGGCCCTGGAACTGGCCCTGGAGCAGTGGCCGATCAAGCTCATCCAGATCACCCCCAGCTGCAACAACCCAATGGGCTACATCATGCCCGAGGCGCGCAAGAAGGCCTTGCTGACGCTGGCCCAGCGCTACGACGTGGCGATCCTCGAGGACGATGTGTATGGCGACCTGGCCTACACCTACCCGCGCCCGCGAACCCTCAAGTCATTCGACGACGATGGCCGGGTACTGCTGTGCAGTTCGTTCTCCAAGACCCTCGCCCCCGGCCTGCGGGTCGGCTGGGTAGCGCCGGGGCGCTACCTGGAACGGGTGCTGCACATGAAGTACATCAGTACCGGCAGCACCGCCTGCCAGCCGCAGTTGGCGGTCGCCGACTTCATCGCCGAAGGCCACTACCAACCGCACTTGCGGCGCATGCGCAGCCAGTACCAGCGCGGCCGCGATCTGATGTGCGACTGGGTGACCCGCTACTTCCCGCCCGGCACCCGCGCCAGCCGGCCACAGGGTGGCTTCATGCTGTGGGTGGAGTTGCCGGAAAGTTTCGATACGCTGCGCCTGAACCGCGCTTTACTGGAACAAGGTGTGCAGATCGCCGTCGGCAGCATCTTTTCGGCCTCGGGCAAGTACCGCAATTGCCTGCGCATGAACTTCGCCGCCCGACCTACGGCGCAGGTAGAGGCTGCCGTGCGCAAGGTCGGCGAAACCGCCCTTCGTCTACTGGATGCCGAACGCACCGGCGGGTAACTTTGCGCCGCTTGCCACGGTCCAACCCCATAAGCCCTTGCTGCACAGGACGATCCACCCTTGAGACTCCAGCGCGCCTTGCCTCTGCTGCTGGTGCTGCTGCTCGGCCTGTCGGGCTGCGCCAGCGTCGGCACGCCCCGCGAAGTCAGCCAGGCCCTGCCGGCCGGCGATTCGGCGTTCGGCCGTTCGGTGCAGCGCCAGGCCGCGCCCTACGAAGGGCGCTCGGGCTTTCGCCTGCTGCCCAACAGCAACGAGGCGTTCCGCGCCCGCGCCGAGCTGATCCGCAACGCCCAGGCCAGCATCGACCTGCAGTACTACATCGTCCACGACGGCCTCAGCACCCGCGCCCTGGTGCACGAGCTGCTGCGCGCCGCCGACCGCGGCGTGCGCGTGCGCATCCTGCTCGACGACACCACCAGCGACGGCCTGGACAACCTGATGGGCACCCTCGCCGCCCACCCGAACATCCATATCCGCGTGTTCAACCCCCTGCACCTGGGGCGCAGCACCGGTGCCACCCGCGCCGTCGGCCGGCTGTTCAACCTGTCGCGCCAGCACCGGCGCATGCACAACAAGCTGTTCCTGGTGGACAACAGCATGGCCATCGTCGGCGGGCGCAACCTGGGCGACGAATACTTCGACGCCGAGCCCAACCTCAACTTCACCGACATCGACCTGCTGGGCGTCGGGCCTGTGGCCGAACAGCTCGGCCACAGTTTCGACCAGTACTGGAACAGCGCCCTGAGCCGGCCCATCGGCGACTTTCTCTGGTGGCCGCCCGACGCAGGCGACCTGTGGGCCAGCCGACAGCGCCTGGAAGTGTCCCTGGCCGAGGCGCGCACCCGGCGCAAGGCCCTGTACGACCGGCTCATGGCCTACCAGACCGAACCACGCCTGGACATCTGGCGCAACGAGCTGATCTGGGCCCACGGCCAGGCGCTGTGGGACGCACCGAGCAAGGTGCTGGCCGATGACGAGCCAGACCCGCAACTGCTGCTGACCCAGCAACTGGCCCCGGACCTGAACGCCGTGCACAAGGAGCTGATCCTGGTCTCGGCCTATTTCGTGCCGGGCGAACCAGGCCTGCTGTACCTCACCAGCCGGGCCGACGCCGGCACCTCGGTCAAGCTGCTGACCAACGCGCTGGAGGCCACCGACGTGCCAGCGGTGCACGGTGGCTACGCACCCTACCGTCGCGCCCTGCTGGAGCACGGCGTGCAGCTGTACGAGCTGCGCCGCCAGCCCGGCTCGCCGCGGCTGCGGCTGGGCTTTCACGGCAGCTCTGATTCGAGCCTGCACAGCAAGGCGATGGTCTTCGACCGACGCAAGACCTTCATCGGCTCGTTCAACTTCGACCCGCGCTCGGTGCTGTGGAACACCGAGGTCGGCGTGCTGGTGGACAGCCCGGAGCTGGCCGAATACACCCGCGAACTGGCGGTGCAGGGCATGGCCCCGGCACTGAGCTACCAGGTCAAGCTGGTGGACGGCAAGCTGGCCTGGGCGACCGAGGACAATGGCCAGCGACATGTGCTGGTGACCGAGCCTGGCGGCCTGTGGCGGCGCTTCAATGCCTGGATCAGCAAGGCGGTCGGGCTGGAGAAGATGTTGTAGAACGCATCACCAGACCGGCGATCAGGCCGACGCCGGCTCGAAGGCATCCCGTCGACGGGTCAGCAGTACCAACCCCGCCGCGCCCACCGCCATCAGCAACGGCAACGCATGCCCGCTGATCCATTGGCTACCCGCTCCGGCCAGCAACGGCCCGATCAGGCAACCGATGCCCCACAGCTGCGCCACGTGGGCATTGGCCCGTACCAGCGCGTCGTCGCGGTAGCGCTCGCCAATCAGCACCAGCGACAACGTGAACAAGCCACCGGCACTGGCGCCGAACAGCACCCACAGCGGCCAGATCGCCAGCGTGTGCAACAGCAACGGAATCGCCAGGCTCGACAGCAGCAAGGTCACGGCGCAACCGCTGAACAGCGTGCGCCGCGACATGCGGTCGGCCAGCGCGCCAATCGGCAGTTGCAACAGCGCATCCCCCACCACCACCGTGCTGACCATGAACAACGCCACTTCCGTGGTGAAGCCCTGCTGCAGGCAGTACACCGGCAACAGGGTGAGGATCATCGCCTCGAACGCGGCGAACAAGGCGATGGCCCAGGCGATCACCGGCAGGCGCCGGCAGAAACCGAACAAGTCGACGAGGGTAACGCTGCACGCCTCGGTGGTCGGCGCACCACCGCGCCCCAACAGGATCAACGGCGCGACCAGCAGCAAGCCGGTCGCCGCCCAGAACCCGAAATCATCGTCCGAGCCCAGCAAACCCAGCACCAACGGCCCGGCCAGTTGGCTCAGGGCATAGCTGCTGCCGTACAGCGCCACCAGCCGACCACGCCATTGCTCGACCACCAGTTGGTTGATCCAGCTCTCGCCGAGGATGAACACCACGGTCAGCGACATGCCGATCATCAGCCGCAGCAACAGCCACAGCGTATAGCTGGGCAGCAGCGCCAGCAGGCCAATCGACAACGCCCCGCCCAACAGGCACAGGCGCATGGCCGCAGGCACGCCGACCCAACTGGCCAGGCGGCTGGACAAGCTGGCACCGACCAGCACGCCGAGCGCCGGCATCGCCGCCATCACGCCAATGGCAAACCCGCCGTAGCCCCAGCCCTCCAGGCGCAAGGACACCAGCGGCATGCTCACGCCGAGCGCGAGCCCGACACTGAGCACTGCGGCCAGTACGGCAAAGTAGGTTCCCCAACGCATGATGGCCTCCGGGTGGAAAAAACAGGGCAGAAAGCATCGCGGGGCAAGCCCGCCCCCACGTCGATTGTGGGAGCGGGCTTGCCCCGCGAAAAGGCGCTAGTCGATTACAGCTTGATCCAGGTCGCCTTCAGCTCGGTGTACTTGTCCAGGGCGTGCAGCGACTTGTCACGGCCATTGCCCGACTGCTTGAAGCCACCGAACGGCGCGGTCATGTCGCCGCCGTCGTACTGGTTGACCCAGACGCTGCCGGCGCGCACGGCGCGGGCGGTGTTGTGGGCCTTGGAGATATCCGCGGTCCAGATCCCGGCGGCCAGGCCATACGGGGTGTCGTTGGCAATCGCCACCGCTTCTTCGGCGGTGTCGAAGGTGATCACCGACAGTACCGGGCCGAAGATCTCTTCCTTGGCGATCTTCATGGCGTTGGTCACACCGTCGAAGATGGTCGGCTCGACGTAGGTGCCGCCGGTTTCTTCGAGGATGCGCTTGCCACCGGCCAGCAGCTTGGCGCCGTCCTGGTGGCCAGCGTCGATGTACGACAGCACGGTGTTCATCTGCTGGGTGTCGACCAGTGCGCCGACAGTGGTCGCCGGATCCAGCGGGTTGCCCGGCTTCCAGGCCTTGAGGGCCTCGACCACCATGGGCAGGAACTTGTCCTTGATCGAGCGCTCGACCAACAGGCGCGAACCTGCGGTGCAGACTTCGCCCTGGTTGAAGGCGATGGCACTGGCCGCGGCCTCGGCGGCGGCCTGCAGGTCAGGGGCGTCGGCAAAGACGATGTTCGGGCTCTTGCCACCGGCTTCCAGCCAGACACGCTTCATGTTCGACTCGCCGGCATACACCATCAGTTGCTTGGCGATCTTGGTCGAGCCGGTGAACACCAGGGTGTCGACGTCCATGTGCAGGGCCAGGGCCTTGCCCACGGTGTGGCCGTAGCCTGGCAGCACGTTCAGCACGCCTTTCGGGATACCGGCCTCGATCGCCAGCTGGGCGATACGGATGGCGGTCAGTGGCGACTTCTCCGACGGCTTGAGCACGACCGAGTTACCGGTGGCCAGGGCCGGGCCAAGTTTCCAGCAGGCCATCAGCAGCGGGAAGTTCCAGGGGACGATGGCGCCAACCACACCCACTGGCTCGCGGGTAACCAGACCGAGCTGGTCGTGCGGGGTCGGCGCGACTTCGTCGTAGACTTTGTCGATGGCTTCGGCAGTCCAGTGGATGGCCTGGGCCGCGCCGGGAATGTCGATGGAAGAGGAGTCACCGATCGGCTTGCCCATGTCGAGGGTTTCGAGCAGGGCCAGTTCCTCGACGTGCTTGCGCAGCAGATCGGCGAAACGGATCAGCTTGGCCTTGCGCTTGGCCGGGGCCAGGCGCGACCAGGCCCCGGATTCGAACACGGCGCGGGCATTGTCGACGGCGCGGTTGGCGTCGGCCAGGTCGCAGCTGGCGACCTTGGCCAGGAAGCGTCCGTCCACCGGGCTCAGGCAGTCGAAGGTTTCACCGGAGGCGGCATCGGTGTATTCGCCGTCGATGAAGGCGCGGCCTTCGATCTTCAGTTGCTGGGCACGCTGTTCCCAGTCCGCACGAGTCAGGGTGGTCATAGGAAACTCCTCTCTTGTTAAGGTGCAACGCCGCACTGAGGACTCACGGGCGCTGTCAGAAATTCTGGCCAGGCGACGAACGCACACCGGCACCCGACACCCTAAACCAGGGCGGGGAAACTATCAATATATTTGACACGAATGGCCTAAACGCCTACTGATGTGCATTTTATTAAACAACAACAGGGTAACCACCATGAGCATCGCCAGCATCGTCGATTTTGCCCAGGTACTCACCGAGGCCGAACGCTACCGCCCGGCGGCGGAGAAAATCCTCAAGGGCGAGCCTGACCAGGCTGTCTACAACCATTACGCCAGCCCCTGCGGGCAGTTCGCCGCCGGCGTCTGGGAAGGTGAGATGGGGCAGTGGACGGTGAGCTACACCGAGCACGAATACTGCGAAATCGTCCAGGGCGTGTCGGTACTGCGCGACCAGGAAGGCAACGCCAAGACCCTGCGCAGCGGTGACCGCTTCGTCATTCCGGCCGGCTTCAAGGGTACCTGGGAGGTGCTGGAGCCGTGCCGCAAGATCTACGTGCTGTTCGAACAGAAGTAAGCACAGGGGAGCAGGCTTGCCCCGCGATGGCGTTCGGACAGGCATAAAAAAACCCGCCACCTTGCGGTTGCGGGTTTTTTCAGGTTGCCGATCAATTACTTGATCTTGGCTTCCTTGTACACCACGTGCTTGCGGACGACCGGATCGTACTTCTTGATCTCGATCTTGTCCGGAGTGGTGCGCTTGTTCTTGTCGGTGGTGTAGAAGTGGCCGGTACCGGCACTCGAAACCAGACGGATCAATTCACGCATGACGTTCTCCTTAGAACTTTTCGCCGCGAGCACGCAGCTCGGCCAGCACTACGTCGATACCACGCTTGTCAATGACGCGCATGCCTTTGGCGGATACGCGCAGACGCACGAAACGCTTCTCGGACTCAACCCAGAAACGGTGGTGCTGCAGGTTCGGCAGGAAACGACGACGGGTTTTGTTGTTTGCGTGGGAAATGTTGTTCCCGGTTACTGGACCCTTACCAGTAACTTGACAGACTCTCGACATGACTCAGCCCTCTAAAACCACATGCCCAACCCGGCATGGGTTGGCCGCTTAATCTCTCAGTCTTTGGCGCCAGGCGCCGTGATTCTGGAGGTCTTATCGACCGGATCCGCTGATGCGACAGGCCGAGCCCCTAGAAAAGAGCGCTGCTTTATACCAGAAAGACTACGCCGCAACAACAGAAGATGAGCATCCCGGTGCTGCAAATCGCGCGCGAGCAGCATAGCGACTCGCCCGCCGCACTGTCGACCACTCGTCGACAGCCCGTGGAAAAAGAAGGTGGTCATTTGCGAAAACGCACACTAGGGTAGGACGATTTCCAGACTGCACCGGCAGATGGGCCATCTGACCAGCCAAGGAGCCGCCATGCGTGCCGCCGCCCTCTCACTCTTCTTCACCGCGCTGTGCACCGCCGGCCTGGCCCAGGCTGCGCCGCTGGCGGTATGCAGCGAAGCTAGCCCCGAAGGCTTCGACGTGGTGCAGTACAACTCGCTGACCACCACCAACGCCTCGGCCGACGTGCTGATGAACCGCCTGGTCGAATTCGACGCCGACGCAGGCAAGGTGGTGCCGAGCCTGGCGCAAAGCTGGACGGTGTCGCCCGACGGCCTGATCTACGATTTCACCCTGCGCCCGGACGTGAAGTTCCACACCACGCCGTACTTCAAGCCGAGCCGCGAACTGGACGCCGACGATGTGCTGTTCAGCTTCCAGCGCATGCTCTACCCGGCCCATGCCTGGCACAAGACCGCCGCGGGCGGCTACCCGCATGCCCAGTCGCTGCAGCTGGGCAGCCTGATCAAGGCCATCGATGCGCCGGACCCGCACACCGTGCGCTTCACCCTGACCCATGCCGACGCCACCTTCCTGGCGACCCTGAGCATGGGCTTCGCATCGATCTACTCCGCCGAGTACGCCGACAAGCTGCTCAAGGCCGGCACCCCGGAAAAGCTCAACAGCCAGCCGATCGGCAGCGGGCCGTTCGTGTTCCAGCGCTTCCAGAAGGACGCCGTGGTGCGCTACCGCGCCAACCCGGAGTACTTCGCCGGCAAACCGGCCGTGGACCCGCTGGTGTTCGCCATCACCCCGGACGCCAACGTGCGCCTGCAAAAGCTCAAGCGCGGCGAGTGCCAGATGGCCCTGTCGCCCAAGCCGCTGGACATCGCCGAGGCCGACAAGGACGGCAACCTCAAGGTCGCCACCACCCCGGCGTTCATGACCGCCTTCGTCGCCATCAACAGCCAGCATCCACCGCTGGACAAGCCCGAAGTGCGCCAGGCGATCAACCTCGCCTTCGACAAGCAGGCCTACCTAAAGGCCGTGTTCGAAGACACCGCCATCGCCGCCAACGGCCCCTACCCGCCTAACACCTGGAGCTACGCCAAGGACCTGCCCGGCTACGCCATGGACCCCAAGAAGGCCAAGGCGCTGCTGGCCAAGGCGGGCCTGGCCAAGGGCTTCGAGACCACGATCTGGACCCGCCCGTCGGGCAGCCTGCTCAATCCCAACCCCAGCCTGGGCGCGCAGATGCTCCAGGCCGACCTGGCCAAGGTCGGCATCAAGGCCGAGATCCGCACCATCGAGTGGGGCGAGTTGATCCGCCGTGCCAAGGCCGGCGAGCATGACTTGCTGTTCATGGGCTGGGCCGGCGACAACGGCGACCCGGACAACTTCCTCAGCCCGCAGTTTTCCTGCGCAGCGGTCAAGTCGGGGACCAACTTCGCACGGTTCTGCGACAGCCGCCTCGACCAGCTGATCAACGCCGGGCGCACCACCAACGACCAGAGCGTGCGCAGCCGGCTGTACCAGCAGGCGCAGACGCTGATCCAGCAGCAGGCGCTGTGGCTGCCGCTGGCCCATCCGACGGCCGCAGCGCTGTTGCGCCAAGGCGTGGAGGGCTACCAGGTGAACCCGTTCGGACGGCAGGATTTCAGCAAGGTTTCGGTCAATCGCTGAGACCTGCATGGCTGCACCGGCTCCTACGGGTCAAACCGGCAGGAGCCGGCTTGCCGGCGAAAGGGCCAGCAAGGCCTGTCGCAAGCTAACCCGCCAACCACCCATGCTCGACCATCGACAACGGCTCGCCCTCACCGACGATGACATGATCCAGCACCCGGATATCGATCAACGCCAGTGAGCGCTTCAAGACCTGCGTCAAGTGCACGTCGTCCTGGCTCGGCTCGCAGCTCCCCGACGGATGGTTGTGGCACAGGATCAACGCCGCCGCGTTGTGCAGCAGCGCCCGACGCACCACCTCCCGCGGGTAGATGCTCGCCCGGTCGATCGTGCCGCGAAACAGGATCTCGAACACCAGCGGACGATGCTTGGTATCCAGGAACAGGCAACCGAACACCTCGCTGGCTTCATGCCGCAGCATGGCCTTCAAGTAGCGCCGCACCGCCTGCGGGCTGTCCATGGCCGACTCGCGCTCGATGGCCAACGCCAGGTGCCTGCGGCCGATTTCCAGCAACGCCTGCAACTGGCTGAACCTGACCGGGCCCAACCCCAGCTCGCTGACAAACGCCTCGCGGTCGGCCTCAAGCACCTGGCGCAAACCGCCAAACCTGCGCAACAGGCCGCGCGCCAGCTCCAACACATTGCGCCCGCGCACCCCCGACCCGAGAAACACCGCCAGCAGCTCGGCATCCGACAAGCTACCCGCCCCACGCAGCAGCAGTTTCTCCCGCGGCCGCTCCTGCGCCGGCCACTCCCTGATGTTCATGCCCCCTCCTCCTGCGTTACTGCGGCCCCTCCGGGCGCTGTGGTAATCTAGTGCGCTTCGCAGATGCGACGTTCTGCCGCAGGCAGCCAGCGTCGCCACCCGCTTTCACTGGAATAAGGCAAGGCCTATGCAGCGGTTGTATCGCAAGCGCATCGTTCTCGGCGTCGGTGGC
The DNA here is from genome assembly GCF_019139535.1 of Pseudomonas muyukensis. Taxonomy (NCBI): domain Bacteria; kingdom Pseudomonadati; phylum Pseudomonadota; class Gammaproteobacteria; order Pseudomonadales; family Pseudomonadaceae; genus Pseudomonas; species Pseudomonas muyukensis. The sequence continues at coordinate 780,361 of NZ_CP077073.1, read as the reverse complement.
GGCATCGCCGCCTACAAGAGCGCCGAGCTGATCCGCCGACTCCTGGAACACGGCGCGCAAGTGCGCGTGGTCATGACTCGCGGGGGCGCCGAGTTCATCACCCCGCTCACGCTGCAGGCGCTGTCCGGCCACCCTGTGCACATGGACCTGCTCGACCCCGCCGCCGAAGCGGCCATGGGCCATATCGAGCTGGCAAAATGGGCCGACCTGGTGCTGATCGCCCCGGCCACCGCCGACCTGATGGCGCGCCTGGCCCAGGGCATGGCCGACGACCTGCTGACCACCTTGGTACTGGCCACCGACGCCACCGTCGCCGTGGCCCCGGCCATGAACCAGGCCATGTGGCGCGACCCGGCCACCCAGGACAACCTCGAGCTGCTCAAGCGCCGCGGCATCCAGGTGTTCGGCCCGGCCTCCGGCAGCCAGGCCTGCGGCGACGTCGGCCTGGGCCGCATGCTCGAAGCCACGGACCTGGCCTGGTGCGCCGCCGAAAGCTTCAAGCGCCAGGCGCTGACCGGCAAGCATGTGCTGATCACCGCCGGCCCGACCCAGGAAAACATCGACCCGGTGCGCTACATCACCAACCATAGTTCAGGGAAGATGGGCTTTGCCCTGGCCGAAGCGGCCGCCGAAGCCGGGGCCCGGGTAACCCTCGTCACCGGCCCGGTGCACCTGCCGACGCCCGATCGGGTCAGCCGCATCGACGTGGTCAGCGCCCGAGACGTGCTCGCGGCCTGCGAGGCGGCCATGCCCTGCGACCTGTTCATTGCCTCGGCGGCGGTCGCAGACTACCGCCCAGAGGTAGTCGCCCCACAGAAGCTCAAGAAAGATCCCACCACCGGCGACGGCATGCTGCTGCAGATGGTGCGCAATCCCGATATCCTTGCGACCATTGCCGGTCGTGCCGATCGCCCGTTCAGCGTTGGCTTCGCCGCCGAAACCGAGCACCTGCTCGACTACGCCACGCGCAAGCTCAAGGACAAGAACCTCGACCTGATCGTCGCCAATGATGTGGCCAACCCCAGCATCGGCTTCAACAGCGAGGAGAACGCCCTGACCGTGATCGACCGCCAGCAGCACCAGACCCTCTTCGCGCAGACCAGCAAGGGCAAGATCGCCCGTCAGCTGGTCGCCTTCATCGCCGAACGGCTCAACCAGGTTCAATAAGTTACATGCACGCTCTTCAAGCCAAGATCCTCGACCCACGCCTGGGCTCCGAATTTCCCCTGCCGCAGTACGCCACCCCCGGCTCGGCCGGCCTCGACCTGCGCGCCCTGCTCAAGGAGGACACCGTCCTCGAGCCGGGCCAAACCCTGCTGATCCCCACCGGCCTGTCGGTGTACATCGGCGACCCGGGCCTGGCGGCCATGATCCTGCCGCGCTCGGGCCTGGGCCATAAGCACGGCATCGTGCTGGGTAACCTGGTCGGCCTGATCGACTCGGACTACCAGGGCGAGCTGATGGTCTCCTGCTGGAACCGTGGCAACACCCCGTTCACCATCACCGTCGGCGAGCGTATCGCCCAGTTGATCCTTGTGCCGGTGGTGCAGGCGCATTTCGACATCGTCGAGCAGTTCGACGAGACCCAGCGCGGCGCCGGCGGCTTCGGCCACTCGGGCACCCGCTGAGCCGAAAGCCTACCGTCAAGGCCACGGATGGCGAACTCTCTGGCGAAACCACCGTCCAAGCGTTCAGTTTGTGCCTGCCCAGAAGCCTTTGAAAATTTGGAGTCCCAGAGATGAACGACATGGCCCAGCTGGTCCCCGCACTGCCCGACAGCATCTTCCGCGCCTACGACATTCGCGGCGTGGTCGGCAAGACCCTGCACGCCGAGACCGCCTACTGGATCGGCCGCGCCATCGGCGCCCAGACCCTCGCCCAGGGCGAGCCGCAAATCTCGGTTGGCCGTGACGGTCGCCTGTCCGGCCCCATGCTGGTCGAGCAACTGATCAAGGGCCTGGCCGACGCCGGCTGCCAGGTCAGCGATGTCGGCCTGGTGCCGACCCCGGCGCTGTACTACGCGGCCAATGTGCTGGCCGGCAAGTCGGGCGTGATGCTCACCGGCAGCCACAACCCCTCCGACTACAACGGCTTCAAGATCGTCATCGCCGGCGACACCCTGGCCAACGAACAGATCCAGGCCCTGCTGACCCGCCTGAAGACCAACGACCTGTCCCGCGGCGAAGGCCGTGTCGAGAAGGTCGAGATCCTCGAGCGCTACTTCCAGCAGGTCACCGCCGACGTGAAGCTGGCCAAGCGCCTGAAAGTGGTGGTCGACTGCGGCAACGGCGCTGCCGGGGTGATCGCCCCACAGCTGATCGAAGCCCTGGGCTGCGACGTGATCCCATTGTTCTGCGAGGTCGACGGCAACTTCCCCAACCACCACCCGGATCCGGGCAAGCCCGAGAACCTGGTCGACCTGATCGCCAAGGTGAAAGAAACCGGTGCCGATATCGGCCTGGCCTTCGACGGTGACGGCGACCGCGTCGGCGTGGTGACCAACACTGGCAACATCGTCTACCCCGACCGCTTGCTGATGCTGTTCGCCCAGGATGTACTGTCGCGCAACCCAGGCGCCGAGATCATCTTCGACGTCAAATGCACCCGCCGCCTGACCCCGCTGATCGAACAGCACGGTGGCCGCGCGCTAATGTGGAAAACCGGTCATTCGTTGATCAAGAAGAAGATGAAGCAGACCGGCTCGCTGCTGGCCGGCGAGATGAGCGGACACATCTTCATCAAGGAGCGCTGGTACGGCTTCGACGACGGCATCTACAGCGCTGCGCGCCTGCTGGAGATCCTCAGCAAGGCCGACCAGGACGCCGAAAGCCTGTTCGCCGCGTTCCCGAACGATATTTCCACGCCGGAAATCAACATTGATGTGACCGACGAGGGTAAATTCAGCATCATTGATGCTCTGCAACGCGACGCCGACTGGGGCGCTGCCAACCTGACCACCATCGACGGTGTGCGGGTCGACTACCCCCACGGCTGGGGCCTGGTCCGCGCCTCCAACACCACGCCGGTGCTGGTGCTGCGCTTCGAGGCCGACAGCGCGGCGGAGCTCGACCGTATCAAGGCTGTATTCCGCACGCAGTTGCTGCGGGTCGAACCAGGCCTGCAACTGCCGTTCTGACGACTTTCCGTTCCTTACCTGGAGCCCTGCATGACCCTCGATCGCGATGCCGCTTCCCATGTAGCCGAGGTTTTGTCCGAAGCACTGCCATACATCCGCCGTTTCGTCGGCAAGACCCTGGTGATCAAGTACGGCGGCAACGCGATGGAGAGCGAGGAGCTCAAGACCGGCTTCGCCCGTGACATCGTGCTGATGAAGGCCGTGGGCATCAACCCGGTGGTCGTGCATGGTGGCGGCCCGCAGATCGGCGACCTGCTCAAGCGCCTGTCGATCGAGAGCCGCTTCGTCGATGGCATGCGCGTCACCGACGCGGCGACCATGGATGTGGTGGAGATGGTCCTGGGCGGCCAGGTCAACAAGGACATCGTCAACCTGATCAACCGCCATGGCGGCAGCGCCATCGGCCTGACCGGCAAGGACGCGGAACTGATCCGCGCCCGCAAGCTCACCGTCACCCGCCAGACGCCCGAGATGACCACCCCGGAAATCATCGACATCGGCCATGTCGGCGAAGTCGAGAGCGTCAACACCGACCTGCTGAACATGCTGGTCAAGGGCGACTTCATTCCGGTGATCGCGCCGATCGGCGTGGGCGCCAACGGCGAGTCCTACAACATCAACGCCGACCTGGTGGCGGGCAAGGTGGCCGAGGCGCTGAAAGCCGAGAAACTGATGCTGCTGACCAACATCGCCGGCCTGATGGACAAGCAAGGTGAAGTCCTGACCGGCCTGACCACCGAGCAGGTCAATGAGCTGATCGCCGACGGCACCATCTACGGTGGCATGCTGCCGAAGATCAAATGCGCGCTGGACGCCGTCCAGGGCGGGGTCAACAGCTCGCACATCATCGACGGCCGCGTGCCCAATGCCGTGCTGCTGGAGATCTTCACCGACAGCGGCGTGGGCACCCTGATCACCAACCGCAAGCCGCGCTGATCCAGGAAAGGCCGCCGTATCCAGGTGATACGGCGGCCTTTTGCGTTGTAGCGCTGCCCCGTAGGAGCCAGCCTTGCTGGCGAAGCAGGCGGCGCGGAGGATGGCACCGGCTACGCCGGTGTTCGCCGGCAAGCCGGCTCCTACGGGTTGTGTTGACACATGCAAGCAGATAGCTCAAGGCCATCAATCTTCATTTTTGACCATCAAGAATCCCGGTAAAGTGCCGAAACAACGTGGCAGAATGCACGCTCGCTGCAAATAGTTTCTATTTACCTGGAGAACACGCGTGAAATACGCATCACAAGGACTCGTGCTGGCAGCCGCCCTGGCTGTCGGGTCCATCGCCGGCTGTGCCACTGAAACCTCCACCGCTGTTGCCGTGCAACAGGTCGAAAGCGTCAACCGCCCCTACAGCGGCGTGCGCACACCCATCGCCGTGGGCAAGTTCGACAACCGCTCCAGCTACATGCGCGGCATCTTCTCCGACGGCGTCGACCGCCTCGGCGGCCAGGCCAAGACCATCCTGATCACCCACCTGCAGCAGACCAACCGGTTCAACGTGCTGGACCGCGACAACATGGGCGAGATCCAGCAGGAAGCCGCCATCAAGGGCCAGGTCCAACGTCTGAAGGGCGCCGACTTCGTGGTCACCGGCGACGTCACCGAGTTTGGCCGCAAGGAAGTCGGCGATCACCAGCTGTTCGGCATTCTCGGCCGCGGCAAAACCCAGATCGCCTACGCCAAGGTGGCGCTGAACATCGTCAACATCAGCACCTCCGAAGTGGTGTACTCCAGCCAGGGCGCGGGCGAATACGCCTTGTCCAACCGCGAAGTCATCGGCTTCGGCGGCACCGCCAGCTACGACTCGACCCTCAACGGCAAGGTCCTCGACCTGGCCATGCGCGAAGCGGTGAACAAGCTGGTCGGCGCCGTCGAAAGCGGCCAGTGGAAACCCCAGGCCCAGTAACGCGAACAAGCCAAGGAAGACCGTTCGATGAACATCACCTCCCCGGCCCTGCGCACCGTCGCGGGCCTGTTGCTGGGCGGCATCATGCTGTCCGGCTGCAACACCCCGAAACCCCTGTACCAGTGGGAAAGCTACCAGCCGCAGGTCTACAGCTACCTCAAGGGCGACGCCAAGGAAGAACAGGCCATCGCCCTGGAGCGCGACCTGGAGAAGATCAAGGCCAAGAACGGCGCCGTGCCGCCGGGCTATCATGCCCAGCTCGGCCTGCTCTACTCCAGCCTGGGCAAGGATGACCAGATGATCCAGCAGTTCCGTACCGAGAAGGCGCTGTTCCCCGAATCGGCCAAGTACATGGACTTCCTGATGAGCAACGCCAGCAAAGGGGCCAAGCAATGATCAAGCACCTGTCCCGCCTGATCGTCGGCGCCTGCGTGCTGGCACTGTTCGCTGGCTGCGCCGAGCGCAAGAGCATCGACTACTCGGCCTACAAGCAGAGCCGGCCGAAATCGATCCTGATACTGCCGCCGCTGAACGAGTCGCCGGATGTAAAAGCCACCTACAGCATGCTGTCCCAGGCCACCTACCCACTGGCCGAAGCTGGCTACTACGTGATGCCGGTCGCCCTGGTGGACGAGACGTTCCGCCAGAACGGCATGACCACTCCGGCCGATATCCATCAGCTGCCAGTGACCAAGCTGCAGGAGATCTTCGGCGCCGACGCCGGCCTGTACGTCACTGTCAGCGACTACGGCACCCGCTACATGATCCTCAGCAGCGCGACCATCGTCACCGCCAACGCCAAGCTGGTCGACCTGAAGACCGGCGCCACCCTGTGGACTGGCAGCGCCACCGCCTCGAGCGAGGAAGGCCGGCAGAACCAGGGCGGCTTGATCGGCATGCTGGTGGCCGCCGCGATCAACCAGGTCATCAGCAGCGTGCAGGACGATGCCGGCTACCCGATCGCCGGTATCACCAGCGCACGCCTGCTGTCGCCGTACCCTAACGGTGGCATCTTGTACGGGCCACGTTCGCCGAAATACGGTACCGACTGACCGATAACGGTAGGAGCCAGCCTTGCTGGCGAACCAGGCGACGCGGTTAATGGCACCGGCTACGCCGGTGTTCGCCGGCAAGCCTGCTCCTGCGGCTCGTGTCCGCTTTAGAACAATCCCACAGCAATGCCGGACAGGTACTACAACACCTGTTTTCATCGCCTGATTAGCATGGACACTTCTCACACACAGGAGATCCAGCGATGAAAAAAGACGAGGTGCCCTACGGCAGCGATGTGTCCGCAGGCAGCTACGCGTGTGCGGACTGCGGCTACGAGTACGCCAACCAGAGCAAGCGGTCGTTGCCGCCCTGCCCCGACTTCAAGGTCATCCCCCACCCCAAGCGCGCGTGGAAAATCCTCACTGGCGCCGGCGATGCCGAGCAGGATCCCTACCCCAACGGCCGTTGAAGCACCGGCATGAAAAAGGCGACCCTCAGGTCGCCTTGTTCGTTGCCGCCGCTGCGTCAGATACCGTACTGGGCACGGTAGGCTTCGACCGCTGGCAAGTGCTGCTTGAGTTGCGGGTCGTCGGCGAGGAACTCCAGCACCTGGGTCAGCGAGACGATGCTGACCACCGGGATAGCGAAGTCGCGCTCGACTTCCTGAATCGCCGACAGCTCGCCATTGCCGCGCTCTTCGCGGTTCAGCGCGATCAGCACACCGGCGGCCTTGGCCTGCTGGGCATTGATGATCTGCATGACCTCGCGGATAGCGGTACCGGCGGTGATCACGTCGTCGATGATCAGCACGTCACCGGCCAGCGGGGCGCCGACCAGGCTGCCGCCCTCGCCGTGGTCCTTGGCTTCCTTGCGGTTGAAGCACCATGGCACGTCGAGCTGATGCTGTTCGGCCAGGGCCACCGCAGTGGCCGCCGCCAACGGAATACCCTTGTAGGCCGGGCCAAACAGCACGTCGAAGGGGATCTTGCTGTCGACGATGGCCGCGGCGTAGCAACGCCCCAGCTGGGCCAGCGCGGAACCTGTGTTGAACAGGCCGGCATTGAAGAAATACGGGCTGGTACGCCCCGATTTCAGGGTGAATTCACCGAAGCGCAGAACGCCGCGATCGATGGCAAAACGGATGAAGTCGCGCTGATACGGCTGCATGAAAGGTCCCGGACACCACGGATTTAGCTAAATGTGTTGAGCTCGGGTATCATACACGCACGAGATTTTTGGGGCCATTTATGCGGATCATCAGTGTGAACGTAAATGGCATTCAGGCTGCGGCCGAGCGTGGATTGCTCAGCTGGCTGCAAGCCCAGAATGCCGACGTCATCTGCCTTCAGGATACCCGCGCCTCGGCCTTTGAACTCGACGACCCAGCTTTCCAGCTCGATGGCTATTTCCTTTACGCCTGCGACGCGGAGGTGCCCACCCAAGGTGGCGTGGCACTGTATTCGCGCATGCAGCCCAAGGCAGTCATCACCGGCCTGGGCTTCGAGACGGCCGACCGTTACGGGCGCTACCTGCAAGCGGATTTCGACAAGGTAAGTATTGCCAGCCTGCTGCTGCCTTCGGGCATGAACGGCGACGACGACCTGAACCAGAAGTTCAAGTTGATGGACGACTTCGCCAAGTACCTGGACAAGCAGCGTCGCAAGCGTCGCGAATACATCTACTGCGGCTCGTTCTACGTGGCGCAGCAGAAGCTCGACATCAAGAACTGGCGCGACAGCCAGCAGGCGGTCGGCTTCCTGCCACCAGAGCGCGCCTGGATGGACGCGATCACCGGCGACATGGGCTATGTCGACGCGCTGCGTGAAGTCAGCCGCGAGGGCGACCAGTACAGCTGGTGGCCAGATAACGAACAGGCCGAGATGCTCAACCTGGGTTATCGGTTCGACTACCAGATCCTCACTCCAGGCCTGCGCCGCTTCGTGCGCAACGCCCGCCTGCCGCGCCAGCCGCGCTTCTCCCAGCATGCGCCGCTGATCGTCGACTACGACTGGACGCTGACCATCTAAAAAGCATTGGGGCCGCTGCGCAGCCCTTTCGCGACACAAGGCCGCTCCTACACGATTCGCGATAGGAGCGGCCTTGTGTCGCGAAAGGGCCGCGCAGCGGCCCCAGCTTTTTCAGATCAGATCGAAATCAGTCGGCCAGGGCGGCGTTCTGCAGCTCGAAGATCTCGGTCATGCCCTTCTGCGCCAGCGCCAGCATGGCGTTGAAGTCTTCAGGCTGGAACGGCGCGCCTTCGGCGGTGCCCTGCACCTCGATGAAGCCACCGGCGCTGGTCATGACCACGTTCAGGTCAGTCTCGGCGGCGGAGTCCTCGAGGTAGTCGAGGTCCAGTACCGCCTCGCCCTGGTACATGCCCACCGACACCGCGGCGATCATGTGCTTGAGCGGGTTGCCGCCCTTGAGGCCACCGCGCTTCTTGATCACCGCCAAGGCGTCGCACAGGGCGACCATGGCACCGGTGATCGAGGCAGTGCGGGTACCACCATCGGCCTGGATCACGTCGCAGTCGACGTACAGGGTGATGTCGCCGAGCTTGCTCATGTCCAGCGCGGCGCGCAGGGAGCGGCCGATCAGGCGCTGGATCTCGAGGGTGCGGCCACCCTGCTTGCCACGGCTGGCCTCGCGCTGGTTACGCTCGCCAGTGGAACGCGGCAGCATGCCGTATTCGGCGGTCAGCCAACCTTGGCCCTGGCCCTTGAGGAAGCGGGGAACACCATTTTCGACGCTGACCGTGCAGATGACCTTGGTGTCACCGAACTCGACCAGTACCGACCCCTCGGCGTGCTTGGTGTAGTTGCGGGTAATGCGGATCGAGCGGAGCTGATCGGCGGCGCGACCACTTGGACGTTTCATCTGGGATACCTGTACCGGGACATTTGAATCTGCCGAGCATTATAGAGCCCGACGCCCGGTGAAGACATGCCTATCGTCGCGCCCGCGCTACCTGTCGGCTTTTCCCATGCCCGCGCACGCCTGCCGCTAGCATGGGGTGGATTGGGCGCCCGGGCCGCACTGCGCTACAATCCTGCGCCTTGCAGCCGGAAGGCTCTCCCCCGTTCACCTGAATTCGCGAGGTACGCCCCATGGTGCACAGCATGACCGCATTTGCCCGTGTCGAGCGCGCGGGCAGCCAAGGCACCCTGGCCTGGGAACTGCGCTCGGTCAACCACCGTTATCTCGAACCCCACCTGCGCCTGCCCGAGGCCCTGCGCGACCTCGAGGGCGCGGTCCGTGAAGGGCTGCGCCAGGGCCTGTCGCGCGGCAAGGTCGAATGCACCCTGCGCCTGAGCGAAGACAACGCCGGCAAGCCGCTGCAGGTCGACCGCGAGCGCGCCGCGCAACTGGTCGCCGCCGCCGAGACCGTGGCCAGCCTGATCAAGCAGCCAGCCCCGCTCAATCCACTGGAGGTGCTGGCCTGGCCAGGCGTGCTGGTGGCCGATGCAACTGACCCCCAGGCCCTCAACGCCGAAGCCATCGCCCTGTTCGACGAGGCCCTGGCCGAGCTCAAGGCCGGCCGTCAGCGCGAAGGCGCCGAACTGGCCCGGCTGATCAACGAGCGCCTGGACAGCATGGCCAGCGAAGTCACCACCCTGCGCGCCCTGGTGCCACAGATGCTGGCCGCCCAACGGCAGAAAGTCCTCGACCGCTTCAGCGACATGCAGGCCGAACTCGACCCGCAGCGCCTGGAGCAGGAAATGGTCCTGCTGGCGCAGAAGAGCGACGTCGCCGAGGAACTCGACCGCCTCAGCACCCACGTCACCGAAGTCCGCCGGGTGCTCAAGTCCGGCGGCGCCGCCGGCCGGCGCCTGGACTTCCTGATGCAGGAGCTCAACCGCGAAGCCAACACCCTCGGCTCCAAGGCGTTCGACCCGCGCAGCACCCAGGCGGCAGTCAACCTCAAGGTGCTGATCGAACAGATGCGTGAACAAGTACAGAACATCGAGTAAGGCCACCCCTACCATGAACCACAGCAGCGGCACCCTCTACATCGTCTCGGCCCCGTCCGGCGCCGGCAAGACCAGCCTGGTCACGGCCCTGATCAAGGAAGACCCGCGCGTACGCGTCTCGGTCTCCCACACCACCCGCGCCATGCGTCCAGGTGAAACCCACGGGGTGAACTACCACTTCGTGGTCCACGAAACGTTCAAGGCACTGATCGCCAAGGGTGATTTCCTCGAGCATGCCGAGGTGTTCGGCAACTTCTACGGCACCTCGCGCAGCGCGCTGCAGGAAACCCTGGACCAAGGCTTCGACCTGATCCTGGAAATCGACTGGCAAGGTGCCCAGCAGGTGCGCAAGCTGATGCCCGAGGCGCGCTCGATCTTCATCCTGCCGCCCAGCCAGGAGGCCCTGCGTCAGCGCCTGGATGGCCGCGGGCAAGACAGCGAGGAAATCATCGCCGGGCGCATGAAGGAAGCGGTCAGCGAGATGGTGCACTACGACGAATACGAGTACGTCATCATCAATGACGACTTCGCCGTGGCACTGGAAGACTTGAAGGCGGTGTTCCGCTCGAATCGCCTGGTGCTGAAGAAGCAACAGCAGCGCAACAGTGGGCTGCTGAAAGAACTGCTCTGCTGATAGACCGCACGGGGCTGCTTTGCAGCCCTTTCGCGACACAAGGCCGCTCCTACAAGGGATCGCGTCAATATGGACTGATGCGATCTGCTGTAGGAGCGGCCTTGTGTCGCGAAAGGCGCGCAAAGCGCCCCCAGCATTATTCCTGCAGTGGAATGGTCGCCTGCTGACGCAGGGTAGCCCCCAGGAAATACGCCGGCGCCCGCAGGCGGGACAGCATCATCAGCACGATCCCCAGTGCCGAGATGATCGCCGCGATCACGAACACCAGCCCCAGCCCGGCCACATGCGAGCCGCTGCCGAAGTCCGGCGAAGCGCTGTCGATGGCGGTGCGCACGAAGATCACCGACAGAATCACCCCACCCACCAGCGGGCACACGCCACGCATGAAGAAGTGCCGCACGCTGTCGAACAGGCTGTGGCGGAAATACCAGACACAGGCGAACGCGGTCAGCGAGTAATAGAAGCAGATCATCATGCCCAGCGCGGTGATGGTGTCGGCCAGCACGTTCTCGCTGAGGGTGCGCATGGTCACGTAGAACACAGCCGCGGCGATACCGGCGCAGATGGTCGCGTAGCGCGGCGTCTGCGAACGCGGGCAGACCTTGGCGAAGCGCTGTGGCACGGCACCGTAATAACCCATGGCCAGCAGCGTGCGTGCCGGCGACACGAAGGTCGACTGCAGCGAGGCTGCGGTACTGGCCAGCACGGCGATGGACATCAGGATCGCCAGCGGCCCCATGACCGGCCCGGCCAGGTGGGCGAAGACGTTTTCCTGGATACGCGGGTTGCCCAGGCCCAGGCCTTGGTCGCTGATCCCGGCGAACTGCAGGGTGGCGATGGCGGTCAGCAGGTACAGGCCGAGAATCAGCAGCACAGTCCAGGTGGCGGCCTTGCCCGGCACCTCTTCGCTACCCACCGACTCTTCGCTGACGGTCAGGCACACGTCCCAGCCCCAGAAAATGAAGATCGACAGCGACAGGCCGGCGGCAAAGGCGGAGAACGACTCGACGCCAAACGGGTTGAACCAGGCCAGGTCGAACGCCAGCGGCGGCGGCGCGGTGGTTTCACCGAAGGCGGCGAAGGCAAAGCCAATCAGCACCAGCAGTTGCAACGCCACCAAGCCGTACTGCACCGTCATGGTGGTGGCCATGCCGCGGCAACAAATCCACACCGCCAGGGCGATGAACACGCAACAGGTACTGACGTTGACCAACAGGTTGTCGGCCAAGGCCGCCAGCTCCTGGTTGCCGGTGATCTGCGCGAGGAACAGGTAGAAGAAGTCCACCGCCACACCGGCCAGGTTGGACAGCACGATGGTGGTGGCCACCACCAGCCCCCAGCCGCCGATCCAGCCGATCATCGGGCCGAACGCACGGGCCGACCAGGTGAAGGAGGTACCGCTGTCGGGCTCCGCCGAGTTCAGTTCGCGATAACCCAGGGCCACCAGCAGCATCGGCAGGAAGCCGACGATGAACACCGCTGGCAGGTGGGCGCCGACTTCGCGCACGGTCGGGCCGAGCGCGCCGGTCAGGGTATAGACCGGGGCGATGGTGGAGATGCCCAATACAACGCTGGCCAGCAGGCCGAGCCGGCCCTTGGCCAAGCCCTTGCTGCGCTGGGTGTTGCCCGAGTCGGACGCCGTGTCGGGTGGGCGGCCGGCTTCTGTGTATTCATTCATGAGTCTGTGCCGTAACTATTGGAATTGTTTTCACAGGCCCGCCGTAGAGGGCCCGCTTTCACTCATTGAAAGCTCGCGGTGGGGGCACGGTCATCCAGGACCTTCGGCTAACGTCAGGGTGTTTTCTGACGCGCACCCTCCCGTGCAGCATGGGCAATGCAAGCCTCGCGGAACGCCTCGAACAGGCGCAGCGAAACCGGGTTTTCGGCGAAACGCCATTCAGGGTGCCACTGCACGCCGAGTACAAAGCCCGGCGCGTCAGGCATCGACACCGCTTCGATCAGGCCATCCGGGGCCCGTGCCTCGACACGCAGGCCTGGGGCCAGGCGGTCGATGCCCTGGCTGTGCAGCGAGTTGACCTCGAACTGCGCAGCCAGGCCCAGGCGCTCGAACACGCCGCCAGGCGCAATGCTGACCGGGTGCCGAGGGCCGTACTGCACCTGCAAGGGTGCGTCCTCAGGTTCGCGGTGGTCCAGGTAGCCGGGCAGTTCCTGCACCCGCTGGTGCAGGCTGCCGCCAAGGGCCACGTTCAGCTCCTGGAAACCACGGCAGATGCACAACACCGGCACGCCGGCGACGATTGCCGCCTGCAGCAGGGGCAATGTCAGCCGGTCGCGCGCCAGGTCGTGGCGAGTGCCTTCCACGCTGGGCGCGCCATTGTAATGATGCGGCTCGACATTTGAAGGCGAACCGGTAAAAAGAATGCCATCCAGGCGTGCCAACAGCGCCTGCGGGTCGCTGCCGCCATCGCGCGCCGGCAGGATCAGCGGCAGCCCGGCGAAGCCTGCGGCCTCGACATACTTGTCGCCCACCGTGTGCGACGAGTTCTTCCCCACCTGCTGGCGGCAGGCGCTGACACCGATCAAGGGGACCGCAATTGCGCTCATGGGCTTACACCGTGTGCAGGTACCAGTTGTACTCGAGGTCGGAGATCGACACTTCGAACTCGGCCAGCTCGCTCTCCTTGCAGGCCACGAAGATATCGATGTAGTCCGGGCTGATGTATTGGTTGAGCACTTCGCTGTCGTCCAGCGCGCGCAGGGCGTCGCGCAGGTTGTTCGGCAGGCTCTGCTCCAGTTGCTCGTACGAGTTGCCCTCGATCGGCGCGCCCGGCTCGACCTGCTGGGTCAGGCCATGGTGGATGCCGGCGAGGATCGCTGCGAGCATCAAATACGGGTTGGCATCGGCACCGGCCACGCGGTGCTCGATGCGCACGTTGTCGCTGCTGTCGGTGGGCACGCGTACGGCCACGGTGCGGTTGTCCAGGCCCCAGCTCGGTGCATTGGGCACATAGAACTGAGCGCCGAAGCGACGGTAGGAGTTGATGTTCGGGCAGAGGAAGGCCATCGACGCCGGCATGGTCTCCAGCACGCCGCCGATGGCGTGGCGCAGCGCGTCGCTTTGCAGCGGGTCGGCGTTGGCGAAGATGTTCTTGCCGGTTTTCTTGTCCAGCAGCGAGATGTGCACATGCAGGCCGTTGCCCGCCTGGCCCGGATAGGGCTTGGCCATGAAGGTGGTGTCCATTTCATGGTCGTAGGCGACGTTCTTGATCAGGCGCTTGAGCAAGATCGCGTAGTCGCAGGCCTTGAGCGGATCGGCGACATGATGCAGGTTGACCTCGAACTGCGCCGGGGCGCTTTCCTTGACGATGGCGTCGGCCGGCAGGCCTTGTTCCTTGGCGGCCTCGAGCATGTCCTGCAGGCAGTCGGCATATTCGTCGAGATCGTCGATCAGGTACACCTGGGTCGACTGCGGGCGCTTGCCCGAAAGCGGCGAGCGCGGCGGTTGAGGCCGGCCGTTGAGGTTGTCCTGGTCGATCAGGTAGAACTCCAGCTCGAAGGCTGCGCAGATATCCAGGCCCAGGGCATCGAACTTGGCCACCACCTGGCGCAACACCTCGCGCGGGTCGGCGAAGAACGGCGCGCCGTCCAGCTCGTGCATGGTCATCAGCAACTGGGCGGTCGGGCGTTTCTGCCACGGCTCGTCGGACAACGTGCCGGGGATGGGGTGGCAGACACGGTCGGCGTCGCCGATGTCCAGGCCCAGGCCGGTGCTTTCGACGGTCGAGCCGTTGATGTCGAGGGCGAACAGCGAGGCCGGCAGGTTGATGCCCTTTTCGTACACCTTGTGCAGGCTGGCGCGCTCGATGCGCTTGCCGCGCACCACCCCGTTCATGTCGGAGATCAGCAGGTCGACGTACTGGGTATCCGGATGGGCATCCAGGAATTCATTCATCTCGCGGGAAGAACTGGCGCACGGGGAGACCGACGTCATGGCTGTACATCCTTCGATTTGGAGCGGCGATGTGGGAACTGCGGATGACGCCTGGTAGGGCGACGATGGTGCTGCTGTTGTTCTTTTCACTGGCCCATCGTTGGGGGCTGGTTGCCGACCGGGTGCATTGATTCCCGGGGGCCGTTTCACTATAAAATGGCCCCCACGCAACAGACATTGGCATTTCGGCAAGCAGAGCGTGCATCGATGCAATATCAGATCAACCATGCGGACCTCGCCCTGGTCCTGGCGCTGGAACGCGGGCGCTCCCTGGCCAAGGCCGCCGAGCTGCTCAAGGTCGACGTTTCCACGGTGTTCCGCTCGATCCGGCGGCTGGAGTCGGCGCTGGGCACCGCGCTGTTCGTCAAGAGCCGCAAGGGCTACCTGCCCACCGACACCGCCCAGGCCCTGGCCGAGCAGGCCGAACGCGCCGAGCAGGCGCTGGACGCCGCGCGTATCGCCCTGACCAGCGGCGAGCAGGTGGTCAGCGGCACGGTGCGCCTGACCTGTACCGAGGCGGTGCTGCACAGCCTGCTGCTGCCGGCGCTGGCCGAGTTCATGCCCAACTACCCGGCGTTGTCGCTGGAAATGGGCACCTCCAACACGTTCGCCAACCTCAGCCGCCGCGACGCCGACATTGCCCTGCGCCTGACCAATACGCCGCCGGAGCACCTGGTGGGCCGCTGCCTGGGCTCGACCAGCTACGTGATCTGCGGGCGTGCGCAGCTGCGCGAGCGGCTCGATGCCTCCCCCGCCAGCGTGCCGTGGATCGCCCCTGACGACTCCATGCAGGACCACGCCACCGTGGTCTGGCGCAACCAGTACCACCCCGGGCTGATCCCGCGCTACCAGTGCAGCGGCATGTCGACCATCGCCCAACTGGTGACCACCGGCCTGGGCGTGGCGGCGCTGCCCGACTACATGGTTCACGCCCTGCCGGGGGTCGAGGCGCTGAGCGGCCCGCTACCGGGCTGCGACACCCAGCTGTGGCTGCTGACCCGCCCGGATTGCCGGGCCTTGCGCTCGGTGCAGACCTTGTTCGAGGAACTGACCCCGCGCCTGCGCGACGCAATGTTGCGTTAACGCGTCAAGGGCGGTTGTGTCGGCGATGGACGGCAGGCTATTGTCGGGCATCGGCGGTGGGTTCCAGTGGTCTGGACCGGCCCCGCGATAGAGGCGCCTCAGGCACACCCGACAAAACAGCCCTTCCCTATTGGCTGGTGATTTTTTAAACTATCGAGTCCGCCTGCCCATTCTGGGCGCACGCCTACCGCATTTGCTACTGAGGAAGACCATGGCCCGCGTAACTGTTGAAGACTGCCTGGAACACGTGGATAACCGCTTCGAGCTGGTCATGCTCTCGACCAAGCGCGCCCGCCAGCTGGCGACCGGCGGCAAAGAGCCACGCGTTGCATGGGAAAACGACAAGCCGACCGTCGTCGCCCTGCGTGAGATCGCCGAAGGTATCGTCACCCCTGAATTCATCGCCGCCGAAGAGATCGTCACCGAAGATCCGGTGTTCGCCGCATTCGAGGACGAGAACAACGAGGCGGTCTGATTGATGCCCAGTCGACACCGTGCGGCGCAAGGCCCTCTTCTTCAGCAAGAGGTGAACCCATGCCGGGTATAGAAGCCCTCGCCGAACGGCTGTCGACTTATCTAGGCCCCGAGCAGGTCAACCTGGTCCGGCGCGCCTACTTCTACGCCGAACAGGCCCACGATGGGCAGCGCCGCCGCAGCGGCGAGCCCTACGTGACCCACCCGCTGGCCGTGGCCAGCATCCTCGCCGACATGCACATGGACCATCAGAGCCTGATGGCGGCCATGCTGCACGACGTGATCGAAGACACCGGCATCGCCAAGGAAGCCTTGAGCCAGCAATTCGGCGAGACGGTCGCCGAGCTGGTCGACGGGGTCAGCAAGCTGACCCAGATGAACTTCGAGACCAAGGCCGAGGCGCAGGCCGAGAACTTCCAGAAGATGGCCATGGCCATGGCCCGCGATATCCGCGTGATCCTGGTCAAGCTGGCCGACCGCCTGCACAACATGCGCACCCTGGAAGTGCTGTCCGGCGAGAAGCGCCGGCGCATCGCCAAGGAAACCCTCGAGATCTACGCCCCCATCGCCAACCGCCTGGGCATGCACACCGTGCGCGTGGAGTTCGAGGACCTCGGCTTCAAGGCCATGCACCCGATGCGCTCGACGTTGATCCACCGCGCGGTCAAGGCCGCCCGTGGCAACCGCAAGGAGATCGTCGCCAAGATCGAGACCTCGCTGGCCAACTGCCTGGCCGCCGACGGCATCGCAGGCGAAGTCAGCGGCCGGCAGAAACACCTCTATGGCATCTACAAGAAGATGCGTGGCAAGCGCCGCGCCTTCACCGAGATCATGGACGTGTACGCCTTCCGCATCATCGTCGACAAGGTCGACACCTGCTACCGCGTGCTCGGCGCCGTGCACAACCTGTACAAGCCGCTGCCGGGGCGCTTCAAGGACTACATCGCGATTCCCAAGGCCAACGGCTACCAGTCGTTGCACACCACGCTGTTCGGCATGCACGGCGTGCCCATCGAAATCCAGATCCGCACCCGCGAGATGGAAGAGATGGCCAACAACGGCATCGCCGCCCACTGGCTGTACAAGTCCAACGAGCAGGAGCAGCCCAAGGGTAGCCACGCCCGTGCCCGTCAGTGGGTCAAGGGCATCCTCGAGCTGCAGCAGCGCGCCGGCAACTCGCTGGAATTCATCGAGAGCGTGAAGATCGACCTGTTCCCCGACGAGGTCTACGTCTTCACCCCCAAGGGACGGATCATGGAGCTGCCCAAAGGCTCCACCGCCGTCGACTTCGCCTACGCGGTGCACACCGACGTTGGTAACAGCTGCATCGCCTGCCGCATCAACCGCCGCCTGGCGCCGCTGTCCGAGCCGCTGCAGAGTGGTTCCACGGTGGAAATCGTCAGCGCCCCAGGGGCGCGGCCCAATCCGGCCTGGCTCAATTTCGTGGTCACCGGCAAGGCGCGCACGCATATTCGCCACGCCCTCAAGCAGCAGCGCCGATCCGAGTCCATCAGCCTCGGCGAGCGCCTGCTGAACAAGGTGCTGACCGGCTTCGACAGCAGCCTGGAGCTGATTCCCCAGGAGCGCATCCAGGCAATTCTCAGCGAGTACCGCCTGGAGCTGGTCGAGGACCTGCTCGAGGACATCGGCCTGGGCAACCGCATGGCCTATGTGGTGGCCCGCCGCCTGCTGTCCGCCGAGGGCGAGCAACTGCCGGCGCCGGAAGGCCCGCTGGCGATCCGCGGCACCGAGGGCCTGGTGCTCAGCTACGCCAAGTGCTGCACGCCGATCCCGGGCGATGCCATCGTCGGCCACCTGTCGGCGGGCAAGGGCATGGTGGTGCACCTGGAAGACTGCCGCAACATCAGTGAAATCCGCCACAACCCAGAGAAGTGCCTGCAACTCTCCTGGGCCAAGGACATCACCGGCGAGTTCAATGTCGAGCTGCGCGTCGAGCTGGAGCACCAGCGCGGCCTGATCGCCCTGCTGGCCAGCAGCGTCAACGCCGCCGACGGCAACATCGAGAAAATCAGCATGGACGAACGCGACGGCCGTATCAGCGTGGTCCAACTGGTGGTCAGCGTGCGCGACCGCGTGCACCTGGCCCGTGTGATCAAGAAACTGCGCACCCTCACCGGCGTGGTCCGCATCACCCGGACGCGTGCGTAGTCCGCCAACCGCAAGGAGTCATCATGAGCAAGACCGTCATCAACAGCGACAAGGCCCCTGCCGCCATCGGCACTTACTCGCAGGCGATCAAGGCCGGCAACACCGTCTACATGTCGGGCCAGATTCCGCTCGATCCAAAGACCATGGAACTGGTCGAAGGCTTTGAAGCCCAGACCGTGCAGGTGTTCGAGAACCTGAAGTCGGTTGCCGAGGCGGCAGGCGGTTCGTTCAAGGACATCGTCAAGCTGAACATCTTCCTCACCGACCTCAGCCACTTCGCCAAGGTCAACGAAATCATGGGCCGCTACTTCGAGCAGCCTTACCCGGCCCGCGCCGCCATCGGCGTTGCCGCCCTGCCCAAGGGCGCCCAGGTCGAGATGGACGCCATCCTGGTCATCGACTGATGCTCCCCGGTGACGGGCGTTCGCCCGTCACCCCTTCTTCCCCCAAGGTCCACACCATGCGCCACGCATTGCCTCTCGCGCTGGCAGCCCTGCTCCTGGGCGGCTGCGCCAGCCACAAACCCGAAGATTTCAACGGCACCTGGATCAACCAGACGGCCATCGACGCCGCCGCCAAGGGCATCAGCCTGCGCCAGGCGCTGAGCGAGCATGGCCCGGTGTTCGAGTGGAAGATCGACGTCAGCAACCAGCAAGCCAGCTTCAGCAATGGCTTCGAGGCCGCCGACGGGCGCCTGAGCGCTGATGAGAAGAACTGGCAGGTCAACTTCGAGGGCGGCCAGACCGAGCAATTGAAGCTCGATGGCGACGAACTGCAGGCCAGTGACCCTTCCGGCCACCAGCAGACCTTCGCGCGCAGTAAAGCCGCGGGCAACGCGCCCCTGGGCGGCAGTTTCGAGAAGGCGCTGTACCAGGCCTACCTGGGCGGTGAATGGAAGATCGTCGAAGGCCAGGGCAAAGGCGCCGTGGTGCGTTTCAGCGACACCGGCAATGTCACCGGCCTGCCCGGGCCGGACCGCTTCGCACTGTGTCTGGCGGGTGACTGCGCGGATATGGGCAACGGCAATGACAGTTTGTGGCTGGAACGCAATCAGCGCGGAGCACCTTGGATTTTCAAGCGTGACGGCGATACCCTGGAAATCTACCAGGCCATGAATCTTGCTCAACCCGACGAAAAGCCACAACTGGCCGCTGGTGCGCGGCAGTGGGTACTAGAGAAAGACTGAAGCACGCCTACCCTCTGCAGGAGCGGACTTGTGTCGCGAAAGGGCTGCGAAGCGGCCCCAGAACTTCAGCTTCGCCACATAGATTGCAGGGGCCGCTTCGCGGCCCTTTCGCGACACAAGGCCGCTCCTACAAGGGCCGCGCTAAGCCCGTAACTTCAGCCCTTACCTTCCAGGATGGCGGCATAGCCCTCTTTATAGCTCGGATACACCGGCGCCCAGCCCAACGCCCGCGCCCGCGCGTTACTGCAGCGCTTGCTGCCGGTACGCCGCACCCGCTGCTCCTCTGACCACTGGGTAACCCCCAGGTACCCCCGCAGCCAGCCAACCACCTCGGCCAATGGCGCCGGGTCGTCATCGACACCGATATAGCAATCATCCAGCGCCACCCCGCGGGCATCCGCCTGCAACAGGTGCGCCAGCAGGCTCGCTGCATCCTCGGCATGAATCCGGTTGCCATACAGCGGCGGCGCCTCGGCCACCCGATAGCCCTGGCGTACCTGGCTCAACAGCCACTCGCGGCCCGGGCCATAGATACCGGTCAGGCGCACGATGCTGGCAGGGATCCCGCTATCCAGCGCCAGGCGTTCGGCCTCGAGCATCACCTTGCCGGAATAGCCTTCGGGCGCAGTGGCCGCCGTCTCGTCGATCCATTCGCCGTCCTGCTGCGCATACACGCTGCTGCTGGACACGAACAGCAATCGTCGTGGGCGCTGGCCATTGGCGGCCAGCCAGCCCAGCACATGCCGCAACCCCTCCACATACGCCGCGCGGTAGCCCGCCTCGTCGTGCTGGCTGGCCGCCACGCAATACACCAGATAGTCCGGCCCGTGCTCAGGCCAGGTGGCCGGCTGACGGCGATCAGACAGGTCGGCGGCGATCGGCCGCACCCCTTCAGGCAGCTCCCCCACCGCGCGGCGCAGGCCCGCGACCTGCCATCCCCGAGCCAGCAACTGGCGGGCCAGACGGCCTCCTACATCGCCACAACCTACGATCAATGCACTGAGGTCCGACATCATCCCACTCCAAATCCAAAGGTTCACGCTAACCGGATCAACCGATCAGCGGCTAGACAAAGGTTAAAAAAAGCAATCTCTATTCTTTTGTTAACAAGAATTACTTGCAATAATGGCCGCCTTGTCTGTTCTCGGCCTGTTTCGAGGCCTTGAAGAACTCAACCCATTTCTCTTCATCAGGTCCGGCCAGCATGACACGTAATCAACCTTCCGCTTCGCCTACCCCGTCGCGCGCCTGGGGCGCCGTCGCCGCGCTGATGCTCAGCCTGGTCCTGGCCCCGCTGGCCATGGCCGACGAGCCGGCCGCCCCGGCCGCCGCACCGATTGCCGCCAGTGCCCCGGCGGCACCGGCCAGCGAAGGCCAGGCGCCTATCGGCGCGCCGGTCGATGCCAACGCTGCCGCCGAGGGCCAGGCCCCGGCCGCCACTGACGAAAACGTCCAGGCCATGGTCGAGGACACTTCGCTGGGCATGGCCCACGACCTGTCCCCATGGGGCATGTACAAGAACGCCGACGTGGTGGTGAAGGCCGTGATGATCGGCCTGGCCATCGCCTCGATCATCACCTGGACCATCTGGATCGCCAAGGGCTTCGAGCTGATGGGCGCCAAGCGCCGCCTGCGTGGCGAGATCGCCGCCCTGAAGAAGGCCGTGAGCCTGAAGGACGCCAGCGACCTTTCCAACAAGCCGGGCACCCTGGCCCACACCCTGGTGCATGACGCCCTTGAAGAAATGCGCCTGTCGGCCAATGCCCGCGAAAAAGAAGGTATCAAGGAGCGCGTCAGCTTCCGCCTCGAGCGCCTGGTCGCCGCCAGCGGTCGCACCATGAGCAGCGGCACCGGCGTGCTGGCCACCATCGGCTCCACCGCGCCATTCGTCGGTCTGTTCGGCACCGTGTGGGGCATCATGAACAGCTTCATCGGCATCGCCAAGACCCAGACCACCAACCTGGCCGTGGTCGCCCCGGGTATCGCCGAAGCCCTGTTGGCCACCGCCCTGGGCCTGGTCGCGGCGATTCCCGCCGTGGTCATCTACAACGTCTTCGCGCGCTCCATCGCCGGCTACAAGGCCCAGGTGTCCGACGCGTCGGCCCAAGTCCTGCTGCTGGTCAGCCGCGACCTCGACCACCAGGGCAGCGAGCGCGCCGCCCCGCACATGGTGAAAGTGGGGTAAGCCATGGGCCTGCATCTCAACGAAGGTGGCGACGACCTCGCCGAAAACCACGAAATCAACGTCACGCCGTTCATCGACGTGATGCTGGTGCTGCTGATCATCTTCATGGTCGCCGCCCCTCTGGCCACGGTCGACATCAAGGTCGACCTGCCCGCCTCGACCGCCAAGCCGGCGCCGAGGCCCGAGAAGCCGGTGTTCGTCAGCGTCAAGGCCGACAAGAAGCTGTATGTCGGCGATGACCAGGTGGCCCAGCCCGATCAGCTTGGCAGCATGCTCGACGCCAAGACCAAGGGCGACAAGGAAACCACCATCTTCTTCCAGGCTGACAAGGGCGTCGACTACGGCGACCTGATGGAAGTGATGAACACCATGCGTGCCGCCGGTTACCTGAAGGTCGGCCTGGTCGGACTCGAGACGGCAGCCAAGAAATGACGAAAACGCGCTCTAACATGGCGCGCTACGGTGGCAGCCTGGCACTCGTGCTGGGTGTGCACGCGGTCGCCGTGCTGCTGACGCTCAACTGGTCGGTGCCCCAGGCCATCGAGCTGCCACCGGCAGCAATGATGGTCGAGCTGGCACCGCTGCCCGAGCCCGCGCCGCCGCCGCCACCAAAGGCCGCCCCGAAACCACCGACGCCGGTCGAGGAACCGCCGCTGCCGAAACTGGCCGAGGCGCCCAAGCCGAAGATCGCCATCCCCAAGCCGCCCAAGCCCAAGGCCAAGCCACAGCCGCCCAAGCCTGAGAAAAAGCCTGAGCCACCGAAGGACGAGCCACCGGCCAAGGACGATGTCGCGGACACGCCACCGAGCAACTCGCCACCGCAGAAGTCGGCGGCGCCACAGCCAAGCATCGCGTCGAACAGCAACGCCCTGCCGAGCTGGCAAAGCGACCTGCTGCGCCACCTGGCCAAGTACAAGAAGTACCCCGAGGATGCTCGCCGTCGCGGGCTGCAGGGCATCAACCGCCTGCGCTTCGTGGTCGATGCCGAGGGCAAGGTGGTGTCGTACTCGCTGGCCGGTGGTTCCGGCAGCGCAGCCCTGGACCGGGCGACGCTGGAGATGATCCGCCGCGCCGGCACGGTACCCAAGCCGCCAGCAGAGCTGCTGAACAATGGCACGATCGAGGTGGTCGCGCCGTTCGTCTACTCGCTGGACCGACGCTGACGTTTTTGTTTCTGTCACAAAACGGCAAGTCTGATAACGTGCGTCTATCGATTGCAGCCGCTATGCTGGGGCCGCAACTTCATGGACGCACGTTATGACCCTCACCGAACTCCGCTACATCGTCACCCTTGCGCAAGAGCAGCACTTCGGCCATGCCGCCGAGCGTTGCCACGTCAGCCAGCCGACCCTGTCGGTCGGCGTGAAGAAGCTCGAGGATGAACTCGGCGTGCTGATCTTCGAGCGCAGCAAGAGCGCGGTACGCCTGACCCCGGTCGGCGAGAGCATCGTCGCCCAGGCGCAGAAGGTCCTCGAGCAGGCCCAGGGCATCCGCGAACTGGCCCAGGCCGGCAAGAACCAGCTCACCGCCCCGCTCAAGGTCGGCGCCATCTATACCGTTGGCCCGTACCTGTTCCCGCACCTGATTCCGCAGCTGCACCGGGTCGCACCGCAGATGCCGCTGTACATCGAGGAAAACTTCACCCACGTGCTGCGCGAAAAGCTGCGCAATGGCGAACTGGACGCGGTGATCATCGCCCTGCCGTTCAACGAGGCCGACGTGCTGACCCTGCCGCTGTACGACGAGCCGTTCTGTGCGCTGATGCCGGCCGACCACCCATGGACCGCCAAGGACACCATCGACACTGCGCTGCTCAACGACAAGAGCCTGCTGCTGCTCGGCGAGGGGCACTGCTTCCGCGACCAGGTGCTCGAAGCCTGCCCGACCCTGAACAAGGGTGGCGAAGGCGCCAAGCACACCACGGTCGAATCCAGCTCGCTGGAAACCATCCGCCACATGGTCGCCTCGGGCCTGGGCGTGTCGATCCTGCCGCTGTCGGCGGTGCACAGCCATCATTACGCGCCGGGGGTGATCGAAGTGCGCCCGCTGACTGCGCCCGCACCATTCCGTACCGTTGCCATCGCCTGGCGCGCCAGCTTCCCGCGGCCGAAGGCCATCGAGATCCTCGCCGACTCGATCCGCCTCTGCTCAGTGGCCAAGCCGCCCGTGGAACAACCGGCCTGAGCCCATGACCGAGCTGTCGAACGTCCCGGTCACCACGCTCAAGGGCGTAGGCGATGCCATGGCGGAAAAACTCGCCAAGGTTGGCCTGGAGAACCTGCAGGACCTGCTGTTCCATCTACCGTTGCGCTACCAGGACCGCACCCGGGTAGTGCCCATCGGCCAGTTGCGCCCAGGCCAGGACGCCGTGATCGAGGGCGTGGTCAGCGGCGCCGACGTGACCATGGGCAAGCGCCGCAGCCTGGTGGTACGCCTGGGCGACGGCAGCGGCTCGCTGAGCCTGCGCTTCTACCACTTCAGCAACGCGCAGAAGGAAGGCCTGAAGCGGGGTACCCACCTGCGCTGCTACGGCGAAGCCCGTCCCGGCGCCTCGGGCCTGGAGATCTACCACCCGGAGTACCGCGCGCTAAACGGTGACGAAGCGCCACCGCCGGTGGAACAGACCCTGACGCCGATCTACCCGACCACCGAGGGCCTGACCCAACAGCGCTTGCGCCTGTTGTGCCAGCAAAGCCTCGGCCTGCTCGGCCCGCGCAGCCTGCCCGACTGGCTGCCCGACGAGCTGGCCCGTGACTACCAGTTGGCACCCTTGAGCGATGCCATTCGCTATCTGCACAACCCGCCGGCCGATGCCGACCTCGACGAACTGGCCGAAGGGCATCACTGGGCCCAGCACCGGCTGGCCTTCGAAGAGCTGCTGACCCATCAGCTGTCCCAGCAGCGCCTGCGCGAAAGCCTGCGCAGCCTGCGCGCGCCCGTGCTGCCCAAGGCCAGCCGCCTGCCCGCGCAATACCTGGCCAACCTCGGTTTCAAGCCGACCGGCGCACAGCAACGGGTCGGCAACGAGATCGCCTACGACCTCAGCCAGCCAGAGCCGATGATGCGCCTGGTACAGGGCGATGTCGGCGCCGGCAAGACCGTGGTCGCCGCGCTCGCCGCGCTGCAGGCCCTGGAGGCCGGCTACCAGGTGGCGCTGATGGCACCCACCGAGATTCTCGCCGAGCAGCACTTCATCACCTTCAAGCGCTGGCTCGAACCGCTGGGCATCGAAGTCGCCTGGCTGGCCGGCAAGCTCAAGGGCAAGGCCCGCGCCAGCGCCCTGGAACAGATCGCCGGGGGGGCGCCGATGGTGGTCGGCACCCACGCACTGTTCCAGGACGAAGTGCAGTTCAAGCACCTGGCCCTGGCGATCATCGACGAACAGCACCGCTTTGGCGTGCAGCAGCGCCTGGCCCTGCGCAAGAAGGGCGTGATGGGACAGCTGTGCCCGCACCAGCTGATCATGACCGCCACGCCGATCCCGCGCACCCTGGCCATGAGCGCCTATGCCGACCTCGACACTTCGATTCTCGACGAGCTGCCGCCTGGCCGCACCCCGGTGAACACCGTGCTGGTTGCCGACAGCCGCCGCTTCGAAGTGGTCGAGCGGGTCCGCGCTGCCTGCGCCGAAGGGCGCCAGGCCTACTGGGTGTGTACCCTGATCGAAGAGTCCGAAGAGCTCACCTGCCAGGCCGCCGAAAGCACCTTCGAAGAGTTGGGCAGCGCCCTGGGCGAGCTGCGCGTGGGCCTGATCCACGGCCGCATGAAGCCGGCAGAAAAAGCCGCGGTGATGGCCGAGTTCAAGGCCGGCGCGCTGCAACTGCTGGTGGCCACCACGGTGATCGAGGTTGGCGTGGACGTGCCCAACGCCAGCCTGATGATCATCGAGAACCCCGAGCGCCTGGGCCTGGCCCAATTGCACCAGCTGCGCGGGCGCGTGGGCCGGGGTAGCGCGGTGAGCCACTGCGTGCTGCTCTATCACCCGCCGCTGTCGCAGATCGGCCGGGAACGCCTGGGCATCATGCGCGAAACCAACGACGGTTTCGTCATCGCCGAAAAAGACCTGGAGCTGCGCGGCCCCGGCGAGATGCTCGGGACCCGCCAGACCGGCCTGCTGCAGTTCAAGGTCGCCGACCTGATGCGCGACGCCGACCTGCTGCCGGCCGTGCGCGACGCCGCCCAGGCCCTGCTGGCGCGTTGGCCGGCGCACGTCAGCCCGCTGCTCGACCGCTGGCTGCGCCACGGCCAGCAATATGGCCAGGTGTGACGCCCGTCCCATTATGGATCCAGCTTGCCGGTCAGGCTGGTTATACTTCGCGTTTAAAAGAATCAATGGATACAGACCATGACTGAAGTTGCCCTGGATACCGCAACCCCACACGCACCGTCTGTCATCCGGCTGTTGCTCGACAAACTCGGCGTGACCTACCGCGAGGTCGCCGAGCACCCTGGGCTGAAAGCCGCCTCGCGGGTGCAGGCGGTGCTGCTCGACGACGAGATCGGCGCACTGATGGTGCTGTTCCCGCACAGCCAGCTGCTGGACCTCAAGCGCCTCGAAGAGCTGACCGGCCGCAAACTGACCGCCGTGCCACTGGCGCGCCTCAAACAGATGCTCGACAAGCATCACCTCAAGACCCTGCCCGCCATCCCGGCGCTGACCAGCTCGCCGTGCCAGTACGAGAAGAGCCTGCTGGACAACGAAACCCTGCTGATCCAGTCCGGTGAAGCTGGGCTGCTCCTGGAAATCGGCCGCACCGCCTTCAAGAAGATGCTGGCCAAGGCCAGCGCCAGCACCTTCGGCCAGCCGATCAGCGATATTCGCCTGAGTTTCGAGCAGTTGGACGGCCCACCCAAGGAAGTCATTCGCGCGGTCCAGGCCTTCACCGCCCGGCGCATCCAGCAACGCCTGGAGCAGACCATCGAAATCCCGCCGCTGGCCGACACCGCGCAGAAGATCATCAAGTTGCGTGTCGACCCCAATGCCAGCATCGACGACATCACCGGCGTAGTCGAAACCGATCCGGCCCTGGCCGCGCAGGTGGTCAGCTGGGCGGCAT
The DNA here is from genome assembly GCF_019139535.1 of Pseudomonas muyukensis. Classification (NCBI taxonomy): domain Bacteria; kingdom Pseudomonadati; phylum Pseudomonadota; class Gammaproteobacteria; order Pseudomonadales; family Pseudomonadaceae; genus Pseudomonas; species Pseudomonas muyukensis. The sequence goes on along the minus strand of NZ_CP077073.1, from coordinate 753,618 downwards.
CGCCCTACTACGCCTCGCCCGGCAAGATCCGCTCGGTGGAAGACGCCATCGTGCGCGTGCTGGGCTTTGACCTGGTGATCAACCTGGCGCTGGGCCTGGCCCTGGGCAAGACCCTGAGCCTGCCCAAGGACCACCCGCAGCAGGCCACGCCGTACTGGCAGCAGTCGATCTACACCGCCGCGATAATCGAGGGCCTGACCCGCGCCATGCCGCGCGCCGAACGCCCGGAGGCCGGCCTGACCTACCTGGCCGGCCTGCTGCACAACTTCGGCTACCTGCTGCTGGCCCACGTCTTTCCACCGCACTTCTCGCTGATCTGCCGACACCTTGAGGTCAACCCGCACCTGTGCCACAGCTATGTGGAGCAGCACCTGCTGGGTATCAGCCGCGAACAGATCGGCGCCTGGCTGATGAAGCTGTGGGACATGCCGGACGAACTGTCCACGGCCCTGCGCTTCCAGCACGACCCGGCGTACGACGGTGATTATGCGGCGTTCCCCAACCTGGTGTGCCTGGCGACGCGCCTGCTGCGCGCCCGGGGGATCGGCTCCGGGCCGCAGGACGAGATTCCGGACGCCCTGCTCGAGCGCCTGGGGCTGACCCGGGACAAGGCCGAAGAGGTGGTGAACAAGGTGCTGGAGGCCGAGGCGCTGCTGCGCGAGCTGGCGTCGCAGTTCCACGCGCCGCATTCGCATTAAGGCCCAGCCCTTACAAGGTATTGATAATTGGCGTCCGACTTGGACTTGCCGGGGCTGCTTTGCAGCCCTTTCGCGACACAAGGCCGCGCCTACAGGCGACCGTGCCCTCCTGTAGGAGCGGCCTTGTGTCGCGAAAGGGTCGCAAAGCGACCCCGGCAATCTTGCATTGGAGCAGTCATATCCCTGTAGAAGCGGCCCATTCGCTGCACAAGGCCGCGCCTACAGAGAAGCCCTGCACCTGAAATTTCAGGTCTTCTTCTTCGGCTTCAGGTACTTCATCAAGCCCTGGAACCAGATCACCAGCGCCGGATTGCCTTTGATCTGGATGCTCTTGTCCTGAACCCCCTGCATGAACGCCAACTGCTTGTTACCGGCCTGCAGCGTGGCGAACCCGTAAGCGGCGTCCTTGAAGGCGATGGCGAAAGCCGGCTGCGGGTGCAGGCCACCCTGGCTGGTGATGCGCAAGTCCTTGACGATGAAGTGCCGGGCCACCTTGCCGTCGAGGGTCTGCATCTGGAACACCAGGTCCTTGTCCTGCAACTGCTGCTGGAACGCCGGGTTGTTGCGGCTGGCCTTGGCCATCAGCAAGCCCATGGCCCAGAGAAGAAAGCGAAACTTCATCAACACGCCTCGAATGAAAAGTGACTGAGTCGCGCAGTTTATCCGTTTCTCGCCCTGTTTATGCAAGTTCGCCGCATTTGCTTACCAGAAACGCAACGGGCGCCTTAAGGCGCCCGTCTCGATGGCTTGTCGATCACTTTTTCTTGGCAGGCTTGGCCGGTGCGTTGACACTGTCACGCAGGTTCTTGCCCGGCTTGAAGGCGACGGTGTTGCTGGCCTTGATCTTCACCGGCTCGCCGGTCTGCGGGTTCTTGCCGGTGCGGGCGCCACGGTGGCGTTTTTCGAAGGTGCCGAAACCAACCAGGGTGACGGTGTCCTTGTCGAGCGCGCCGGTGATGCTGTCGAGAATCGCGTTGAGGACAATATTGGCCTTTTCCTTGGTCAGATCGGCCTTTTCGGCGATGACAGCGGCGAGTTCTGGTTTACGCATAGTGAAGCCTCTTTGACGGGATTTCTTGTTGTTATGCCGTGCTGCCGAATCGAGCAGCGCTCAAGGCACCGCAGGCTCTAGCCTGCGGTAGACGTCAGTGAGGATGGCACGCCGGCCAGGGCCGCGCCAGTATCTGGGCGGCCATTGTCGCGGCAAGAACAGGATAATTCCGACAGAACGCCCGCTATTTACGCCATGAGGGCGGGTAACTGCCGATTCAAAGCCAGTTTTTCCATGACCGCGCCGCCGGTCAGGGCATAGCCCAGCAACTGCCCATCCGCGCCGTGGCAGAGCACTTTGAGGTCGGCGCCGCTACCTTCGACCACCCAGGTACCCTCATGGCCGACAGGCGGTGGCGAGACTACCAAGGGACAAGCCGGGGTCTTCACCGTGATCGGCATCGGCCCGTAGCTGACCGTGGTCGGATTGCCAGCCAGGGTCTGGGCCAAGGCGCGGGCGCAGGTCATCAAGGGCATCACGTACAGCAGGTTGATGCCGTCGACCTCGGCGCAGTCGCCCAGGGCGAAGATATTGGCGTGGGAAGTGCGCAACTGGCGGTCGACCATCACGCCACGGTTGACCTGCAAGCCCGCCGCCGCCGCCAGGTCGGTGCGTGGACGCAAGCCGATGGCCGACACCACCAAGTCGCAGGGGATCACGCTGCCATCGGACAGGTGCGCCTCGAGCGCCTCCCCTGCACGTAGCAGGCGGGTCAGCACCGGACCAAGGTGAAAGCGCACGCCCAGCCCTTCCAGGCCAGCCTGTACCGCGGCGGCGGCAGCCGGGTGCAGCAGGGTCGGCATGACCTGCTCGCACGGCGCCACCACCTCGCAGTGCAGGCCGCCCTGGCTGAGGTCATTGGCGAACTCGCAGCCGATCAGGCCGGCGCCGAGGATCAGCACCCGCTGCTTGCCTGCCGCCGCGGCGCGAAAGCGCGCGTAATCTTCAAGATCATTGATCGGGAAGATCAGCTCGCCCGCATCGCCTTCGACCGGCACCTGCACGGTCTGCGCCCCCCAGGCCAGCACCAGATCACGGTAGTCGACCGCTTCCTCGCCAATCCACAGGCGCTTGTGGCCGGGGTCGATACCGCTGATGCGGGTGTGGGTGCGGATCTCGGCCTTGAGCTGCTCGGCCATGGCGCCTGGCTCGGCCATGCACAGGCCGTCGGCGTCCTTGTGCTTGGCGAAGCCGGTGGAGAGCATGGGCTTGGAGTAGGAACGACCGTCGTCGGCGGTGATCAGCAGCAGCGGCGTGTCGCCGTCGAGCTTGCGAAACTCGCGCGCCAGGTTGTAGCCGGCCAGGCCGGTGCCAATGATCACCACAGGGGACGTCATGTCGTGCATTCCTTATTCAGAACTTGAGGGTTCGATCAGCCGATGGCGATCATTTCGAAGTCGCTCTTGCCCACGCCGCAGTCGGGGCACAGCCAATCTTCCGGCACATCTTCCCAGCGGGTGCCGGGGGCGATGCCGTCATCCGGCCAGCCTTGGGCTTCGTCGTAGATCAGGCCGCAGACAATACATTGCCACTTCTTCATTCGATGCTGTTCCTTGGTCAGGCTCGGGGGTGCGTTGCCGCTGATGGTGGGCGCGGGACAACCCGCTGCAAGACCATCGCGCAATCTTTGGTGGGCTTTTTTACTGGCCCTGCTGGCAGGATGCAAGCCACAAGGGCAAACATGCTAAGCTCGCCGCCTCTCTGGCCTGTATCAAGCATACCGACGTGCCGTACGAAACCCCGCAAGCAGCCGCTGTCGCGTGGCTGCCGTATCCACAGCTGGCGAGCGCGCTCGACCAGCCGACTTTGGACTGGCTGTTCGACGAAGGCTCCCTGACCCGCCGCCTGACCCGCCTCTCCCACGACCACTTCAGCGTCACGCCCCTGTTCGAGGGCTGGCAGGCGCTGCGCGACGACGAATGCGCCGCCCTGGGCCTGGCGCCCGGTGCACAAGGCTGGGTGCGCGAGGTGTACCTGCGTGGCCATGGCCAGCCGTGGGTGTTCGCCCGCAGCGTGGCCGGGCGCAGCGTCCTGGAGCGCGGTGGCCTCGACCTGGAAACCCTGGGCAGTCGCTCGCTCGGTGAGCTGCTGTTCTGCGATCAGGCGTTCGTCCGCCATCCCATCGAAGCCTGCCGTTATCCACAGGCCTGGCTCCCCGCCGAGGCCGCCCAGGCCGGGCTCTGGGGCCGGCGCTCACGCTTCGAGCGCGCCGGCCTCGACCTGCTGGTGGCCGAGATCTTCCTGCCGACCCTGTGGGCTGCGGCCCAGGAGGCGAACCGCTGATGTACCTGAACCTGCTCAAGTCGCTCAATCGCCTGCACCCCAGGGCCTGGGACTTCATCCAGCTCAGCCGCATGGACCGCCCCATCGGTATCTACCTGCTGCTGTGGCCTACCTTGGTCGCGGTGTGGATCGCCGGCAACGGCGGGCCGAGCCTGAAGAACGTGCTGATCTTCGCCCTCGGCGTGGTACTGATGCGCGCCGCAGGCTGCTGCATCAACGATTTCGCCGACCGCAAGGTCGATGGCCACGTCAAGCGCACCGCCGACCGGCCACTGGCCAGCGGCCGGGTCAAGCCGCGTGAGGCCCTGGCATTGTTCGCGGTGCTGGTGGCGGTGAGCTTCCTGCTGGTGCTGTGCACCAACGCCAGCACCGTCTGGCTGTCGTTCGGCGCGGTGGCCCTGGCGTTCTGCTACCCGTTCATGAAGCGCTACACCTACTACCCACAGGTGGTGCTGGGCGCAGCCTACTCTTGGGGCATCCCCATGGCCTTCACCGCTGCTGGCGGCGAGCTGCCGGCCAGTGCCTGGCTGCTGTACCTGGCCAACCTGCTGTGGACGGTGGGCTACGACACCTATTACGCCATGGTCGACCGTGACGACGACCTGAAGATCGGGGTGAAATCCACCGCGATCCTGTTCGGCGAGGCCGACCGGGTGATCATCCTGACCCTGCAGCTGCTGTCGCTGGGCTGCCTGTTGCTGGCCGGCAACCGTTTCGAGCTGGGCGGCTGGTTCCACCTGGGGCTGCTGGCGGCGGCGGCATGCTTTGCCTGGGAGTACTGGTCCACGCGCAACCTGGACCGCGATTCGTGCTTCAAGGCGTTCCTGCACAACCATTGGGCGGGGATGCTGATCTTCATCGGGGTGGTATTGGACTACGCCTTGCGCTGACGCCGCCGGCCTCGTTCGCCGGCAAGCCGGCCCCTACAGGGTGACGTTGCAGGAGCCGGCTTGCCGGCGAACAGGGCATCACAGGCTCAGGGCTTGGCGATATGCCAGACGTCCTTCATGCCATCGCCGGTGGTATCCCCAGCCTTCTTGTCCTTGACGAAGGTGTACAGCGGCTTGCCATCGTAGGCCCACTGCATCGAGCCGTCGTCGCGGGTGACGTGGCTCCACTTGTCCTTCGGCGCCTCGTCGTCCTTCTTGACCATCAGCGGCGGCCAATTCTTGGCACATTCGCCGCTGCACATGGACTTGCCGCCAGCATCCTTGTCGAAGGTGTACAGGGTCATGCCGTCGTGATCGACCCACATGCCGTCCTTCTCCATGGCGTGATGAGCCGACGCCACCCCCGGCACTGCCAGCGCAGCGCAAAGGGCCATCCAGCTCAGCGTATGTCGTGTCATTGGAATCACCATCGTTTCGGGGGTTGAAGAAGTGTTGCCCGCCGCCGTGGCGGCCCCTAGAAGCCTAGTCCAGTCACGCAATGTCGCCAGAACCGCCCATGAGCTGTCACACAGCTGCAATAATTCCGTTATCTAATGCGGGCCAAGACATCGTTCCTGGGAGAGGTAATTGAGCATGGTTGGCAGAAACATTCTGATCGTCGACGACGAAGCGCCTATCCGCGAGATGATCGCCGTTGCATTGGAAATGGCCGGCTATGACTGCCTCGAGGCGGAGAACTCGCAGCAGGCCCACGCCATCATCGTCGACCGCAAGCCGGACCTGATCCTGCTCGACTGGATGCTGCCGGGCACCTCGGGCATCGAACTGGCCCGGCGCCTCAAGCGCGACGAGCTGACCGGCGACATCCCGATCATCATGCTCACCGCCAAGGGCGAAGAGGACAACAAGATCCAGGGCCTGGAAGTCGGCGCCGACGACTACATCACCAAGCCGTTCTCGCCCCGCGAACTGGTCGCGCGCCTCAAGGCCGTGCTGCGCCGCACCGGCCCGAGCGACAGCGAGGCACCCATCGAGGTGGGCGGCCTGCTGCTCGACCCGATCAGCCATCGCGTGACCATCGACGGCAAGCCCGCCGAGATGGGCCCCACCGAATACCGCCTGTTGCAGTTCTTCATGACCCACCAGGAGCGTGCCTACACCCGCGGCCAGCTGCTCGACCAGGTCTGGGGCGGCAACGTCTACGTCGAGGAGCGCACTGTCGACGTGCACATCCGGCGCCTGCGCAAGGCACTGGGTGAAGCCTACGAAAATCTGGTACAAACCGTCCGCGGCACCGGCTATCGCTTCTCGACCAAAAGCTGAGCGAAGCCCCTGGCACCCGCTGTACAAGGACTGTCAATTGAACCAGAACTGGCACGCGACCCTGATTCGCCACATGTTGCTGCTGATCACCGCCTGCCTGATCGGCGGCCTGGTCAGCGGCTATTACGGCTGGTGCCTGGCCATCGGCCTGGCGCTCTACCTGGCCTGGACGCTCAAGCAACTGCTGCGCCTGCACGATTGGCTGCGCAACCACCAACCCGACGAAGCACCACCCGACGGCTACGGCTTGTGGGGCGAGGTGTTCGACAGCATCTACCACCTGCAACGCCGCGACCAACGCGTGCGCGGCCGCCTGCAGGCGGTGATCGACCGGGTCCAGGAGTCCACCGCCGCGCTGCGCGACGCGGTGATCATGCTCGACAGCGACGGCAACCTTGAATGGTGGAACCGCGCCGCCGAGACCCTACTGGGCTTCAAGACCCCGCAGGACGGTGGCCAACCGGTGACCAACCTGGTCCGCCACCCCCGGTTCAAGGAGTACTTCGAGTCGCAGAACTACGCCGAGCCGCTGGAAATCCCCTCGCCGATCAACGATCGCCTGCGCGTGCAACTGCACCTCACCCGCTATGGCAACAACGAACACCTGATGCTGGTGCGCGATGTCACCCGCATCCACCAGCTCGAGCAGATGCGCAAGGACTTCGTCGCCAACGTCTCCCACGAGCTGCGCACGCCGCTGACGGTGATCACCGGTTACCTGGAGACCCTGCTGGACAATGTCGAGGAGGTGAACCCACGCTGGAGCCGCGCCCTGCAGCAAATGAACCAGCAAGGCGCGCGCATGCAGACCCTGCTCAACGACCTGCTGCTGCTGGCCAAGCTCGAAGCCACCGACTACCCGTCGGACAACCAGCCGGTGCTGGTCGATACCTTGCTCGGCGCCATCAAGAACGACGCCCAGGCGCTGTCCGGCCCGCGCAACCAGCGCATCACCCTGGAAGCGACCCCCGGCATTCGTCTCAAAGGCAGTGAGTCGGAACTGCGCAGCGCCTTCTCCAACCTGGTGTTCAACGCGGTCAAGTACACCCAGGACCAAGGCAATATCCGCATCCGCTGGTGGGCCGACGAACAGGGCGCGCACCTGAGCGTGCAGGACTCGGGGGTGGGCATCGACGCCAAGCACCTGCCACGCCTGACCGAGCGGTTCTACCGAGTCGACTCCAGCCGCGCCTCCAACACCGGTGGCACCGGGCTTGGCCTGGCGATCGTCAAGCACGTGCTGATGCGCCACCGCGGCCGCCTGGAAATCAGCAGCGTGCCGGGGCATGGCAGCACCTTCACCTGTCACTTCGCGCCAGCGCAATTGGTCACGAACCGGGGATGAACGTTGGCGGGCGTGCCCCGCGACAGGACGCCTCCCCTTTGCTTTTGCGCCTCCAACCGCTACATTGGATCCCCCGTGCCAGCCATCGCTGGCACTTTTTTTCTCCCATTCTCAAAGACGGCCCCCGTAAAAACCCCATCATGGACCCTTCCCCTGGTATCAGCCTCACCTCGTTGTTCGCCGATTTCGGCATGATTCTCTTCGCCTTGTTCCTGGTGCTGCTCAACGGCTTCTTCGTTGCCGCCGAGTTCGCCATGGTCAAGCTGCGCGCCACCCGCGTCGAGTCCATCGCCGAGCTGCATGGCTGGCGCGGCAGCATCCTGCGCAAGGTGCACAACCAACTCGATGCCTATCTCTCGGCCTGCCAGCTGGGTATCACCCTGGCCTCGCTGGGCCTGGGCTGGGTCGGCGAACCGGCGTTCGCCCACCTGCTCGAGCCGCTGCTGGCCTATGTCGGCGTCGACACCCCCGAGCTGATCAAGGCGATCTCGTTCTTCGTCGCCTTCTTCGTGATCTCCTACCTGCATATCGTGGTCGGCGAGCTGGCGCCCAAGTCGTGGGCAATCCGCAAGCCCGAGCTGCTGTCGCTGTGGACCGCCGTGCCGCTGTACCTGTTCTACTGGGCGATGTACCCGGCCATCTACCTGCTCAACGCCAGCGCCAACACCATCCTGCGCATCGCCGGGCAAGGCGAGCCGGGCCCGCACCACGAGCACCACTACAGCCGCGAGGAGCTCAAGCTGATCCTGCACTCCAGCCGCGGCCAGGACCCGAGCGACCAGGGCATGCGCGTGCTGGCCTCGGCGGTGGAGATGGGCGAGCTGGAGGTGGTCGACTGGGCCAACTCGCGCGAGGACATGGTCAGCATCGATGCCCGCGCGCCGCTCAAGGAGATCCTCGCGCTGCTGCGCCGGCACAAGTTCAGCCGCTACCCGGTGTACGACGCCGAGCGCGAGGAGTTCACCGGCCTGCTGCACATCAAGGACCTGCTGCTGGAGTTGGCCGAGCTGGATCACCTGCCCGAGACCATCGACCTCGAAGACCTCGCGCGCCCGCTTGAGCGCGTTTCCCGGCACATGCCGCTGTCCCAGCTGCTGGAGCAGTTCCGCAAGGGCGGCGCACACTTCGTGCTGGTCGAGGAAGCCGACGGCAAGGTGATCGGCTACCTGACCATGGAAGACGTGCTGGAAGTGCTGGTCGGCGATATCCAGGACGAGCACCGCAAGACCGAGCGCGGCATCCTCGCCTACCAGCCGGGCAAGCTGCTGGTGCGTGGCGACACGCCGCTGTTCAAGGTCGAGCGCCTGCTGGGCGTGGACCTGGACCATATCGAGGCGGAAACCCTGGCCGGGCTGGTCTATGAGACGCTCAAGCGGGTGCCTGAGGAAGAGGAAGTGCTGGAGGTCGAAGGCCTGCGCATCATCATCAAGAAGATGAAAGGGCCGAAGATCGTGCTGGCCAAGGTGCTCAAGCTGGATTGAGTCCCTTCTTCAGACTGGCGTAGCGCTTGCTCTGGCTAGCGCTCCCACAGCGACAGAGTGCTTAGGGGTTGCCTGCGGTAAAGTCCGGCAACCCGCCAATCGGTCGGTCGAACTGATACGGTATCGACTCCAGCGCCAAGCCCACGTTGCGCTGCACCACGAAATGCAGGTGCGGCCCACTGCTGTTGCCGGTATTGCCCGACTTGGCCAACGCCTGCCCCTGGGCGACGCGCTGCCCCTCGCCCACCACCACCGAACCGCGCATCAGGTGCAGGTACACGCCCATGGTGCCGTCTGGGTGCAGGATCCTGACGAAATTGCCCGACGGGTTGGTGCCACGCCCGCTCTGGTTGTTCTCGATCTTCACCACCACCCCGCCGCGGGCGGCAATGATCGGCGTGCCTTCGGGCATGGCGATGTCCATGGCGTAGCGGCCCTTGGGCCCGAAATGGCTGAAACGGCCATTGGGCCCTTGGCTCAGGCGGAACGGCCCGCCCTTCCACGGAAACGGGTAGCGGTAGCCCTGCGGGCGCTGGCCCGGATCGCCCATGGCGTAGCGGAACTTGGTGGCGTACCTGAGCCGCCCGCCCTGGCGGGCCTGCACCACGCTGAGCACCTGGGTCGAGCGCGGCGGCACCAGGCGCCGGACGATGCGTGGCGCATTACCGCCCTGGGCGTTGGCAAGGCGCTCGACCCGCAGCTCCACTTCCATTGCCACGAACAGCTCGTTGCGTGCGACAAAGCGCACGCCACTGGCCAGGACTTCGGTCTTCAGGCGCACCTGGCCGTCAAGGCGCTCGACCATCGGCTCGCGGAACACGAAGGCCCTGGCACCCGGGCTGGGGCGGTCGGAATAGGAGACCACGCCAAAGGTATCGGTGGTCTTGTAGATGGTCATGCCCAGGCTCGACGCCGAGGCCGTGAGCAAGGCACAGAACAGCAGCAGGCGGACGGGCGGCATGATGGTGGCTTTTTGACAGGTATGGTCTGTCGAAGCCTAGCAGCCCGAATAAAGACAAGTTGTGACAGCTGGTCGGAAGTTTTTAGAGCCTGCTGTAGGAGCGGCTTCAGCCGCGATGCAGACAACGCGGTCTGGCACCCGCTTCGCGGGTGATCGCGGCTAAAGCCGCTCCTACAGAGTGTGCAGCCAGGCGATCAGGCGCCTGGGGTGAAGTGCTTCTGCGCGGTGCCCCGGGCGATCAGCCGCGATAGGTAGTCGAGCTTCTGCGCATCCTGGTCGACGAACTTGAAGGTCAGTTGCAGCCAGTCGCTCTCAGGCTTGGGCTCCAGCGCCGCGATGGCGTGCAGGTAGCCGTTCAGCCGCGCGGTCTCGGCGTTCTCGCCCTGCTCCAGGTCCAGTACCGCACCTTCGAGCACCTGTGGCAGGTTGGCGCTGCGGCGCACCACCAGCAGCGCCTCCTTGAGGCTCAGGGCCTTGATCACGCACGGCTGGGTGCCGCTGGCCAGGCGCAACTGGCCTTGGCCACGGCCGCTCTGCGCCGAAGCGGCGGCGCTCTTGGGCGTCGGCGCGTTGATCAGCGGCTTGGCCGCCGGCGCTGCTGCCACGGCCGGCGCGGCGACCTTGGCCGCTTCCGGGCGACCGCCGGTCAGGGCGCTCAGCGAGTCGTTGGCGAACGCCGAGTTGACCCGCGCCGGCGCGCTGGCCATCAGGCTGTCGAGCTTGCCGATCTTGGTCAGCGACTTCTTCACCTTGGTCAACAGCTGCTCGTTGGTGAACGGCTTGCCGACGAAATCGGAAACACCGGCCTGGATGGCCTGGATCACGTTTTCCTTGTCACCACGGCTGGTCACCATGATGAACTGCATGGTCTTCATCTCTTCCTGCTGGCGGCACCAGGTCAGCAGTTCGAGGCCGGACATCTCCGGCATTTCCCAGTCGCACAGGACCAGGTCGAAACGTTCCTTGCTCAGCATGGCCATGGCCTTGCGGCCGTTGACCGCGTCCTCGATCACCATGCCCGGGAAGGCATTTCGCAGGCACTTCCTCACCAGATCGCGGATGAACGGCGCGTCATCCACAACCAGTACATTGACTTTACTCATCGATACTCCTCTTGAATCCCGACTAGCATACCGCCGACTGATGGCCATTTGCCAAACCACTGGTCACGCCGGGACTTCTCACACGGTTCGCGGGTGCCTGCTGGTGCTCGACCGCAAACGAAAACGCCCGGCGAGTGCCGGGCGTTCATGCTCGGGAGCAACCTTATTTATCGTCCGGTTCAGCCGGAACATTAGCGATTTCGCCGTCATCGAACGCTTCGCCCTGCACCTCGGCCTTCATGCGCTTGAGGCCCATGTGGCGCACGTCGGTGCCGCGCACCAGGTAGATCACCAGTTCCGAGATGTTGCGCGCGTGGTCGCCGATGCGCTCCAGCGAACGCAGGGCCCAGATCACGCTGAGCACGCGGGAGATCGAGCGCGGATCTTCCATCATGTAGGTGACCAGTTCGCGCAGCGCGGTCTTGTACTCGCGGTCGATGGTCTTGTCGTACTGGGCCACCGACAGCGCCAGGTCGGCGTCGAAGCGGGCGAAGGCGTCCAGCGCGTCGCGGACCATGTTGCGTACCTGGTCGCCGATGTGGCGCACCTCGACGTAGCCGCGTGGCGACTCGCCTTCCTCGCACAGCTGGATGGCGCGGCGGGCGATCTTGGTCGACTCGTCGCCAATGCGCTCGAGGTCGATCACCGACTTGGAGATGCTGATGATCAGGCGCAGGTCGGAGGCCGCCGGCTGGCGACGAGCGAGGATGCGCACGCACTCCTCGTCGATATTGCGCTCCATCTGGTTGATCTGTTCGTCGACCTCGCGCACCTGCTGGGCCAGGCCCGAGTCGGCCTCGATCAGCGCGGTGACGGCGTCGTTCACCTGTTTCTCGACCAGGCCGCCCATGGCCAGGAGGTGGCTGCGCACCTCTTCGAGCTCGGCGTTGAACTGCTGGGAGATGTGGTGGGTAAGGCTTTCTTTGTTGATCATCGTTTCGCTCCGCGAAGCAGCTGCAGGCTTCAAGTCGTTCGTGTCGTTCCCTGGCGTTCCTACCTTGTCGGTCTTAGCCGTAGCGACCGGTGATGTAGTCTTCGGTCTGCTTCTTCGCCGGGTTGGTGAACAGGGTGTCGGTATCACCGAATTCGACCAGTTTGCCCATGTACATGAACGCGGTGTAGTCCGAAACGCGGGCCGCCTGTTGCATGTTGTGGGTCACGATGACGATGGTGTACTTGGATTTCAATTCGTAGATCAGTTCTTCGACCTTCAGCGTCGAGATCGGGTCCAGCGCCGAGCACGGTTCGTCGAGCAGCAGCACTTCCGGCTCCACGGCAATGGTCCGGGCGATCACCAGACGCTGCTGCTGGCCGCCGGACAGGCCCAGGGCCGAGTCGTGCAGGCGATCCTTCACTTCATCCCACAGCGCGGCGCCCTTGAGCGCCCATTCCACGGCCTCGTCGAGCACGCGCTTCTTGTTGATGCCCTGGATGCGCAGGCCGTAGACCACGTTCTCGTAGATGGTCTTGGGGAACGGGTTGGGCTTCTGGAACACCATGCCCACGCGGCGGCGCAGCTCGGCCACGTCCTCGCCCTTGCGGTAGATGTTGTTGCCGTACAGGTTGATGGCGCCCTCGACGCGGCAACCGTCGACCAGGTCGTTCATGCGGTTGAAGGTGCGCAGCAGCGTCGACTTGCCGCAGCCGGACGGGCCGATGAAGGCGGTCACGCGCTGCTTGGGAATGTTCATGCTGACGTCGAACAGCGCTTGCTTGTCGCCGTAGAACAGGGACAGGCCGGGAACTTCGATGGCCACGGTCTCTTCGGCCAGGCGCAGGCTCTGCTTGTCGCGGCCCAGGGCCGACATGTCGATGCCGTGGGCGTGGGATTCATGCTGCATGGTCAACTCCATACGCTATCAATTCGTTTCAAAGGGCCGCCCGTTGTTCGGGCGGCACGCTTGCAATCAGGATCAGTGGTCCAGGGCCTTGTACTTCTCGCGCAGGTGGTTACGGATCCACACCGCCGAGAGGTTGAGGGTGGCGATCACCAGCACCAGCAGCAGCGCGGTGGCATACACCAGCGGCCGCGCGGCCTCGACGTTGGGGCTCTGGAAGCCGACGTCATAGATGTGGAAGCCCAGGTGCATGATCTTCTGGTCCAGGTGCAGGTACGGGTAGTTGCCATCCAGCGGCAACGACGGCGCCAGCTTGACCACGCCCACCAGCATCAACGGCGCCACTTCGCCGGCAGCACGGGCCACGGCGAGGATCATGCCGGTCATCATGGCCGGGCTGGCCATCGGCAGGACGATCTTCCACAGGGTCTCGGCCTTGGTCGCGCCCAGGGCCAGCGAGCCCTCGCGCACGGTACGCGGGATGCGCGCCAGGCCTTCCTCGGTGGCCACGATCACCACCGGCACCGCCAGCAGCGCCAGGGTCAGCGAGGCCCACAGCAGGCCGGGGGTGCCCAGGGTCGGCGCCGGCAGCGACTCGGGGAAGAACAGCCGGTCGATCGAGCCGCCCAGCACGTAGACGAAGAAGCCCAGGCCGAACACGCCGTAGACGATCGCCGGTACACCGGCCAGGTTGTTCACCGCGATGCGAATCAGCCGGGTCACCGGGCCCTGCTTGGCGTATTCGCGCAGGTACACCGCGGCCAGCACGCCGAACGGGGTAACGATCACGGCCATGATCAGGGTCATCATCACGGTGCCGAAGATGGCCGGGAAGATCCCGCCTTCGGTGTTGGCCTCACGCGGGTCGTCGCTGAGGAACTCCCACACCTTGGCGAAGTAGGCGCCCATCTTGGTCATGCCGGACATGGCGTTCGGCTGGATCGCGTGGACCACCTTGCTCAGGTTGATCTCCACTTCGCGGCCATTGCCGTCGCGGGCCACCAGGCTGTCGCGGGCGAAGGCCTGGTGCAGGCCGGTCAGGCGCTCTTCGATGGCCTTGTAGCGGTTGTTCAGCTCGGCGCGTTCGGCATCCATGTCGGCCTGGGCGGCGGCATCCAGCTTGCCATCCAGCTCCAGCTTGCGGCTGTGCAGGCGCAGGCGTTCGAGGCCATGGTTGATGGCGCCGATGTCCTTCTTCTCCAGTTTCACCAGCTGGTCGTTGAGCTCGCTGGCGCGCTTGAGACGGGCCTGCAGCTCGTTCCAGGCCTCGGGGCCCTGGGCGACCACGCGGCCTTCTTCCTTGACGCTGACCAGGTAGCCGTAGAAGTTGCCCCACTCGCGGCGTTCCAGGGCGATCAGGTCGGCCGGCTTTTGCTGGTCCACCAGCCAATCGCCGACCAGCCAGGTGAAGTCGCTGCCGTTGAGGTCGCGGTTGCCGATCTTGACCAGCTCACGGGTCATGAACTCCGGGCCCTGGTCGGGCACCGGCAAACCGGCGCCCTTGAGGCGTTCACGGGGTACTTCTTCTTTCTGGACCACTTCACCGATGATCACATGGTCGGCCTGGCCCGGCACCTTGTAGGTGGCCTGAATCAGGTCGGCCGGCCAGAAGTGGCCCAGGCCGCGCACGGCGATCACGGCCAGCAGGCCGACGGTCATGATCACCGCCATGGCGACCGCGCCACCGCTGATCCAGACGCCTGGGGCGCCGCTCTTGAACCAGCCTTTGAGGGAATCCTTTTTCACGGATCTCTACCTTTCTATCAAAGCGACGAGTATTTCTTGCGCAGGCGCTGGCGAATCAGCTCGGCCAAGGTGTTCATCACGAAGGTGAACATCAGCAGCACGAGGGCGGCGAGGAACAGCACACGATAGTGGCTGCCGCCGACTTCCGATTCAGGCATTTCCACGGCCACGTTGGCGGCCAGGGTGCGCATGCCCTCGAACAGGTTCAGTTCCATCACCGGGGTGTTGCCGGTGGCCATGAGCACGATCATGGTCTCGCCCACCGCGCGGCCCATGCCGATCATCAGCGCCGAGAAGATACCCGGGCTGGCGGTGAGGATGACCACGCGGGTCAGGGTCTGCCACGGCGTCGCGCCCAGGGCCAGGGAGCCCAGGGTCAGGCTGCGCGGCACGCTGAACACGGCGTCTTCGGCGATGGAGTAGATGTTCGGGATGACCGCGAAGCCCATGGCGATACCGACCACCAGGGCGTTGCGCTGGTCGTAGGTGATGCCGAGGTCGTTGGTGATCCACAGGCGCATGTCGCCGCCGAAGAACCAGCTCTCGAGGAACGGGCTCATGGACAGGGCGAACCAGCCGATCGCGAGAATGACCGGGATCAGGATCGCCGCTTCCCAGCCATCCGGGATGCGCAGGCGGATCGACTCCGGCAGGCGGCTCCAGGCGAAACCGGCGACCAGGATGCCGATCGGCAGGATCAGCAACAGGCTGAACACCCCCGGCAGGTGGCCTTCGAGGTACGGCGCCAGGAACAGGCCGGCGAAGAAGCCGAGGATCACCGTCGGCATCGCTTCCATCAGCTCGATCACCGGCTTGACCTTGCGGCGCATGCCCGGGGCCATGAAGTAGGCGGTGTAGATCGCCGCGGCGATGGCCAGCGGCGCGGCCAGGATCATCGCGTAGAACGCGGCCTTGAGCGTACCGAAGGTCAGTGGCGACAGGCTCAGCTTGGGTTCGAAGTCGGTGTTCGAGGCGGTCGACTGCCAGACATACTTGGGCTCGTCGTAGTTCTCGTACCAGACCTTGCCCCACAGCGCGCTGAAGGAGATCTCAGGGTGCGGGTTGCGCAGGCTCAGGGGCAGCAGCTTGCCACCCGCTTCGATGATGACGCGGTTGGCGCGCGGCGACAGGGCGAGGACACCCGCGCCCTCAGCCACCGGCTCGACCAGCAGGGTACGGTGCGCGGTGCTGTGGAATACGCCAAGCTTGCCGTCGCTGTCCAGGGCGATGAAGCCCTTGCGGCGCTCTTCGGCGTCGATCTGCACCACCGGCGCCTTGCCCAGCTGGAAGCTGCGAATCAGCTTGAAGCGCGACTCGCCGTCCGGGTCGCGGGCCATGAACCACTGGCTCAGGCCACCCTTGGAATCGCCGAAGATCAGCGAGATGCCGCCGACCAGCTGGGCGGTCGCGGTGATTTCGGTGTCGCCGTTCTCGGACAGCTTGTAGCGCCCGTTGAGGCTCTTGTCGCGCAGGTTGAAAACATCGGCGGTGGCCCGGCCGTTGACCACGTACAGCCACTGCTGGCGCGGGTCGATGAAGATGTTCTTCACCGTCTCGGTCATCTGCGGCAGCTCGATGCGGTTCTGCTCGGTGGTGACCTCGCCGGTCATCATGTTCTCGGTACGCGCCAGCTCGATGACCTGCAGGTGCGAACCGGTGGAGCCGGCCAGCAGCAAGGTCTCGCCATTGACGTTGACGCTCACGTGCTCCAGCGCACGGCCCTGCTCGTCGAGGGTGAAGGCGTCCTGACCATAGGGGAAGTCGATGCCCGCCTCGATGGTCTTCTTGTTGTCCGGGTAGGTGATCTTGTAGGTGTGGTGGAACACGATCGCCTGGCCGTTGGACAGGCCCAGCACCACCAGCGGGCTACCCGGTTGGTCGGTACTGATCGAACTGACCTGGGCACCGGCCGGCAGCGGCAGGTCGACGCGCTTCACCTCGGCACCGGTCTTGGTGTCGAAGAACAGCGCCTGGCCCTTGTCGGAAACGCGCATGCCCACGAGGTTCTGCTCCTCGAGGGCGATCAGCAGTGGCTTGCCGGCATCCTGCTGCAGCCAGGTCGGCTCCAGGGCTTTCTTGCTGGTCAGTTCGGCGCCCTGGAACAGCGGCAGCACCACGTAGGCCAGGTAGAAGAAGATCAGCGTGATCGCCGCCAGCACGGCCAGCCCGCCCACCAGGACGTACCAGCGGGTCAGGCGATCCTTGAGGGCGCGCAGGCGGCGCTTGCGTTGCAACTCGGGCGTATTGAAGTCAATCCGCACGGGAGGAGAATTTTGGGTCATGGTGGAGTTGGCCAGATCATTCATGCGCACACCCTAGCGGTCCCGTATGACAAAAACATGACAGTGCAGTGACGCAACAAAGCCCGACGCGCAGGAGCCCTGGCCTCGGACTGACGAATTCATGGAAAGAGGCCGGCGCATTCGCTGCCGACCTCTTCCGGTTACTGCCTAATTACTTCTTTGCAACGTTGCCAGCGTGGGACAGGCCCAGGTCAGCCAGGGTCTTGTCGACCACCTTGGCAGGCAGCGGGATGTAGCCGTCCTTGACCACCACCTGCTGGCCGGCTTGCGACAGCACCAGCTTGACGAACTCGGCTTCCAGCGGGGCCAGCGGCTTGTTCGGCGCCTTGTTGACGTAGACGTACAGGAAGCGCGACAGCGGGTAGGTGCCGTTCAGGGCGTTGGCTTCGTTGTCTTCGACGAAGGCGCCGCCTTCTTTCTTGGCCAGTGGCACGGTCTTGACGCTGGCGGTCTTGTAGCCGATGCCCGAGTAGCCGATGCCGTTCAGCGAGGAGCTGATCGACTGCACGACCGAAGCCGAGCCGGGTTGTTCGTTGACGTTAGGCTTGAAGTCGCCTTTGCACAGGGCTTCTTCCTTGAAGTAGCCGTAGGTGCCCGATACCGAGTTGCGGCCGAACAGCTGCACTGGCTTGTTGGCCAGGTCGCCGGTCACGCCCACGTCGCCCCAGGTCTTCACGTCAGCCTTGCCACCGCACAGGCGGGTGGAGGAGAAGATGGCGTCGACCTGAGCCATGGTCAGGCCCTTGATCGGGTTGTCCTTGTGCACGAACACGGCCAGGGCGTCGACGGCAACCGGAATGGCGGTCGGCTTGTAGCCGTACTTCTGCTCGAAGGCCTGCAGCTCGACGTCCTTCATCTTGCGGCTCATCGGGCCCAGGTTGGCGGTGCCTTCGGTCAGCGCGGGTGGCGCGGTGGAGGAGCCGGCGGCCTGGATCTGGATGTTTACGTTCGGATATTCCTTCTTGTAGGCCTCGGCCCACAGGGTCATCAGGTTCGCGAGGGTGTCGGAACCGACGCTGGAGAGGTTGCCCGACACACCGGTAGTCTTGGTGTAGGTCGGGATGGCTGGGTCGACAGCGGCGACCGCATTGGCGGCAGCGACGCCAGCGGCGGCAAAGGTCAGGGCCGCCATCAAACGCTTCAGTTTCATGCCTTGCTCCTAGCAGGAATATCGTGGGGTTTGTGATGGAACGGGCCCAAGTATCTGCAGGCCGCATGAACACTCTATGACTCGAATATGACAATTGGATGAAAGGCCATCACCGGTAGTCGGGGATGGCCTTTTCAGGATGTTTCGGAAGGGATTACCTGCGCTTTTACGCGGAGAGTCAGGCTCTGAAGTACACCGCTCCTACAGGTCCGCGTGATTCGCTCGGCTCAGCGTTTGTTGGCGAGCAGATACAGGCCCACCAGCAGACCAACGGCACACAGGCACGCCACGTAGTAGGCCGGCGCCATCGGGCTGAACTTGAGCAGCGCGGTCACCACCATCGGCGTCAGCCCGCCAAAAATCGCGTAGGCCAGGTTGTAGGAGAACGACAACCCACTGAAACGCACCACCGGTGGGAACGCCTTGACCATTACATAGGGCACCGCACCGACGATGCCCACGCACAGGCCGGTCAGGGCATACAGCGGGAACAGCAGGTCCGGACGGGTCGCCAGGCTGTGGTAGAAGGCCCAGGACGAGGCCAGCAACGCCAGGCTGCCGACGATGAACACCCGCCCGGCGCCAAAGCGGTCGGCCAGGCTGCCGGCGCCGATGCAGCCGACGCTGAGCAGGACGATGGCCAGGCTGTTGGCCTTGAGCGAATCGGTGGGGCTGACGTGGTACAGGCTCTGCAGCAGCGCCGGGGTCATCAGGATCACCACCACGATGCCGGCCGACAGCAGCCAGGTGAGCAACATCGACAGGATGATCGCGCCACGATGGTCGCGCAGCACCGCGCGCAGCGGCAGCTCTTCGGCCAGCGCCTTGCGCGCCTGCATCTCGGCGAACACCGGGGTTTCGTGCAACCAACGGCGCAGGTAGACCGCGAAGAAGCCGAACACGCCACCCAGCAGGAAGGGGATACGCCAGGCGTAGTCCGCCACTTCATCTGGGCTGTACAGGGTGTTGATCAGCGTCGCCACCAACGAGCCGAGCAGGATGCCCGAGGTCAGCCCGGCGGTCAGGGTGCCGCAGGCGTAGCCGGTGTTGCGCGCCGGCACGTGCTCGGACACGAACACCCAGGCTCCCGGCACCTCGCCGCCGATGGCCGCGCCCTGGATCACCCGCATCAACAGCAGCAGGATCGGCGCCCACAGGCCGATCTGTGCATAAGTCGGCAGCAGGCCCATCACCAGGGTCGGCACCGCCATCAGGAAAATGCTCAGGGTGAACATCTTCTTGCGCCCGAGCAGGTCGCCGAAGTGGGCCATGACGATGCCGCCCAGCGGCCGCGCCAGGTAGCCGGCGGCGAAGATGCCGAAGGTCTGCATCAGGCGCAGCCACTCGGGCATGTCGGCCGGGAAGAACAGCTTGCCCACCACCGTGGCGAAGAACACGAAGATGATGAAGTCGTAGAACTCCAGGGCACCGCCCAGGGCGGACAGCGAGAGGGTCTTGTAGTCACTGCGGGACAGCGGCCGGGATGGCTGCTCGATACGGGTCTGCACGGAGGTCATCGCTGTTGTTTCTCTTATAGGTCTGCGGACCGCTTGGCATGCGGCTCTCGGAGGTCAGGCAGCGAAGATAGCAAATTGCCGAGCCGCGCTCATAGCGGTACAAAATCCCTACAGATATTCATGAATGCGCGGTCGTCGCTGGCTGTGCGGGTATATATACTGCCCGCTCGTAGGAAAAGGTTGCTTCTACTGAGGGATATTGTGCGAAAACGTCGGTCAGTATCGTCGGACTGTTTCGCAGAGTCTCCCTTCGGCCGCCTCCCGAAGCGAAATCAGCGTAGTATGCGTGTTGCTGAATCGTTTTTACGGCGTCCATTACTGCGCCACCAACGAAGCGTCACGGGTCAGAGGCCCCACCGCATGATTGAGCTCGAACAAGAAGATCCTATCCCGCAGGGCGACCTGGCCTTGCAGATCACCGCGCTGCCACGCGAAACCAACGGTTTCGGCGATATCTTCGGCGGCTGGCTGGTCGCCCAGATGGACCTGGCCGGTACCGCCATGGCCAGCCGCGTCGCCGGTGGCCGAGTGGCCACGGTGGCCATCGACCGCATGGCCTTCCTGGTGCCGGTGGCGGTGGGCGCGCAGCTTTCCTTCTATACCCAGACCCTGGAAATCGGCCGCAGCTCGATCCAGATGATGGTCGAGGTGTGGAGCGACGACCCACTGTCCAGCGAATGGCGCAAGGTCACCGAAGCGGTGTTCGTGTTCGTCGCCATCGACGGCAGTGGCCGTACCCGTTCGGTGCCTCGTCGCTAAGCCGAGCGAGCGGTAAACTCATTGCACGTCACCGGGTCCAACGACCCGACAGGCAATCCATGAGACGAGCGCAATGGCTAACTTCCAGGTCGACACCGAGCTACACGGCGAACTCAACTGCTGGCGCATCACCAGCGAGCACGCCGAACTACTGATCGCCCAGCAGGGCGCGCAAGTCCTCAGCTACCAGCAAATCGGCGAACCGCCGCTGCTGTGGCTGAGCGACCAGGCCATCTTCCGCCAGGGCAAGTCGGTGCGCGCCGGCGCCCCGGTGTGCTGGCCCTGGTTCGGCATCTTCGAGCGAAACCCCGACTCGGTCAAAGCCCTGTACCAAGGCGGGCAAGCACCGGCCCACGGCCTGGTGCGCGGGCGCGACTGGAAATTACTGAACATCGAGGAAAGCGGCGCCACCCTGCGCATCGAATTCGCGCTGCCCGAAGCCCTGGGCGATCTGCCGGGTTGGCCCCACGAAGTCGAGCTCAAGCTGGTGGTGGAGCTGGGCCAGCAACTGCAGCTGACCCTCACCAGCTATAACCTTGGCAATACCGATGTCACCCTGAGCCAAGCCCTGCACAGCTACTTCGCGGTAAGCGATGTACGCCAGGTGCAGGTGGAAGGCGTGGACGGGTTGGCCTATATCGAAACCCTGGCCAACTGGGAGCAGCGCAAGCAGCAGGGCAACCTGGGTTTCGCGGGCGAGACCGACCGCATCTACCTCAATACCCCCGAGCGCCTGGCCATCGTCGACCCGCACTGGAACCGACGCATCACCCTGCAGGCCGGCGGTTCACGCACCGCGGTGATCTGGAACCCCTGGACCGACCGCGCCCGCGACCTGCCGGACATGGCCGACGACGGCTGGCAGCGCATGCTGTGCATCGAGACGGCGAATGTGCTGGATGATGTGGTGGTGCTCAAGCCGGGGGCGAGCCATGCGATGAGCGTGGCGATCGGTAGCGAAGTGCTCTGAGGTTTCCGGGACCGCTACGCGGTCCTTTCGCGACACAAGGCCGCTCCCACAGGATTCGCGTGATCCCTGTGGGAGCGGCCTTGTTTCGCCATGGGCTGCAAAGCAGCCCCGGAATGCGTTACAGGTCGGCATCCGCCACCACCCTCACCTGCCCTGCCTCCAGCGCATACGCCGCATCCGCCAGGTCATTGCTGACCTTCTCCACCTTCAACAGGCCGGTCACCCACAACGGCGTGTAGATATCGTCGATCTTCAACCCTTTCGGATAACGCACCAGCACCAGCTGGTTCGGCGGCGGCGGCGGTACGTGGATGCACGCCCCTGGGTAGGGCACCAGGAAGAACAGCGTGCTGTTGCCCTTGGCATCGCTTTCCAACGGCACCGGATAGCCGCCCAGGCGAATCTGCCTGTCGTTCATCGCGGCCACGGTCTTGGTCGAATACATCACCGCGGGCAAACCCTTGCTCTGCTTCAAGCCGCCCTTGGCGGTGAAGGTACCCAGGGCTTCGGGGGAGTTGTGGTCGATCTCGGGCATCTGCTCGAGGGCCTTCTGGTCCGACTTGGGCATCAGCTCCAGCCAGTCGGTCTCGGGCAGTTCGGCATGGGCCAGGGTACTGGCCAGCAGCAGGGGAAGGAGAAAAAGCGCACGCATGCTCGGCAACTCAGGATGAATTGCCGGGCATTCTAGCGGCAATTCAGCGTTTCTTGATGAAGCCGTAGATCACCAGCAGGATGATCGCGCCGACCAGGGCGCCGAAGAAGCCTGCGGCCTGCCCGGCCTGGTAGATGCCCAGTGCCTGCCCGCCATAGGTGGCGGCCAGCGAGCCGGCAATGCCGAGGAGGATGGTCATGATCCAGCCCATGCTGTCGTCCCCGGGTTTCAGGAAGCGCGCCAGCAGGCCGACGATCAGGCCGATGAAGATGGTTCCAATGATGCCCATGGCAATCCCTCTGTGGTGAAGATGGAACAAGCCAAAGCCTAGTCAGCGCTTTGGCTTGTTGCCATCTCAGAGCGGCATTGCCTGGCAGAAGTTCGATCAGCCGGCGATCAACGCCTCTACTTCGGCAATCTTGGCCTTGAGCGTGGCCATGTCGGCGCAGCGCAGGGTGGCATGGCCGACCTTGCGACCGACCTTGAACGCCTTGCCATAGTGGTGCAGGTGGCAGTCGTCGATGGCGATGACCTTGTCCACCGCCGGTACTGCGCCGATGAAGTTGAGCATGGCGCTTTCGCCGACCTTGGCGGTCGAGCCCAGCGGCAGGCCGGCCACGGCGCGCAGGTGGTTCTCGAACTGGCTGCACTCGCTGCCTTCGATGGTCCAGTGCCCGGAGTTGTGCACGCGCGGGGCGATCTCGTTGGCCTTCAGGCCGCCGTCGACCTCGAAGAACTCGAAGGCCATCACGCCGACATAGTCGAGCTTTTGCAGCACACGGCCGACATAGTCCTCGGCCAGGGCCTGCAGCGGGTGCGCCTCACTGGCCACCGACAGTTTGAGGATGCCGCTGTCGTGGGTGTTGTGCACCAGCGGGTAGAACCGCGTTTCGCCATCACGGGCACGCACAGCCACCAGCGAGACCTCGCCGGTGAACGGCACGAAGCCTTCCAGCAGGCACGGCACGCTGCCCAGCTCGGCGAAGGTGTCGATCACGTCCTCGGGCTTGCGCAGGACTTTCTGGCCCTTGCCGTCATAGCCCAGGGTACGGGTCTTGAGCACGGCCGGCAGGCCGATGCTGGCCACGGCGGCGTCGAGATCGGCTTGCGAAAGGATGTCGGCGAACGCCGGGGTCGGGATGCCCAGGTCGCGGAACAGGCTCTTTTCGAACAGGCGGTCGCGGGCGATCCGCAGCGCTTCGGCGCTCGGGTACACCGGCACGAACTGCGAGAGGAAGGCGACGGTTTCGGCCGGCACGCTCTCGAACTCGAAGGTCACCAGGTCGACTTCGTCGGCCAGCTGGCGCAGGTGGTCCTGGTCGCCGTAGTCGGCGCGCAGGTGCTCGCCCAGCGGTGCGGCGCAGGCGTCCGGCGCCGGGTCGAGGAAGGCGAAGTTCATGCCCAGCGGGGTGCCCGCCAGGGCCAGCATGCGGCCCAGCTGGCCACCACCGATTACACCGATCTTCATATCTTCAGCCTCAAGCCTGACGCGGGTCTGGATTGTCCAGCACGGTGTCGGTCTGCTCGGTGCGGAACTGCTTGAGCGCCGCGTGGAACTGCGGGTGCTTGGCGCCGAGGATGCTCGCCGAGAGCAACGCCGCGTTGATCGCGCCGGCCTTGCCGATGGCCAGGGTGGCGACCGGTACGCCGGCCGGCATCTGCACGATCGACAGCAGCGAGTCGACACCCGACAGCATCGACGACTGCACCGGCACGCCCAGCACTGGCAAGTGGGTCTTGGCGGCGCACATGCCTGGCAGGTGGGCAGCGCCACCGGCACCGGCGATGATCACCTCGATGCCGCGGCCCTCGGCCTCCTCGGCGTACTGGAACAGCAGGTCCGGCGTGCGGTGGGCGGAAACCACCTTCACTTCGTAGGGAATGCCGAGTTTTTCCAGCATATCGGCGGTGTGGCTAAGGGTGGACCAATCGGACTTGGAGCCCATGATCACGCCAACCAGTGCACTCATCGTCGAGCCTCTTCGCTTGTGCGCCCGCAGGCGCGTCAAAAAACAACAAGCCACGCGGGACGACCGGCGTGGCTTGTTTGCTGATCATGACCGGATCTATCCGGTCGAGGGGCCGCGCAGTATAGCGTAACGATGGACGATCACGGCACCCCCGGCGACCAACTGTCGCCCTTATTTTTCGGGGGTTTGGCTGACTTTCGGGTCAACTGAACCACCCTCCAGCTTGCGCCACAGCAAGCGCACGTTGGCCTTGCGCACCAGGGCGCAGCGGTACAGGCGGATTTCCAGCGGCACATGCCACTGGCTGCCACCACAGATCGCCAGCTCGCCCCGCTCCAGTTCGCCGCGCATCGACAGCTTCGGTACCCAGGCGATGCCCATGCCTTCCAGGGCCATGCTCTTGAGGCTGTCGGCCATGGCAGTCTCATAGACAGTGGTATAGCGCAGGTTGCGCTGGCGCAGCAGCAGGTTGACCGAACGGCCGAGGAAGGCGCCGGCACTATAGGCCAGCAGCGGCACGCTGCCGTCACCCTCCAGGTCGAACAACGGCTTGCCGTCGGCGCCCACCGCGCACACCGGAAGCATTTCGGTGTTGCCCATATGCAAGGAAGGGAAGATCTCGGCGTCCATCTGCAGCGCCGCGTCCGGGTCGTAGAACGCCAGCATCAGGTCGCAGCCACCCTCGCGCAGGGCATGCACCGCATCTCCGACGTTAGTCGCAACCAGGCGGGTGGCGATGTTCAACCCATCGTTGCGCAGCTGCGCCACCCAACGGGGGAAAAAACCCGATGCCAGCGAATGCGCAGCGGCCACCTGGATCACCTCGCCCTGGCCACCTTCGAGGTGGTGCAAGTGGCGAAGCACTTCGCTCAACTGGTCGACAACGGTGCGCGCGGTAACCAGAAACAGCTGCCCGGCCTCGGTCAATTCGATGGGGGTGCGGGAACGATTCACCAAGGTCAGCCCCAGCGCCGCCTCCAGGCTGCGAATGCGCCGGCTGAAGGCCGGCTGGGTGACGAAGCGGCGCTCGGCCGCCTGCGAAAAACTACGGGTAGAGGCCAGGGCACTGAAGTCTTCCAGCCACTTGCTTTCGAGGTTCATCGACTACTCCGCAACGCGTGCACCAAAATGGAACACGCTCGATTGTCAATCGGCGTCACATCAAACCGTATGCCGTTTGCGCATAGGTTAGCGTGCAACAGCATTGGCCGCAAAATCTGCGCAGCCCTAGGATTGGCGCCATTCCGGCAGGTGCCGGGTCAAAATCGAGATGATATCTATCATGTCTTCCGCTGCATCGTTCCGCGTCGAAAAAGATCTGCTTGGTACCCTTGAAGTCCCTGCCGATGCCTACTACGGCATCCAGACCCTGCGCGCTGCCAACAACTTCCACCTCTCCGGCGTTCCGCTGTCGCACTACCCGAAACTGGTAGTCGGCCTGGCGATGGTCAAGCAGGCCGCTGCTGACGCCAACCGTGAGCTGGGGCACCTGAGCGATGCCAAGCACGCTGCCATCAGCGCAGCCTGTGCCCGCCTGATCAAGGGTGACTTCCACGAACAGTTCGTGGTGGACATGATCCAGGGCGGTGCCGGCACCTCCACCAACATGAACGCCAACGAAGTCATCGCCAACGTCGCGCTGGAGCACATGGGCCACCAGAAAGGTGAGTACCAGTACCTGCACCCGAACAACGACGTGAACATGGCGCAGTCGACCAACGACGCCTACCCGACCGCAATCCGTCTGGGCCTGCTGCTGGGCCACGACGCCCTGCTGGCCAGCCTCGACAGCCTGATCCAGGCCTTCGCTGCCAAGGGTAAAGAGTTCGACCACGTCCTGAAGATGGGCCGTACCCAGCTGCAAGACGCCGTGCCGATGACCCTGGGCCAGGAATTCCGCGCCTTCGCCACCACCATGACCGAAGACCTGCAGCGCCTGCGCTCGCTGGCCCCGGAACTGCTGACCGAAATCAACCTGGGCGGCACCGCCATCGGCACCGGCATCAACGCCGACCCTGGCTACCAGGCCCTGGCCGTGCAGCGCCTGGCGACCATCAGCGGCCAGCCGCTGGTCCCGGCCGCCGACCTGATCGAAGCCACCTCCGACATGGGCGCCTTCGTGCTGTTCTCCGGCATGCTCAAGCGCACCGCGGTCAAGCTGTCGAAGATCTGCAACGACCTGCGCCTGCTGTCCAGCGGCCCACGCACCGGCATCAACGAGATCAACCTGCCGGCGCGCCAGCCAGGCAGCTCGATCATGCCAGGCAAGGTCAACCCGGTGATCCCCGAGGCCGTCAACCAGGTGGCCTTCGCCATCATGGGCAACGACCTGGCCCTGACCGTCGCCGCCGAAGGTGGCCAGCTGCAGCTGAACGTGATGGAACCGCTGATCGCCTACAAGATCTTCGACTCGATCCGCCTGCTGCAACGCGCCATGGACATGCTGCGCGAACACTGCATCGTCGGCATCACCGCCAACGAACAGCGCTGCCGTGAACTGGTCGAGCACTCGATCGGCCTGGTCACCGCCCTGAACCCGTACATCGGCTACGAAAACGCCACCCGTATCGCCCGCGTCGCCCTGGAAACCGGCCGCGGCGTGCTGGAACTGGTGCGCGAAGAGAAGCTGCTGGACGAAGCGATGCTCAACGACATCCTGCGTCCGGAAAACATGATCGCTCCCCGTCTGGTTCCGCTGAAGGCGTAACCCAGGCCGCTGCAAACAGTCTCACCAGGTCGAGGGACTAGACACCTCTCAACCTTTCAAGGGCCCGAGCGCACGCTCCGGGCCCTTTTTTTTATGCCTGCACTTCAACTCCTGCGCGATCCTTGTAGGAGCGGCCTTGTGTCGCGAAAGGGCTGCATAGCAGCCCCGGGATTTCAGCATTGACGCAACGATCGTCGGGGCCGCTTTGCGGCCCTTTCGCGACACAAGGCCGCTCCTACAGGGGTTGTGCGTCTCGAGCGGCATATAACTTGCTCTCTGAAGCTTCTCAGCCCAACGGGATGCCGAGCATGCTGCACAGCCACCTCACCACCCTCAACGCGGTTTCGCTGATCCTCAAGGTGTTCCAGGAGGACGGCGTCGACCCGCAGCAGATGCTCGCCGGCAGCGGCATTGGCCCGGCCGACCTGGGCCACGCCGACGCCCGCATCACCACCCAGCAGGAACTGCAGGTCTGCGCCAACGCCGTGGCCCGCCGCGCGGACATCGGCCTGGAGCTGGGCCGGCGCATGCATGTGTCGTGCTACGGCATGCTCGGTTACGCCCTGCTCTCCAGTGCCACTTTGGGTGACGCCCTGCGCCTGGCGCTGCGCTTTCCGGCACTGCTGGGAACAGTCTTCCAGCTGCGCCTGGTGGACGATGGCCAGCGCATCTGGCTCAGCGCCAGCGAGCACTACGACGCGCCGGGCCTGGCCGCGTTCAATGCCGAGTTCTGCCTGGGGTCGCTCAAGGTGATCTGCGACGACCTGCTGGGGCGCCCGCTGCCGTTGCTGGCGGCGCGCTTCGAACACCCCCGCCCCGGTTACCACGCGCTCTACGCCGGTGCATTCGCCTGCCCGCAGGGTTTCGATGCGGGCGACAACGCCTTCGCCTTCGAACGGCGCTGGCTGGACATGCCGCTGCCGCTGGCCGACCCGATCACCCACAAGGCGATGAGTGAACGCTGCCGGCGTTTGAACCTGGAGTTCACCGGGCGCCAGGCCTGGTTGGGGCGGATTCGCCAGCTGCTGCTCCAGCAGCTGGAGGCGGCGCCCGGGCTGGAGGGCCTGGCGCGGCAGATGAACTGCTCGTCGCGCACCTTGCGCCGGCACTTGCAGGCGTTGGGCAGCAGTTATCAACAGCTGCTCGACGAGCTGCGCTTCGAACGGGCCAAGCAATTGCTGGCCGAGGACCAGATGCCGATCTACCGTATCGCCGAAAGCCTCGGCTTCAGCGAAACCGCGAGTTTTCGCCATGCCTTCCAGCGCTGGAGCGGCGTGGCGCCCAGCCATTTTCGCGGTTGACCGGTACCGGCCTCATCGCGGGGCAAGCCCGTGATTGGGTCGGCCAGGATGGCTTGGCCACATCGATCCCCTTTTGGCCGTTCCCATCGTTCTCCCTCACCTGGCAGCCCAGCACAATTGCTCCACGCCAGCCCTACCGGAGAACAATAAATGCTGACGATCTATTCCGATGACCACCGTCTGCACCATGGCCGCTGCGAGCTGATCGACGGCAAGCTGATGCCCTGCTTCGAAATGCCCTCCCGTGCCGACCACGTCCTGGAGCAGGTCAAGCAGCGCAACCTCGGCCCTGTGCAGGGGCCCAACGATTTCGGTCGTACCCCGCTGCAGCGCATTCACAGTGCCGGCTACCTGGACTTCTTCGAAGGCGCCTGGGCCCGCTGGGCGGCCCTCGGCCAGCAAGGCGACCTGCTGCCATTCACCTGGCCCGCACGCACCCTGCGCCAGGTCAAGCCCAGCGGCCTGCACGGCGAGCTCGGCTACTACAGCTTCGACGCCGGCGCGCCGATCACCGCCGGTACCTGGCAGGCCGCCTACAGCGCCGCCCAAGTGGCGCTGACCGCGCAGGCCGCGATCCAGCAAGGCGCCCGCGCGGCCTTCGCCCTGTGTCGCCCGCCTGGGCACCACGCCGCCGCCGAGGTGATGGGCGGCTACTGCTACCTGAACAACGCCGCCATCGCCGCCCAGGCCTTCCTCGACCAGGGCCGGCGCAAGGTGGCCATCCTCGATGTCGACTACCACCACGGCAACGGCACCCAGGACATCTTCTACGCCCGCAACGATGTGTTCTTCGCCTCGATCCACGGCGACCCGCAGGACGAGTTCCCGTTTTTCCTCGGCTATGCCGACGAAACCGGCGAAGGCCCGGGTGAAGGCTGCAACATCAACTACCCGTTGCCCACCGGTAGCGATTGGAGCGCCTGGAGCGCCGCCCTGGAAGACGCCTGCCAGCGCATCGAGCGCTATGACCCCGAGGTGCTGGTGATCTCCCTTGGCGTGGATACGTTCAAGGACGATCCGATCTCCCAGTTCAAGCTGGACAGCCCGGATTACCTGGCCATGGGCGAGCGCATCGGCAGGCTCGGCAAGCCCACCCTGTTCGTGATGGAAGGTGGCTATGCCGTGGCACAAATCGGCATCAACGCGGTCAATGTGCTGGAAGGCTTCCAGCACGCCCAGCCAGGAGCCTGAACATGGTCCGACTCAAGCGTCTGCTCGCCCCGCTCATCGCCACCGGCCTGCTCGCCGGCGCGCTCCAGGCCCATGCCGACCAGCGCACCTTGCGGGTCTTCAACTGGTTTGACTACATCACTCCGCAGACCCTCACCGGTTTCCAGCAAGACAGCGGCGTGAAACTGGTCTACGACATCTTCGACACCAACGAGGCACTGGAGGCCAAGCTGCTCACCGGCAACTCCGGCTATGACGTGGTGGTGCCCTCCAACGTGTTCCTTGCCAAACAGATCGAAGCCGGTGTGTTCCAGCCGCTGGACCGCGCCAAGCTGCCCAACTGGCAGCATTTGGACCCGGCGCTGATGAAGCTGATCGAGAGCAACGACCCCGGCAACCAGCACGCGGTGCCCTACATGTACGGCACCGTGCTGATCGGCTTCAACCCCGCCAAGGTCAAGGCGGCGCTGGGCGATGACGCGCCGCTGGACAGCTGGGAGCTGATCTTCAAGGAACAGAACATCGCCAAGCTCAAGCAGTGCGGCGTGGCGCTGCTCGACTCCCCTTCGGAGATCCTGCCGCTGGCCCTCGCCTACCTGGGCCTGGACCCCAACAGCGGCAAGCCGGCGGACTACCAGAAGGCCCAGGATCTGCTGCTGAAGATTCGCCCGTACATCACCTACTTCCACTCTTCCAAGTACATGGCCGACATGGCCAATGGCGACATCTGCGTGGCGGTGGGTTATTCGGGCAGTTTCTCCCAGGCCGCCAACCGGGCGCGCGAGGCGAACAACGGCGTGGTGGTGGACATGCGCCTGCCCAGGGAAGGCGCGCCGATCTGGTTCGACATGCTGGCGATCCCGAAGAACGCGGCCAACCCGCAGGATGCCCACGCCTTCATCAATTACCTGCTACGCCCCGAGGTCATCGCCCCGATCAGCGATTTCGTCGGTTACCCCAACCCGAACAAGGACGCCACCGACAAGGTCAGCCCGGCGATCCGCAACAACTCCAACCTGTACCCGACGGCAGAGGCGATGGCCAAGCTGTACACCCTCAAGCCGTTGCCGCGGGATGCCGAACGGGCGCGGACCAGGGCCTGGACCAAGATCAAGTCCGGGACCTGAAAAGCATCGCGGGGGCAAGCCTGCTCCTGTGCATGGCATGCGTGGCAGCGGGCTTGCCCCCGCGATCGCTATCTCCAGGCCTTGCGCAGGCGCATCAACGCGTCCGCCACCTGGGCTTGCGGCACTGCGGCAAACCCCAGCACCAGCCCCGCGCGTTTATCCACAGGCACCTGGCTGTCCTCCAGCCAGAATGAGCTCAGCGGATTCACCTCCACCCCGACCGCCTGCGCCTGGGCTACCAGGGCCTGCTCCCGCGCAAAGTTATCCACATCCACTTTCACATGCAGCCCCGCCGCCACCTCCGGCATCGCCCCCAACCCCGGCACATCCAGCGGCCAGCCGGCCATCAGCACATCGCGCCGCGCCAACGCCGCCCGCCGCATCCGCCGGATGTGCCGCTGGAAATGCCCCAGGGCCATGAACTGCGCCATCACCCACTGGGTGCCCACCTCCGAGTGGCGCACCGCCAAGGCCCGACCACGGCTGAATGCCTGCACCAGGTGCCTGGGCAGTACCAGGTAGCCCAGGCGCAGCGCGGGGAAGGCAATCTTGCCGAAGGTGCCGACATACAGCACCCGGCCTTGCCGATCCAAGGTCGCCAGCGGTGCCAGTGGCGCGCCGCTGTAGCGGTACTCGCCGTCATAGTCGTCCTCGATGATCCAGGCCTGTTCCCGCTCGGCCCAGGCCAGCAGCGCCAGGCGCCTAGCCAGGCTCATGGTGACCCCCGTCGGGTACTGGTGGGCCGGCGTCACATAGGCCAAGCGGCAGTCCGCCAGGCCCGTGCAATCCATGCCCTCGTCGTCCACCGGCATGCCCCTGAGCTGTGCCCCGGCCAGGGCAAACGCGTGCCCCGCCGCGCGGTACCCAGGGTTTTCCACAGCCACGGCGTCGCCCGACTGCAACAGCAACTGTGCACAAAGGCTGATGGCCTCCTGGGCGCCATGGGTGATCAAAATTTGTTCAGCCGTGCAGGAGAGCCCCCGCGAACGGCGCAAGTAAGTGGCAATCAGCTCACGCAGCGCCAGCTCCCCCGCCGGGTCGCCGTAGCCGAGCGCCGAAGGATCGGGGTTTCGCCAGAAACCCGCATGCAGCTTGGCCCACACATCGAACGGGAACAGATCGTAGGCCGGCACGCCCACCCGGAATGCACGTGGAGCCCCACTTTTCGGCGGCGGCAAATGGTGTTCTTTCAGACGCTGCAAGGGCACGCTGACAGCTGCCAAGCTGGATAAATCCTCAGTATCAGAAGGCGAAAATGTGGATAAACCTGTTGATAAACCCAGGGATAACCCTGTGGACAGTTGTGTGGATAGTTTTTCCAGCTGGCTGACATAGGTGCCGTCGCCCACCCGACTTTCAATGAAACCTTCGGCGTACAACTGGTCGTAGGCCCGCACCACGCTATTGCGCGACAACCCCAGGATCGCCGCCAGGTCACGGGTGGCGGGCAAGCGGGTACCACTGCCGAGGCGACCGTCCAGCACCCGCGCGCGCAAGGCCTGGTACAGCTGCTGGCTAAGGCCACGGCGCCGGTCGAGGATGATGCCGGCAGGATCGAACGGCAAGGCATGGGACGCTTCGCGCATGGTATTGGACCTATGAGAACTACCGTAAATGGCTCTTACACAGAACCAATAGCCTGCCTAGCATGAGGTCATTCGACAAGGACCCATCCCATGTACAACAGCAAAGCCCACCAGGAACACGACCTCTGCCGGCTGCACCTGCACATGCAGCAGACCCGCCTGGCCATGCTGGTCAGCCACGGCGAACAGGGCCTGCTGGCCAGCCACTTGCCGGTGCTGCTGGCCCCGGACGAAGGTGAGTTCGGCACCGTCTACGGCCATCTGGCCCGCGCCAATCGCCAGTGGCAGGACCTGGCGCAAGGCGGTGAAGCGCTGCTGGTGTTTCCCGGTGCCGATGCCTATGTCAGCCCAGGCTACTACCCAAGCAAGCACGACAACCCCAGAACGGTGCCTACCTGGAACTACACGGCGGTTCACGCCCATGGCCCGGTCGAAGTCATCCACGACGCCACAGCGTTGCTGGCGATCGTCAGCCGCCTGACCGATCGCCACGAACGGGGGCGCGACACCCCCTGGAAAACCACCGACGCCCCTGCCGACTACCTCGACGGCATGCTCCGCGCCATCGTCGGCATCCGCCTGCCCATCACCCGCCTGCAAGGCGCGCGCAAACTCAGCCAGAACCGTTCGGCCGAGGATATCGCCGGCGTGCGCGCGGGCCTGGCGGCCAGCACCGACTACCTGGACAACCAACTCGCCGCGCAGATGCGCGATCTCTGAAGGAAAAGCCCCATGACCCGCGTTACCTTGCGCCCGGTCGGCGCCGACGACCACCCAGCCTGGCTGCCCCTGTGGCAGGCCTACCTGCGCTTCTACCAGACCGAACTGGCCGACAGCGTCAGCGCCAGTACCTGGCAGCGCCTGCTCGACCCCAACGAGCCGACCCACTCGACACTCGCCTGGGTCGATGGCAAGGCGGTGGGCATGGTCAACTTCATCTACCATCGTTCCAACTGGAGCATCGAGCCTTCCTGCTACCTGCAGGACCTCTACGTCGACAGTACGCAGCGCGGCCTGGGCATCGGCCGCCAACTGATCGAGCAGGTGTACGCCACGGCCAAGGCCGCCGGCTGCAGCAAAGTGCACTGGCTGACCCACGAAACCAACGCCACCGCCATCAGCCTGTACGAGCAGGTTGCCGAGCGCCCGGGCTTCATCCAATTTCGCAAGGCACTGTAGGCCGACCATGAGCGATGCATTGAACTGGACACCTGCCGGTACACCCAAGGCCGAGCCCCTCGCAGGCCGTTTCATCCGCCTGGAGAAGCTCGACCCGGCGCGCCATGGCGACGACCTCTGGGACGTGCTGCAAGGGCCGGGCTCGGACCCGCTGCTGTGGGACTACCTGCCCTATGGCCCGTTCGCCGAACGCGCCAGCTTCCAGCGCTGGCTCGACAACAACGCCGCCAGCCGCGATCCGCTGTTCTACAGCGTGATCGACCGTGCCAGCGGCCAGGTGCAGGGCATCCTCAGCTACATGTCGATCGTGCCCGAGCAGGGCCGCTTCGAGATCGGCCACATCGCCTTCGGCGCGGCCATGCAGCGCTCGCCCAAAGGCACCGAAGCGGTCTACCTGCTGAGCAAGCTGGGCTTCGCGCTGGGCAACCGCCGGCTGGAGTGGAAGTGCAACGACGCCAACGCCCGGTCCAAGCGCGCGGCCGAACGCTTTGGCTTTGTCTTCGAAGGGGTATTTCGCAATCACATGGTGGTCAAGGATCGCAATCGGGACACGGCGTGGTATTCGATCATCGATGCACAATGGCCGGCGGTGGCGGCGGGGTTCGAGTGCTGGTTGAGCGAGGAGAACCAGCAGCCGGGCGGGCAGCTGCGCACGCTGGAGTCGTGTCGCCTGGGCTAATGCCACACCAGGCATGCGGCGTCCCCTGTAGGAGCCGGCCTTGCCGGCGAACACCTGCACCGCGGTGTCTGTTTCGCCAGCAAGGCTGGCTCCTACGGTTTGCCAACGGAGGCGATATCTTCGAGCAAAAAAAGGGGAGCCTTAGCTCCCCAGAGGTTAACCGCTTGCAGATGAAGGCGTCTGTCAGCCTTCGATCTCGATCAGGATCTCGCCCGGCGTCACCCGGTCGCCCTTGGCCACATGGATCGCCACGACCTTGCCGGCGATAGCCGCCTGCACTTCGGTCTCCATCTTCATCGCCTCGGTGATCAGCACCGCCTGGCCGGCCTTGACCACATCGCCTTCCTTGACCAGCACATCGACGATGTTGCCCGGCATGCTGGTACTGACATGGCCCGGCGCGCTGGCTTGCTTGCGCTTGCTGCCGCCACCGCCGACGAACTCGTTGAGCGGCTCGAACACCACTTCT
Source organism: Pseudomonas muyukensis (assembly GCF_019139535.1). NCBI lineage: Bacteria > Pseudomonadati > Pseudomonadota > Gammaproteobacteria > Pseudomonadales > Pseudomonadaceae > Pseudomonas > Pseudomonas muyukensis. The sequence goes on along the minus strand of NZ_CP077073.1, from coordinate 719,360 downwards.
TCGGGCATGCCGTCGATGGACAGGTAGAAGTGGCGCTTGCCTTCGGCCTTGACGCCGACGCCGGTGATGTCGACGCGGTAGGTCTCACCGTGCACGTCGATGACGAACTCGGTGGGCACGCCCTCGCCACCCACCGCAGCGGCGGCACCGGCTTCGGGGATCGGCAGCAGCGCTTCGGGGGTCAGGGTGCCGGCTTCGCGCTCTTCGAGGAACTTGCGCCCGATGTCGGGGAACATGGCGAAGGTCAGCACGTCTTCTTCGTTGTGGGCCAGGGCGCCGATATCGGCGCGCAGCTTGGCCATTTCCGGCTTGAGCAAGTCGGCCGGGCGCACATCGATCACTTCCTCGCTGCCGATGGCCTGACGCCGCAGTTGCTCGTTGACCACACCCGGGGCCTTGCCATAGCCACCCTGCAGGTACAGCTTCACTTCGTTGGTGATGGTCTTGTAGCGCTCGCCGGCCAGCACGTTGAAGAACGCCTGGGTGCCGACGATCTGCGAGGTCGGGGTCACCAGCGGCGGGAAGCCGAGGTCTTCGCGCACCCGCGGGATCTCCGCCAGCACTTCGTTCATGCGGTTGAGCGCGCCCTGCTCCTTGAGCTGGTTGGCCAGGTTGGAAATCATCCCGCCCGGCACCTGGTTGACCTGCACGCGGGTGTCCACGGCGGTGAATTCGCTCTCGAACTGATGGTACTTCTTGCGCACGGCGTAGAAGTACAGGCCGATCTCCTGCAGCAGCTCCAGGTCCAGGCCGGTGTCGAACTCGCTGCCCTTGAGCGCGGCGACCATCGACTCGGTGCCCGGATGGCTGGTGCCCCAGGCGAAGCTGGAGATGGCCGTGTCGATATGGTCGGCGCCGTTTTCCACCGCCTTGAGCTGGCACATGGCGGCCAGGCCGGCGGTGTCATGGGAGTGGATGAACACCGGCAGCGACTGCTCGGCCTTCAGCGCCTTGACCAGCTCGCCGGTGGCGAACGGGGTCAGCAGGCCGGCCATGTCCTTGATCGCCACCGAGTCGCAGCCCATGGCTTCCATCTGCTTGGCCTGCTTCACGAAGGCGTCGATGGTGTGCACCGGGCTGGTGGTGTAGGCGATGGTGCCCTGGGCGTGCTTGCCAGCAGCCTTGACCGCCTCGATGGCCACGCGCAGGTTACGCACGTCGTTCATGGCGTCGAAGATGCGGAACACATCGATGCCGTTGACCGCGGCCTTGGCGACGAAGGCCTTGACCACGTCGTCGCTGTAATGACGGTAGCCCAGCAGGTTCTGCCCACGCAGGAGCATCTGCAGGCGGGTGTTGGGCAGCGCGTTGCGCAACTTGCGCAGGCGTTCCCACGGGTCTTCCTTGAGGAAACGCACGCAGGCGTCGAAGGTGGCGCCACCCCAGACTTCCAGCGACCAGTAGCCGACCTTGTCGAGCTTGTCGCAGATCGGCAGCATGTCTTCGGTGCGCATGCGGGTGGCCAGCAAGGACTGGTGGGCGTCGCGCAGGATCGTGTCGGTAACAAAGATTTTCTTGGACATTATTCGGTTCCTCACAGGCCTGCGTGGGCGGCGATGGCGGCGGCGATGGCCAGGGCCAGCTCTTCGGGTTTGCGCTTGATCGAGTAGTTGGTCAGTTCGGGGTGGCTTTCGACGAAGCTGGTGTTGAACTGACCACTACGGAATTCCGGATTGCGCAGGATTTCCTGGTAGTACGCGGCGGTGGTCTTCACCCCTTGCACGCGCATGTCGTCCAGAGCTCGCAGGCCGCGGTCCATGGCTTCTTCCCAGGTCAACGCCCAGACCACCAGCTTCAGGCACATGGAGTCGTAGAACGGCGGGATGGTGTAGCCGGTGTAGATCGCGGTATCGGTGCGCACGCCCGGACCGCCCGGGGCGTAGTAGCGGGTGATCTTGCCGAAGCTGGGCAGGAAGTTGTTCTTCGGGTCTTCGGCGTTGATGCGAAACTGCAGGGCGTAGCCGCGGTGCTGAATGTCTTCCTGCTTGATCGACAGCGGCAGGCCGGAAGCGATGCGAATCTGCTCACGGACGATATCGATACCGGTGATTTCCTCGGTGATGGTGTGTTCCACCTGCACCCGGGTGTTCATCTCCATGAAGTACACCTCGCCATCGGCGAGCAGGAACTCCACGGTACCGGCGTTCTCGTAGTCCACCGCCTTGGCCGCGCGCACCGCCAGGTCGCCGATGTAGGCGCGCTGTTCTGGGGTCAGCTGCGGGCTCGGGGCGATTTCGATGAGCTTCTGGTTGCGCCGCTGGATCGAGCAGTCGCGCTCGAACAGGTGCACCACGTTGCCGAAGCTGTCACCGAGGATCTGCGCCTCGATGTGCTTGGGATTGACGATGCATTTTTCCAGGAACACTTCCGCCGAGCCGAACGCCTTGGTGGCCTCGGAAATGACACGGGGAAAGTTCTGTTCCAGCTCTTCACGGCTGTTGCAGCGGCGGATGCCACGCCCGCCACCACCGGAGGTGGCCTTGAGCATCACCGGGTAACCGATGCGCTCGCCCTCGCGCAGGGCCTCATGGATATCGGCGACGTTGCCTTCGGTGCCTGGGGTAACTGGCACCCCGGCCGCGATCATGGTGCGGCGTGCCTCGGTCTTGTCGCCCATGCGGCGAATGACGTCGGCGGCCGGGCCGATGAACTTGATTCCGCGTTCGGCGCAGATCTCCGCCAGTTCGGCGTTTTCCGACAGGAAACCATAGCCTGGATGCAGGGCATCGCAGCCGGTCTCGACAGCAAGGTTCACCAGCTTGCGCGGGTTCAGGTAGCCGGCCAGCGGCTCGGCACCGATGCTGTAGGCCTCGTCGGCGCGCTTGACGTGCAAGGCGTGACGGTCGGCGTCGGAATAGATCGCCACAGAGCGAATGCCCATTTCGGCGCAGGCACGCACGATCCGAACTGCGATTTCACCCCGGTTGGCGATCAGGATTTTTTTTATCACTGGAGTCTTCCCAAAGCCGTAGGAACAGACGATCCGGTTCTACCGGTCGGCGCGTGACCAGACGTCGCTGGCCAGTCGCGTATTCACCCTAGCGCTGAAGGTCGATAAACAAAAATCAATATTTGTTAGAGGCAGTATTAGCAAAAGCTTATAGTTAGGTAACAAGGTTTTGCCGGAGCCCAGGGGAAAATGCGTAAGTCCTTGATGCGTATGACTTTGCGTCAATTGCAGATCTTCAACGAGGTGTGTGATCTGCGTTCCTACAGCCGGGCCGCCGAAGAGATGGCGCTGACGCAACCCGCCGTAAGTCTACAGATCCGCCAGCTCGAGGAACTGGTGGGCCAGCCGCTGTTCGAGTACGTCGGCAAGAAGCTCTACCTGACCGAGGCCGCCGAAGCGCTGCAACGCGCCAGCCGCGATATCTTCGGGCGCCTGGAGAACCTCGACATGCAGCTGTCGGACCTGCAGGGCTCACTGCAGGGTCAGCTGAAACTGGCGATCGAGTCCAGCGCCAAGTACTTCGTGCCACACCTGTTCGCCGCCTTCAAGCAACGCCACCCGGAGGTCAACCTGACCCTGACCGTGGTCAACCGGGCCCAGGCGATCCGGCGGCTGTCGGACAACCGCGACGACCTGATCATCATGTCGATGGTGCCCCAGGACATGGGCCTGGAGTTCCTGCCCTTCCTCAACAACCCGATCATCGCGGTGGCGCCGCCGGCGCATCCGCTGTGCCAACTGCCAAGCCTGCGCCTGCAAGACCTCGAGCCTCATACCTTGCTGGTCCGCGAACAAGGCTCGGGGACCCGCAAGGCCTGCGAGGAATACTTCAAGGACAAGCGCGTGCACTTCAGCCAGACCCTGGAGGTGGCCTCCACCGATTCGCAGCGCGAATGCGTGGTGGCCGGGCTGGGCATCGCCCTGCTGACCCGCCATGCGGTGAACCTGGAACTGGCCACCGGGGTGCTCAAGGAGCTGCCGGTGGAGGAGCTGCCGCTGTACCGCAGTTGGTGCATCGTGCAGGCCAAAGCCAAGCGCCAGTCACCGGTGGCCTTGGCCTTCCAGGCGTTCATCCGCAGCGAACGTGCGCAGATCAGCGGGCTTGTTGAGCGTTTTTCGGGGAAGTTGCCGCCGATACCTGCCACACCGTGATGTCCTGCAGTTCGGGGTAGTCGGCCAGCGAGCGCAGCAGTTCGCGACGGTCGCAGTAGCTTTCGATCGCGCGGCGAAACTCCATGCGGCGCTGGTCCTTTTCCTGCTGCTTGCGAGCCTTGGCGTTGGGTTGGTACGAGCCATCGTGTTCACGTGCCATTGCCTGTCTCCCAGATAGGATGCGGGGAGTTTCAGGGTGGGCCTTGGGGTTTACGGTTTCGTGGTGAAAGGGTGACAAAACCGTGAAGCTTGAGGAGAAGGCAACGTGGGAGCGGGCTTGCCCCGCGATGAGGCTATCGCAGGGCAAGCCCGCTCCCACGCCAGTCGCCTGCACGAACAGCGTGCAGGTCAGTCGTCGGTGGCCTTGATCGACTTGGGCGACAGGCGCAGGCTGCGCAAGCTGCGCTTCACGCTCTTGAGGTGGTTGACCAGGCTCGGCCCGCGGGCCATGGCCACGCCCATGGCCAGCACGTCGATCACCACCAGGTGGGCGATGCGCGAGGTCAGCGGGGTGTAGATCTCGGTGTCTTCGTGCACGTCGATGGCCAGGTTGACCGTCGACAGTTCGGCCAGCGGCGTCTGGCTCGGGCACAGGGTGATCAGGTTGGCGCCGCTCTCGCGCACCAGGTTGGCGGTGATCAGCAGATCCTTCGAACGCCCCGACTGCGAGATACACACGGCCACGTCGCCCGGTTTCAAGGTCACCGCCGACATCGCCTGCATGTGCGGGTCGGAATAGGCCGCGGCGCTGAGCAACAGGCGGAAGAACTTGTGCTGGGCATCGGCCGCCACCGCCCCGGACGCACCGAACCCGTAGAACTCCACGCGCTGGGCCTGGGCCATGGCCGTCACCGCCTGCTGCAAGGCCTGTGGATCGAGGTGCTCGCGCACTTCCATCAGCGTGTGCAGGGTGGTGTCGAAGATCTTCAGGCTGTAGTCGGCGACCGAGTCGTCTTCATGGATGGCGAACTGGCCGAAACTGGCTCCGGCGGCCAGGCTCTGCGCCAGCTTGAGCTTGAGGTCCTGGAAGCCCGAGCAACCGATCGCCCGGCAGAAACGCACGATGGTCGGCTCGCTGATCCCCACGCTGTGCGCCAGGTCGGCCATCGAGCTGTGCATGACGGCAGCCGGATCGAGCAGCACGTGGTCGGCCACTTTGAGTTCCGATTTGCGCAGCAGGTGCCGCGATTGGTCGATATGTTGCAACAGATTCACGGGCTGGACTCGGTTATGATCGGCGTGCCGGGATGTAGCTTTCTTGTAGTTATACTACATGCTTGCCAACCCGCCCAGCTAAACGAACGTGGAGAGTGGTGGTTTGACTATTCCTTGCGACATCCTGGTTTTCGGCGGTACGGGCGACCTGGCCCTGCACAAGCTCCTGCCAGCGCTCTACCACCTGTATCGCGAGGCCCGTCTACACAATGCCGTGCGGATCATCGCCCTGGCCCGGCGGCCACTGCCGCGCAACGACTACGTCAAGCTCGCCGAGCGCCATTGCCGGGCGCAGATCGCCCGCCAGGATTTCGACGAGGATGTCTGGCAGCGCTTCTCGGCGCGGCTGGACTACTTCCCCATGGATGCCGCGCAAAGCGCCGACTTCGGTCGCCTGGCCCGCTACCTGGGCGAGCCCGGCGGGCTGACCCGCATCTACTACCTGGCCACCGCGCCCAAGCTGTTCGTGCCCATCGCCACCCACCTGCGCATCGCCGGCCTGGCCGACAGCGAGGCGCGCATCGTGCTGGAGAAGCCCATCGGCCATTCGCTGGAATCGGCCACCGCCATCAACGAAGCGATCGGCGCGGTATTCGACGAGTCCCAGGTGTTCCGCATCGACCACTACCTGGGCAAGGAGACCGTGCAGAACCTCATGGCCCTGCGCTTCGCCAACGCCCTGTTGGAGCCGGTGTGGCGCAACAGCCAGGTCGATCATGTGCAGATCAGCGTGTGCGAGACCCTCGGCGTGGAGAACCGCGGCGCCTACTACGACCGCGCCGGCGCCACCCGCGACATGCTGCAGAACCACCTGCTGCAGCTGCTGTGCCTGGTGGCCATGGAGCCGCCGGCGCAGTTCGAGGCCGAGGCGGTGCGTGACGAGAAGGTGAAGATCCTCCGCGCGCTCAAGCCCATTACCGGCCAGGACGTGCAGGACAAGACCGTGCGCGGCCAGTACGCCGCCGGCAAGATCGGCGGCCAGGAAGTCCCGGCCTACTACTTCGAGAAGGATGTGGACAACGACAGCGATACCGAGACCTTCGTCGCGGTGCAGGCGCACGTCGAGAACTGGCGCTGGGCCGGGGTGCCGTTCTACCTGCGCACCGGCAAGCGCATGGCGCGGCGTTCGTCGCAGATCGTCATCCAGTTCAAGCCCGTGCCCCACGAGCTGTTCAGTGGCGGGCAGGTCAACCAGTTGCTGATCCAGTTGCAGCCGGACGAGCACATCAGCCTGCGCATGATGACCAAGAGCCCAGGCAAGGGCATGCGCCTGGCGCCGGTGGAGCTGGACCTCAACCTGGCCCAGGCCTTCGCCCAGACCCGCCGCTGGGAGGCCTACGAACGCCTGCTGCTGGATGTGCTGGAGGGCGATTCGACCTTGTTCATGCGCCGTGATGAAGTCGAGGCGGCCTGGGCCTGGATCGACCCGATCCTGCAGGGCTGGGCAGAGCACTTCCAGGCGCCGCGCCCCTACCCCGCCGGCAGCAATGGCCCGGAACAGGCCAACAGCCTGCTGGCGCGCCAGGGCCAGGCCTGGCACCTCTAGCGCAGCAGGTCGGGGATCGGACGATCAAGCAGCGCGCGGAACGCGGTCGCATCCACTGGCCGGCTGATCAGGTAGCCCTGTACCTCGTCACAACCGTGCTCACGCAGGAACTGCAGCTGCTCACGGGTCTCCACGCCTTCGGCCACCACCTTCAGTTGCAGGCTCTTGGCCATGGCAATGATCGCCCGGGTAATGGCCGCGTCCTGGCTGCCTTCGAGCAACCCCCGGATGAACGCCTGGTCGATCTTCACGTAGTCCACCGGGAAGCGCTTGAGGTAGCTCAACGACGAGTACCCGGTACCGAAGTCGTCGATGGCCAGCTTCACCCCCAGGGCATGCAGCTGCTCGAAGGTGACGATGATGTGCTCGACGCTATCGATCAGCTGGCTCTCGGTCAGCTCCAGCTCCAGCAGATGCGGCGCCAGCCCCGACTCCTGCAGCACCTGGCGCACCAGGCTGACCAGCTTGCCCTGGCGCAGCTGGTACACCGACAGGTTGACCGAGACCCGCACCTCCATGCCCTCGCGTAGCCATTCGCAAGCCTGCCAGCAGGCCTGGCGCAGGACGAACTCGCCCATCGGCGCGATCAGCCCGGTTTCCTCGGCCAGGCCAATGAACTCGCCGGGCGGCACCATGCCCCACTGCGGGTGCTGCCAGCGCACCAACGCCTCGGCCGCATGCAGCTGGCCGGTACGCAAGCACAGCTTGGGCTGGTAGTAGACCAGCAACTGCCCCTCGTCGATCGCCTTGCGCAACTGGTTCTCCAGCTGCAAGCGCTCCAGGGTGCTGGCGCGCAGGCTCTCGGTGTAGAACTGGAAACTGTCGCCCCCCAGGTGCTTGGCGTGCTGCTTGGCCATGTCGGCCTGGCTGAGCAGTGCATTGAGGTCGAAGTTGGCGTCCGACAGCAGGCTGATACCCACCGAGGCGCTGATCACCACCTCATGACCGCCTACCCGTTGCGGCACGCGCAGCTTGTCCAGCAAGCGGGTGGTGACGCGCACCAGGCTGGACAGGTTGGTGTAGCCATCGAACAGCACCGCGAACTCGTCGCCGGACAGTCGCGCCACGGTGTCGGCCTCGGGTACCGCGTTGGCCAGGCGCTGGGCCATCTTCTTCAGCAACTGGTCGGCCAGCTCGTGGCCCAGGCTTTCGTTGAGCAGCTTGAAGCGGTCCAGGTCGACGTGCAGCAGCGCCAGGCTCCGGCCGTTCAGGCGGATGCGCTGCGCCGCCTCATGCAGGCGCAGGCGGAACAGCGCGCGGTTGGCCAAGCCGGTGAGCTCGTCGTAGTGCGCCAGGTAGCGCAGCCGCTCTTCCGACTCGCGGCGCACCGACAGGTCGGTGAAGAAGCCGACGATATTGACGATCTTGCCCCGGCCGTCACGCACGCTGTTGAGCTGCAGCCATTGCGGGTACAGCTCGCCGTTCTTGCGCGCCTCGACCAGCTCGCCCTGCCAGCGCCCCTGCTGCTCCAGCGCCTGGTCGATGGCCTGGCTGTGGCGCCGCGCATCGCGGCTGCAAGGCAGCTCCAGGGCGTTGCGGGCGATCAGCTCGGCGCGGCCATAGCCGGTGACGTCGCAGAACGCCTGGTTGACCGCCAACAACTGGAACTCGGCATCGAGGATGGCGATGCCTTCGCTGGCCGCCTCGAACACCGTGGCGGCCAGGCGTTGTTGCTCTTCCTGATCTTTTTGCACGGTGATGTCGCGGCGCGTGCCAAGCATGCGCAGGACCTTGCCCGCGGCGTCGCTCTCCACCGCCCGGCCGCGGTCCTCGATCCAGCACCAGTGGCCCTGGGCGTGGCGCACGCGGTACTCGACGCGGTAGTCCTCGGTGCGGCCCTTGAGGTGTTCGACCAGGGTCCGGCGCAACAGCGGCAGGTCATCGGGGTGCAGGCGCGGCTTGAGGTCGGCGGCCACCGTGCGCACCTGCTCGGCGTCCAGGCCGAACAGCGCGTGCAACTGGGTGTGGTGGACCTCGTCGGTCTCCAGGTTCCAGTCCCACAGGCCCAGCTCACTGGCTTGCAGTGCCAGGGCCAGGCGTTGCTCGCTCTTGCTCAGGGCCTGGTTGGCCAGGTCCAGCTCGTGGCTGCGCTGGGCCACCCGCTGCTCCAGGCCAGCCTGGGCCTGGCGCAGTTCATCCTCGGCCTGGCGGCGCTGGCGCACTTCGCCGCTGAGCTGGTGGTTGAGGTCCTCGGCGTGGCGCTGGGCGCTTTGCAGGTGCTCGATCAACGCCTGGTTCTGGAAGCGCCGCAGCAGGCCGCGCTCGATCAGCCGGTTGACCTGCCAGGCCACCACCACGAACGCCGCCAGCAGGATCAAGCCAAGCCAGCCCCAGCCACGCAAGTGGCCGGCGTCGTAGACGAACAGGAAGGCGATCGGCGGCAACAGGCAAGGCAGGGCGAAGCTGAGAAACGCCGGCAGGCTCACGGCGTAGGCGACGCTGGCCGACAGCGCCGCCGCGCCAAGCAGGCCGAACACCCAGGCCTGTTGCACGAAATTGTCCACTGGCGCCAGGGCGATGGCCGCGCAGGCCAAGGTCAGGCCACTGAAGGCCGAACCGAGCAAAAACATGCGCCGCCAGGCCGGCTTGGCCTGGCGCGCCGGGGTGGCACCTTCGAAGGCCGCCACCTGGATCACCCGCAGCGCCACCAGCGCCAGCAGCCAGGCCAGCCACACGCCCACCAGCAGATAGCGCGCAGGGCTCCATAGCAACCAGGCGCACAGCAGGCCGTTGAGCAGCATGAACAGCGTGGGCAGCAGGGAGCCCTGATAAAGCAGGCGGGTACGCTCGATCGACAGCTGCGTGGCGAATTGCCTGCGAACGCTCCGTGTCGTCTGCGGCGATGCTCCGATCGCCATGCAATCCTGGGTCATATGGCTGGATTCTTGTGGTGTTCTTGTTATGGCTGACCGCAAATGTGCAGCGAGCATACACAAGCGTCGCCCCGGACCAAACTGCTCTGCGTCATGATTTCGAAAATGTCCCGTCCGTCTAACTGCGACCGCTCAACCACGGGCCCTGGCCAGCGCCTCCGATGAACGGTTGGACGCGCGCGTGGCGATTTGCGCCGCCGGCGTTTGCCCCTGCCTGCGCGCGGCCATAGAATGCCCGGATGCACAATGATGACCTCTCCCTCCTGCTGAACTCCCTCAACGACGCCCAACGCCAGGCCGTAGCCGCCTCGCAGGGGCGCCAACTGGTATTGGCCGGCGCCGGCTCGGGCAAGACCCGGGTACTGGTGCACCGTATCGCCTGGCTGATCCAGGTCGAACAGGCCTCGGCCCATTCGATCCTGTCGGTGACCTTCACCAACAAGGCCGCGGCTGAAATGCGCCAGCGTATCGAGCAACTGCTGGGTATCAACCCAGCCGGCATGTGGGTGGGCACCTTCCACGGCCTGGCGCATCGCTTGCTGCGCGCCCACTGGCAGGAAGCAGGCCTGGCGCAGAACTTCCAGATCCTCGACAGCGACGACCAGCAGCGCCTGATCAAGCGGGTAATCCGCGAGATGGGCCTGGACGAGCAAAAGTGGCCGGCGCGCCAGGTCCAGTGGTTCATCAACGGGCAGAAGGACGAGGGCCTGCGCCCGCGCCACATCCAGGCCAGCGGCGACCTGTTCCTGGCCACCATGCGCGACATCTATGTGGCCTACGAACAAGCCTGTGATCGCGCCGGGGTCATCGATTTCTCCGAACTGCTGCTGCGCGCCCTCGACCTGTGGCGCGACCAGCCAGACCTGCTGCACCACTACCAGCGCCGCTTCCGGCACATCCTGGTGGACGAGTTCCAGGACACCAACGCCGTGCAGTACGCCTGGTTGCGCCTGCTCGCTAGCGGCGGCGACAGCCTGATGGCGGTGGGCGACGACGACCAGTCGATCTACGGCTGGCGCGGGGCGAAGATCGAGAACATCCACCAGTACACCGCCGACTTCCCCGACGCCGAGCTGATCCGCCTGGAGCAGAACTACCGCTCCACCGGCGGCATCCTCAAGGCCGCCAACGCCTTGATCGCCAACAACAGCGGGCGCCTGGGCAAGGAGCTGTGGACCGATATGGGCGAGGGCGAGCCGCTCACGCTGTATGCCGCGTACAACGAGCACGACGAAGCGCGCTACGTGGTCGAGACCATCGAAAGCATCATCAAGCAGGGCAGCGCGCGCAACGAGATCGCCATCCTGTACCGCTCCAACGCCCAGTCGCGGGTGCTGGAAGAAGCCCTGCTGCGCGAGCGCGTGCCCTACCGCATCTATGGCGGCCAGCGCTTCTTCGAGCGCGCCGAGATCAAGAACGCCATGGCCTACCTGCGCCTGCTCGAAGGCCGCGGCAACGACGCCGCGCTGGAACGGGTGATCAACGTGCCGCCACGCGGCATCGGCGAGAAAACCGTCGAGGCGATCCGCGAGCACGCCCGCCACAGCCAGCTGTCGATGTGGGACGCCATGTGCCAGCTGCTCGCCGCCAAGGCCCTCAAGGGCCGTGCCGCCAGCGCCCTGGGCGCGTTCATCGAGCTGCTCGAGAACCTCGCCGCCAAGGTCTTGGACATGCCGCTGCACCTGATGACCCAGACCGTCATCGAGCAATCCGGGCTGATCATCTACCACCAGGAAGAAAAGGGCGAGAAAGGCCAGGCCCGGGTGGAAAACCTTGAGGAACTGGTCAGCGCCGCGCGCAACTTCGAGACCAGCGACGAAGACGCCGACCTGTCGCCGCTGTCGGCCTTCCTCGGCCACGCCTCGCTGGAGGCCGGCGACACCCAGGCCGACGAGCACGAGGACAGCATCCAGCTGATGACCCTGCACAGCGCCAAGGGCCTGGAGTTCCCCTACGTGTTCCTGGTGGGCATGGAAGAAGGCCTGTTCCCGCACAAGATGAGCCTGGAAGAGCCCGGGCGCCTCGAAGAGGAGCGCCGCCTGGCCTATGTCGGCATCACCCGGGCCATGCGTCAGCTGGTGATGACCTACGCCGAGACCCGGCGCCTGTATGGCAGCGAGACCTACAACAAGGTGTCGCGTTTCGTCCGCGAGATCCCGGCCGGGCTGGTGCAGGAAGTACGCCTGTCGAACACTGTCAGCCGTCCGTTCGGCGGCGCCAAGACACCCGCCAGCAGCCTGTTCGCCAATGCCAACATCCCGCAGACCGCATTCAACCTGGGCCAACGGGTGCAGCATGCGGTATTCGGCGAGGGCGTGATCCTCAACTTCGAGGGGTCCGGCGCCCAGGCCCGGGTGCAGGTGAATTTCTCCGAAGGCAGCAAGTGGCTGATGCTCGGTTACGCCAAGCTGGAAGCGATCTGAGCGAATCGAACGACACGCCTCTGTAGGAGCGGCCTTGCGTCGCGAAAGGGCTGCGCAGCAGCCCCAGCAATTCCAATGGTGGCTCGGAATCTGGGGCCGCTGCGCGCCCCTTTCCGACCGGTCCGACGCCTCGGCAAGGCCGCTCCCACAGGGGGCAGTTCCCTAGCTCAAAGGTCGGGGCGATCTCCTACAGGTGAACGCGTAGATCCGGCCAATCAGGCAAAAGCTCGAAACATCTTGTCGCTGGCTAAGTCTGCCAGTTCATGTGCACCATGACGCGCGTGCAATCCACACAAACGGGAACCCCCATCTTATGCAACGTTTTCTTAGCATCGCTCTGGCGCTCTGCGTCGGCCTGACGCTGAGCCTCGACGCCAACGCCAAGCGCTTCGGTGGTGGCAAGAGCTCGGGCTCCGCGCCTATCCACCAGACTCGCCAGGCCACCCCAACCACGCCTGCTGCCGCACCTACCGCCCCAGGCCGCGCACCGGCTGCCGCCAGCGGCGCTTCGCGCTGGCTGGGCCCGCTGGCCGGCCTCGCCGCAGGCGGCCTGCTGGCCTCCATGTTCATGGGCGACGGCTTCCAGGGCATGCAGATCCTCGACTTCCTGATCATGGGCCTGATCGCCTTCCTGGTGTTCCGCTTCATCGCCGCGCGCCGTCGCCAACAGCAGCCGCAACACGCTGCCGCCGGCCACGCCCCGTACCAGCGCGAAGCCCAGCCGCAGGCCGCCCCGCAGTCGATCTTCGGTGGTTCCGCCGCGCCGGCCGCCGCCCCGGCGATCAACGCCCCGGCCTGGTTCAACGAAGCCAGCTTCCTGGCCGCCGCCCGTTCGCACTTCCAGTCGCTGCAGCAGCACTGGGACGCCAACGAAATGGACAAGATCGCCGAGTTCGTCACCCCGCAGATGCTCGATTTCCTCAAGCGCGAGCGCGCTGAGCAGGGTGAAGGCTTCCAGTCCACCTACATCGACGACCTCGATGTGCAACTGGACGGCGTCGACGAGCGCACCGACCAAACCGACGCCACCCTGACCTTCCGTGGCGTATCGAAGACCTCGCGCTTCGACCAGGGCGAAGCCTTCAGCGAAAGCTGGCACATGGTTCGCGCCCATGGCGAAAACCAGCCTTGGCTGCTGGCCGGTATCCGTCAAAACGGTTAACCATCGCACGTTGCACAAAAAACCCCGGGCCTGTCCCGGGGTTTTTGCTTTTGCCAGAGCGGCCTACTAGGGTATAACGCGCAGCGTTGTCATAAGGTCAGAGGATGTGAACCGTGGAAGAAGTGATCGAACAACTCCGTGAAGCCAACGAGCCGGTGCCGGTGCCGCTGGAGCTGCCGGACGAAGATCTACTGGTGGAGATCGAGGAACAGCTGTTCATCAACATCCCCTTCGTGTTCAAGGAGTACCTGCTGACCGTCAGTGACGTGGTGTATGGCAGCCTGGAACCGGTGACCGTCACCGATCCGCAATCCCACACCTACCTGCCGGACGTAGCAGCCAATGCCTGGGACTCTGGCGTGCCGCGCGACCTGATCCCGATCTGCCAGGACGGCGACGACTACTACTGCGTCGAGGAAGACGGCACCGTGGTGCTGTGGTCCGCTGAGGAAGAGATCGTCACCGAGGAAAGCTGGGAGTCGGTATGGCACTGGGTGCGGGATGTCTGGCTGGAGAGCTGATGGCTGTCCCTGTGTAATGGAATGTCATCGACAGAATAAACACAGGAAAAATAATGGCTTATAGCCATTAAAGCGCCTACTATCGCCGGGCTTTCTGCGCCTGGCGACATCGCTACCGCTCCATCCCCTCGGACGACGGTGAAAACTCGCGCAGAAAGCGATTACCGCTCAGTGCGGCTCGCGGTTGTTTTCCAGCGTTTCCAGCAAGGCCACCTGCATGCGCGTATGCACGCGGATCAGCCAGCGCCACAGCACCGCCACCACCACCGCCGCCACCACCACGATGATCAGCAGCAACTCGCTGGTGGGCAGAATGCTCGCCGACAAGGCCGACAGCAGCAGGAAGATCACCAGCAGCGACAACAGCGGAATCACCTCGGCAATCACCCGCCGGACCCGTTGGGTGTGCCGGCCGGCCATCTCCGGCTTGACCCCCATCTCTGCCAGCAGCATCGACAATGCCTTGAGCTTGCGATACGCGGCAATCAGGAACGGCAGCGACAGCAACAACGCCGCGCCCCAGATCAGCGCCTTCTGCTGACCGGCATCAGCGACCCACTCGCTGAGCCAGGCGCCAATCCGCCCAGCGAAGTAACCACCGCTGAAGAAGATCGCGATGACCAGCGCCAGGTTGACCCCCACCTGCAGCAAAATGCGCCGGATCATCGCCGCCAGCATGGCCCCTTCGCCCTGGGGCTGAATGCTGCGCAGCCACTCGCCATATAGCGACAGCACCCGTGCCAGGCGACTGGGCACCACCTTGCCAAGCTTCAGCGACAGCGGGTCGGCGGCGCGGATCAGGTACGGCGTGAGCAAGGTGGTGATGGCCGACACCGCGACCGCCACCGGGTAGAGGAAGTCACTGGTGACCTGCAAGGTCATGCCCAAGGCGGCGATGATGAAGGAGAACTCGCCGATCTGCGAAAGGCCCATGCCCACCCGCAGCGACGTGCGCCCGTCGTTGCCGGCAATGAACGCGCCCATGCCGCACGAGAGCATCTTGCCCAATACCACCGCCAGGGTAATCACCACGATTGGCCAGGCGTATTCGAGCAGGATCGAAGGGTCGATCATCAGGCCGATGGCAACGAAGAAGATAGCGCTGAACAGGTCGCGAACCGGTTCGATCAGGCGCTCGATCTTCAGCAACTGGCGTGATTCAGCCATGATCGCGCCGATCAGGAAGGCACCCAGCACCATGCTGTACTCCAGCTTGACCACAAGCAGGCAGAAACCGAAGCACAGCCCCAGCACGGTGATCAGCAGCATCTCGTTGCTTTCGAACTTGGCCACGTAGGCCAGCAGCCGCGGCACCAGCAGGATGCCGATGACCAACGCGACGATCATGAACAGCGACAGCTTGCCCACCGTCGAGAACACCTCGCCGGAACTCACCGTGCCGCTGACCGCGATGCCCGACAGCAGGGCGATGATGCCGATACCGAGGATGTCCTCGACGATCAGCACGCCGAAGATCAGTTGGGCGAAGCGCTCGTTCTTCATCTTCAGGTCGTTGAGTGCCTTGACGATGATGGTGGTCGAGGAGATTGCCAGGATCGCGCCGAGGAACAGCGAGTCCATGGTGTTCCAGCCGAACCAGCGACCGATCTCGAAACCGATCCAGATCATCAGGACGATTTCCAGGAAGGCGGCGATGAACGCCGTGGCACCGACCTTGAACAACTTGCGCAGGCTGAATTCCAGACCCAGGCAGAACATCAGGAAGATCACCCCCAGTTCGGCGAGGGTCTTGATCGTGTCTTCATCGTGGATCAGGCCGAATGGCGGCGTATGCGGGCCGATGATGAAACCGGCGACGATGTAGCCCAGCACCACCGGCTGCTTGAGCCGGTGAAAGAGGATGGTGACCACCCCGGCGACCAGCATGATCACCGCCAGATCCTGGATGAAGCTGATGGCATGCATGGCGTGATACTCCTTGTCGGGGTGCAGGGGACGAACCGTTCCTCCCCTGGAAAGGGCCAGGGCGCGGAGCAGGCACATACTGTTGTGATAGACGCATAAAGCCCACATTGCGTGGGCCCCGTCAGGTTAACATCGCGCCTTGCCGCAAATTGCCGATGCAATATGCAGAAACAGATCGGCAGATCTAGTGTGGTGTTTTGCAAATACGACCAATAATTCGCGAGTGATTTTTGTGCCCAAGCAAGGCGTCGCGACGAGTCGTAGCCCAGCTACGGCGAGGAGCGACAACGCAGCATGGGCGCAAAAAGCACCGTGAATTATGGTCGTTATTTGTGAAACACCACACTAGCACCGCCGATGGCAAGATCAGCGTGACGATGGAGCGTCAGCCGACGTCCCGTACCAGGATGGGAAACCTCAAAGAGGGGAACAGAAGTGTCTGCAGATACCCGCCCCGATTCAGCGCAAATTCACCGTGAGCTCTCTATGGAACCTGGAAACGCCCAGCTGACCATGACCGTCCTGATGACACCGGACATGGCCAACTTCTCTGGCAACGTACACGGCGGCACCCTGCTCAAGTACCTCGACGAGGTCGCCTATGCCTGCGCCAGCCGCTATGCCGGCACCTATGTGGTGACCCTGTCGGTGGACCAGGTGATCTTCCGCGAGCCGGTGCATGTCGGTGAACTGGTCACCTTCCTGGCATCGGTCAACTACACCGGCAACACCTCGATGGAAGTGGGCATCAAGGTGGTCACCGAGAACATTCGCGAGCGCTCGGTGCGCCATTCCAACAGTTGCTTCTTCACCATGGTCGCGGTGGACGACGACCGCCGGCCGGTGAAAGTGCCGCCGCGCCAGCCGCAGAGCAGCGAAGAGAAGCGCCGTTTCCTCCAGGGCCAGCAGCGCCGCCAGATTCGCCAGGAACTGGAACAGCGCTACCAGAACCTCAAGACCGATTCGATCTGACCCTGAGTTGTTGCTCTTCCCGTAGACGCCAGCCTTGCTGGCGAATCCGACGACGCGGTGCCTGGCACCGGCTGCGCCGGTCAATCAGCCGGGAACCCGCTGCGCCTCGAAACGCACCCGCGGGTGGGCAATGCGATCCTGGGCCCGCACCAGTTGCAGCTCGTAGCTGGCGCAGGCCTGGGTTTCCAGGAGCACCTCGTGCACTGCGGCGGCAGTGAACTCGAAGGCCGCGACCCAGCTGTCGCCCAGCAGCACCCGGGCGAGGAACAGGCCAGAGGTCAGATCGCCCACGCCCACCGGCTGGCGCGGGAACGCCAGCAAGGGCCGGCGCAGATGCCAACTGCCATCGCGGGTCACCAGCAGCATCTCGAAGGCATCGTCCGCACGGCCTGGGTAGTTAAGGTGCTTGACCAGCACCACCTGCGGTCCAAGCTCAAGCAGCCCACGGGCCATGCCCACGCAATCGTTCAGTGACTGCGCCCGACGGCCACAGAAACTGTCCAGTTCCAGCTGGTTGGGGCACAGGATATCGGCCTTGGCGGCCGCCTGCCCGAGCAGGAACTCGCTGACCTCGGCCGGCACGATGCAGCCTTTCTCGGCATGCCCCATGACCGGGTCGCACAGGTACAGGGCCTTGGGGTTGACCGCCTTGATCCGCTCGACCCCGGCCAGGATCGCCCGGCCTTGTTCGGCGCTGCCCAGGTAGCCCGACAACACCGCATCGCAGTGGCCCAGCTCACCGATATTGGAAATCCCTTCCACCAACGCTGGAATTTGCGCCGGGGCAAGCACTTCACCCGACCACTGTCCATACTGAGTGTGGTTGGAGAACTGCACGGTATTGAGCGGCCAGACATTGACCCCGACCCGCTGCATGGGAAACACCGCAGCGCTGTTGCCAGCGTGTCCGAAGACCACATGGGACTGAATGGCGAGCAAGTGCGGCGTACGTTTCATGCAGGGCAATTCCGAAACTGTGTGAATAAGTGTGCGGCCCGCAGTATGAACCTGATTGCCATCTGTACGACAGGCCAGAGACGCAGTTAAGCTGGATCGACCTGTCTGGAGCTTACGCAAATGCTGACCCTGGAAAACCTCTTCGTCCTGCTGCTGGTGGCGACCGCGGGCGCCTGGCTGTGGCACAACCACGGGCTGCGCGAAAAGGCCCTGGCGCGGGTCAAGCAGCATTGCGCCAAGCTCGACCTGGAACTGCTCGACGACGCCGTGGCGCTCAAACGCATCGGCCTGGTGCGTGATGCCAATGGCCGCAAGCGCCTGGCGCGCATCTACAACTTCGAGTTCACCGTCACCGGCGAACAACGCCACCCCGGCACCGTCACCCAGTTCGGTGCCCACACCATGCAGATCGAACTGGCGCCCTACCCCTTCGAGATCAAGACCCCGCCACGCACCGACAATGTCATCGAGATGCAGCAATGGCGCCAGGAGCATAACCGCTGGCGCAACTGATCAGTGGTCCAGGCGGCAGGCCTCGATCGCAACGTGCAGGGCCTGCAAAGATTGTGGCTGAGCGAAGATCAGCTCGATCCGCGAGTCGTTGCGCCATTCGCTCGGGCGCCAGTCCAGCGCTCCCCTGTCCAGGCCGTTGAACGACATCCACCCAGCCGCGCTGTGGATAACCCCCTTGGCCCGACGCCACGGCCATTGTTCAAGGACCCGGCCCAATGCCGCGTCATCGAAGCGCTGGCTGGGGTGCCAGCGCCAGCCGCTGCTCCAGCCGCCATCACCCTGCTGGGCCTGGCGGATGGGCTGGCGAGGATCTGCCCACAGCGCAGGTAGCGACGCCGTGCCGTTGTCCACAGGCAAGGTCGCCGGCGCTGCGCAAGCCTGCGCCAGCGACGCTGGCAACGCCTCGAGGGCAAGCGCGCCAAACGCGCTCCAGATGGCCGGCACCTCGGGCAACTGGGCAGTTATCAACAAGCGTGTCGGCTCATCCACAGCATCCGCCTTGTTGATAACCAGCAGCCCCGCCTGCTGCAGCGCCTGTTGCTGGGCAGGCGGCAAACCCTCCCCACGCGCCAGCGCCGCGCCATCCAGCACCATCAACAGCGGCTGTACCGCCAGCACCCCGCTCCATGGCGCCTGGCGCAGTTGTTCCAACAGTTGCAGCGGATGGCCAAGGCCGGACGGCTCGATCAACAGCCGATCGGGGCGGGCCTTGCGCAGCAGGCGGGCAAGGCCTACCTGGAATGGCGCGCCGTTGACGCAGCACAGGCAACCGCCGGCCACCTCGCCAATGGCGATGCCGGCGTCGTCACGACTGAGCAAGGCGGCGTCCAGGCCGATCTGGCCGAACTCGTTGACCAGCACGGCCCAGCGCTCGTTCGCCGGGCGCTGGTCGAGCAGCTGGCGGAGCAGGCTGGTCTTGCCGGCACCCAGAGGGCCGGCGATCACATGGGTGGGGATGTTACGCAGCATGATTGGCTATCGGCGAGAAGGGTTGCGTCAGTCTAACCTGCTGGCAAGGTGGCTGGTCCCACGATGGCACTCACGCCAGCCAATCCAGGCTCAACAACAAGCGCCGCTCACCGGCAGGCGTCGGTGGCGAACGGTGGATCAGCCCACCGCCCTCATTGCCCAGCCAACGCTCTCCTTTGAGCAGCGCCACCTCTCCCGCTGCCAGCCGCTGAATGTTATCCACAGGCGGCGGCTCGAACTGCAACCGTGACCGATCCAACCGCCCCTCCTCCAGCCACTCGCTGCCAGCCCCGGCGTAAGTGCTCAACAACCGCAGCGGCACATGGTCCACGTGAAAACGCGGGCACATGGCGCCCTCCAGCACGCGCAAACGCAAGCCGATACGCCGCGCCCCGAGCAAGCAGGTAAAGGCCTCGACCAGCCACACCACATCGGCGACGAAACCCGCATAGCCATGCAGGTCCGAGGCCTCCCTGAGCAGCCCTGGCAGCACCGGGACCTGGTGTTCGTCCACCTCGACCACCCGCTCATCGGCCAGCATCTGGCCCTGGCTCAGCACCAGCCCGGCAAAGTCCTCCACCTGGGCCGGCAGACGGCGCTGCCAGGTCGCCAGGTTGACGTCATCGGCGAGGATCTCGGTCAGCACCCGCGGCGAGTCCGCGAACACCTGGCGGTTGAGCATAGGGCTCATGCCGCCGCTTCCTCATGCCAGGCACCGAACGGGTCAGCCAGGCGCAACCAGCCCATCGGCCCCAGGTCCATTTCTGCATCAGTCAACAGGCAAGCCTCCAGCTCTGTGGATAACTGCGCAAAATCGATGTTCTGCCCAATGAATACCAGCTCCTGGCGGCAATCGCCGGCTTCCACCGTCCACTGCTTGAGGATCGCCGCGGTATTCTCTTCATCCTGCGGCCATTGCTCGCGTGGCACGAACCGCCACCACCGCCCGGCCAGGCCATGGCGCATCATGCCGCCGGCCTGGGACCAGCTGCCGGCCTCCTGGAACTTGCTGGCCAGCCAGAAGAAGCCCTTGGAACGCAGCAACCGGCCATTGCTCCAGGGCCTGTGGATAAAATCGAAGAAGCGCTGCGGATGGAACGGCCGGCGTGCCTGCCAGGTGCTCGCGGCAATGCCGTACTCCTCGGTTTCGGGCACATGCTCGCCGCGCAGCTCCTGCAACCAGCCTGGGGCCTGGGCCGCCTGGTCGAAGTCAAACAGCCCGGTGTCGAGGATCCGCGACAACGCCACCTGGCCCATCACCATCGGCACGATCTGCGCCCGGGCATTGAGGCTGCGCAAAATGGCGATCAACTCCTCGCGCTCGGCCTGGCTGATCAGGTCGATCTTGCTCAGCAGCAGCACATCGGCGAACTCGACCTGCTCGATCAACAGGTCGCTGATCGAACGTTCGTCTTCCTCACCCAAGGTTTCCCCACGGCTGGCGAGGCTGTCGGCGGCCTGATAGTCGCGCAGGAAATTCAGGCCATCGACCACCGTGACCATGGTGTCCAGCCGCGCCATGTCGCTCAGGCTGCGGCCCTGCTCGTCACGGAAGGTGAAGGTTTCGGCCACCGGCAGCGGCTCGGAGATACCGGTCGACTCGATCAGCAGGTAGTCGAAGCGACCTTCACCGGCCAAGCGGGCCACTTCTTCCAGCAGGTCTTCACGCAGGGTGCAGCAGATGCAACCGTTGCTCATCTCCACCAGTTTCTCTTCGGCGCGGTTAAGGCTGACGTTGCGCTGCACCTCGCTGGCGTCGATGTTGATTTCGCTCATGTCGTTGACGATTACCGCGACGCGCAGGTCGTCACGGTTGCGCAGCACATGGTTGAGCAGCGTGCTCTTGCCGGCGCCAAGGAAGCCGGACAGCACGGTGACAGGAAGACGGTTGGGCATGACGGACCTCATCGGGCAGGCGCATTCGAAGCGATGCATTGCATAATGTTATATTATAACAATACAATTTCGCCAAGCCGTATTGCCGAACGGTCGACTGGAGAGCGTCATGAAACTACCTGGCACCGTCGCCTTGCTGTTGCTCGCATTGCCCCTGCAACTCCCTGCCATGCCTCGCAGTGACCTGGCGTTGTGCACACGCAGCGCCACCCTGCTCGCCTGCCAGGACAGCAGGGGCAACTACTACAGTGTGCGCACCGAAGGCAGCACCTTCTACCTGCGCGGTTATGAGGCTGCGAGCAAACGCCTCTGGACACAAACCAACAGTCGTTATGGCGGCCTGACCTTCTTCAGCGGGCTGGCCAGTGATGGTGAAGCCTGGGTCGGTTACAGCCAACGCATCGGCTGGACCACGCGCAATCGGGTCTCCAGCTCCAGCGGCGAACGCTTCAATTTGCACTGCAGCCTCATCGGCGGTTGCCGTTGAACCACCCACAGGATGCTTCCATGACCAGCCTTACCCTTCCCGATGTCGCCGCCCAGAGCAGCCAGCAAGCCCTGCCCCTGGACTGGGTCGGCATGTGCGGCATCGCCCTGCCGCTGTTGATTGATGGGCGCAACGTGACCGCCTACGCCGATGCCGGGGTAAGCCTCGACGATGGCGCCTCGCGGGGCATACATATGTCACGGCTGTACCTGGCCTTGGAGGCGCTTGAACACCAAGCACTGACAGCACGAGGCGTGCACGACATCCTTGGGCAGTTTCTGGCCAGCCATGCCGGCCTGTCGCACAGGGCCTACCTGCGCCTGAGCTTCGATCATCTGCTCAAGCGCCCGGCGCTGGTCAGCCCACTGGCTGGCTGGAAACGCTATCCGGTGAGCCTGGATGCCCGTTTGGAAAATGAAATGTTCCACGTGGAACTATCGGTGCACATCCCCTACTCCTCGACCTGCCCTTGCTCGGCGGCACTGGCCAGGCAACTGATTCAGGCACAGTTCGACAAGGACTTTGCCGATCAGCCGCTGAACCGCGACGAGGTTCGCCAGTGGCTCGGCAGCAGTGGCGGAATTGTCGCCACGCCCCATAGCCAGCGGAGCTTGGCCAAGTTGCAGGTGCGACTTGCCGGGGACGATATCGGGCTCGCGGAGCTGATCGACCAAGCCGAGGCGGCACTGGGTACTGCGGTGCAGACGGCGGTAAAGCGCGCCGATGAACAAGCCTTCGCCCTGGCCAACGGCCAGAACCTGATGTTCTGCGAGGATGCCGCGCGGCGCCTGCACCAGGCGCTGCGCCAGCTGGAGTGGGTACGGGGGTTCAGCGTGCGCGTGGAACATGCAGAGAGCCTGCACGCCCACGATGCGGTGGCCGAGAGTCGTTATGCCTGGCTCGATGGCTCGGCGTAGGCCACTCAGCTTCGGGGTTTGACGGCCCCGCAGTCATTGCCCAACCACACGGCACGGGTGTCCATGCTGCCCTGCTGCTGCACACCGGACGCATTGAAGGTGCCATTGACCTTGGTCAGGAACTCACGATCACTGAGGAAAGTGGCTTGGCCTTGACCCTGGGCTTTCGGGCAACTGAACTGGAACTTCCAGACATTGCCCGTGCGCTCGGTGATCTTCTGCGTGCAGCCCGACTGCGGGTCCTGCAATGGAATGTCATCGGTCTTGACCTGCTCTGGGGTCAGGCAGGAGCGCACACCCTTGCCGCCCACGGTGATGCCCTGCTTGGCCAAGGCGCCCTCCATCATCGCCCGTTGCTCTGGTGGCAGGTTCTTCAACTGCCCGAGCATGAACGCCATGTCCGGCAGTGGCTTGCCATCGACCTGCATGTTGCTGGTGGTCAGCTCCCACAAGCCAGGTTGCAGCATCTGCGCGTGAACCAGCGGGCTGCCCAGGCCGAACATCAGGGCAAGCAGTGGCAGGCGAATCTTCATGGGTCAAAGCTCCAAAAAAATACCGGCTCCGGCCGGACTAGCCGTTAGACGCCAAAATCGCCTGCGGGTTGCAGGAGCCCCCTGGAACGTGGTCTGTTAGCGGCAGTGCTCACGGCAAGCAGGATGCGTATGGATTACCACAGCCCCTACTTCTTCGGTTACGTGCTCGGCCTGATTCACCTGCTCGGCATTGCCGCCGCGCTGCATGCGGTGTTCACCGTGCGCACCGCCCAGGGTGCGATCGCCTGGGCCATGTCCTTGCTGTTCATTCCCTACTTCACCCTGATCCCCTACCTGGTGTTCGGTGCCCGTTCCTTCTATGCCTACATCCAGGCGCGGCGCCAGGCCAACCAGGAAATGCACGTGGCCATGGCCAACCTGAACTGGCGGCCCTGGGTGGAGGAAGCGCTCACCGCCCGCGAGTCGGACAGCTACGCGGCCCTGCGCGCGATGCCCAAGCTGGGCCGCATGCCGTGCCTGGCCAACAACGAGGTGAAGCTGCTGATCGACGGCGAGGCCACCTTCGAGGCGATCTTCTCGGCGATCCGCGCCGCCCGCGACACCGTGCTGGTGCAGTTTTTCATCATCCACGACGACGCCCTGGGGCGAGAGCTGCAACAGCTGCTGCTGCGCAAGGCAGCCGAAGGGGTGCGGGTGTTCGTGCTGTATGACCGGGTCGGCAGCCATGCCCTGCCGGCCAGCTACAGCCAGGCGCTACGCGATGGCGCAGTGCAGATCCAGGCCTTTGCCACGCGCCGAGGCTGGTTCAACCGCTTCCAGGTCAACTTTCGTAACCACCGCAAGATCGTGGTGGTCGATGGCCTGCTGGGTTTCCTCGGTGGGCACAATGTCGGCGACGAATACCTCGGCGCCCATCCAAAGCTGTCGCCATGGCGCGACACCCATGTGCAAATCAGTGGCCCGGTGCTGGCCTGCCTGCAGGAGTCGTTCGCCGAGGACTGGTACTGGGCCACGCGCCAGTTGCCACCGTTGATCCTGCCAGACACCTACCCCGAGGACGGCGTGCTGTGCCAGGCCCTGGCCAGCGGCCCGGCCGACCCCCAGGAAACCTGCGCGCTGTTCTTCCTCGAAGCGATCCATTCGGCCACCCGCCGGGTATGGATCACCAGCCCCTATTTCATCCCCGACGAGGCGATCTTCGCCGCCCTGCGCCTGGCGGTGCTGCGCGGCGTGGATGTGCGCATCCTGATCCCGTCGCGCCCCGACCACCGCATCGTCTACGCCGCCTCCAGCCTGTTCGCCTTCGAAGCCGTCCGCGCCGGGGTGCGCATGTTCAGGTATCAACCAGGCTTCCTGCACCAGAAGGTGGTGCTTGTGGACGACGAAATCAGCGCCATCGGCAGCGCCAACCTGGACAACCGCTCGTTCCGCCTGAATTTCGAGATCACCCTGCTGACCGTGGACCGCGCCTTCGCCGATCAGGTCGAGCAGATGCTGGAGCGGGATTTCGCGCAGGCTCGGGAGATCACCGCGGAGGACAGCCGCGACACGCACCGCCTGCAACAGCTGGGGATGCGCATCGCACGGCTGATTTCACCGATCCTGTAACGGTCAGCGGTAGAGGTCCTCACGGGTCCACGGCAGGTCGTGGTGGCCGTCGGCGTAAGGTTTCACGGCGAGGATCTGGTGCAGGTTGATCCAGCCCTTGGTGAAGGCGTAGGCGCAACCTGCCAGGTACAGGCGCCAGATGCGCAGGGTCTTTTCCGGCACCAGCGCGGCGGCCCGGTGCAGCTGGTTCTCCAGGTTCTCGCTCCAGTGGTTGAGGGTCTTGGCGTAGTGCAGGCGCAGGCTCTCGACGTCGACCACCTCCAGGCCCGCTTCGCAGATCCGCGCGCTGATCATCGAGATATGCGGCAGCTCGCCATGGGGGAACACATAGCGGTCGATGAAGTCACCGGCGCCGCGCCCGACCGGACGGCCATCGACATGCTTGGCGGTGATGCCATGGTTCATCACCAGGCCCCCTTCACGCACCGCGCCGAACAACCGCTGGCAATACAGTTCGAGGTTGGCGTGGCCGACATGTTCGAACATGCCGACGCTGACCACCTTGTCGAAGCGACCGTCCTGGGGCAGGTCGCGATAGTCGAGAACCTGCAGCTCGACCTTGTCGGCCAGGCCCTCCTCCTTGACCCGCTGGCGACCGAGCTTGAGCTGCTCCTTGCTCAGGGTGATGCCGAACACCTTGGCGCCGTACTCGCGGGCGGCAAAACGCGCCAGCCCGCCCCAGCCGCAGCCGACATCGAGCAGGTAGTCACCGGCCTGCACGCGCAGCTTGCGGCACAGGTGGTCGAACTTGTCCTGCTGGGCCTGGGCCAGGGTGTTATCCGGCTCCTTGAAGTAGGCGCAGGAATAGGCCATGTCCGGATCGAGCCACAGTTGATAGAACGCGTTGGACAGGTCGTAGTGGTAGGAAATGGCTTCGGCGTCGGTGGACTTGTCATGGGCGGTGCGGGTTGGCGAGTCTTCCTCTTCATCTGTGAGCAAGGCTTCGCTCAACTCGTCGCAGACCCGGATGACCTCGCCGATATCGCCTTCCAGTTCCAGCTTGCCTTCGACGAAGGCAGAACCCAGTTCATTCAGATTAGGGTGGGTGAGCTGGGCGATCAGTTGGGGTTCCTTGACCAGGATGGTGACCTGCGGGCTGGGCCCCAGGTCGAACTGGTTGCCGTCCCACAGCTTGACGCGCAAAGGTAAGTGCAGGCTCTGCAACGCGGGTGGAAGTTGCGCAAGCATTCATGACCCTCCCTTTCGTTGATACCGGGCGTCACACCTCTTTTGTCGGACGCCACCGGATCAGGGTAGTTCATTCGTAGGAAGTTTCCGTGAAACACGACGATGGTCGAGCCGCTGTGGATCGGGGCAATCAACAGATTGTATACAATCTACCGCTCGCAGATTAACCTTGTGCCCTCTTCGCTTCCTCACACTCTCGGAGTAAAACCCATGAAATCCTATGACGTGGTGATCATCGGCGGCGGCCCCGGCGGCTACAACGCGGCGATTCGTGCCGGCCAGCTGGGCCTGAGCGTGGCCTGCGTCGAGGGGCGTTCTACCCTCGGCGGCACCTGCCTGAACGTCGGCTGCATGCCGTCCAAGGCACTGCTGCACGCCTCCGAGCTGTATGAGGCCGCCAGCGGCGAGGAATTCGCCCACCTGGGGATCGAGGTCAAGCCGACCCTCAACCTGGCCCAGATGATGAAACAGAAAGACCAAAGCGTGACCGGCCTGACCAAGGGCATCGAGTACCTGTTGCGCAAGAACAAGGTCGACTGGGTCAAGGGCTGGGGCCGCCTGGACGGCGTCGGCAAGGTCATCGTCAAGGCCGAGGATGGCAGCGAAACCACCCTGCAGGCCAAGGACATCGTCATCGCCACCGGCTCCGAGCCCACGCCTCTGCCAGGGGTAACCATCGATAACCAGCGCATCATCGACTCCACCGGCGCGCTGTCGTTGCCGCAGGTGCCCAAGCACCTGATCGTGATCGGTGCCGGCGTGATCGGCCTGGAGCTGGGTTCGGTCTGGCGGCGCCTGGGCGCCGAGGTAACGGTGATCGAGTACCTGGACCGCATCTGCCCAGGCACCGACGAGGAAACCGCCAAGACCCTGCAGAAGGCCCTGGCCAAGCAAGGCATGACCTTCAAGCTGGGCAGCAAGGTGACCCAGGCCACGGCCTCGGCCGATGGCGTCAGCCTGGTCCTGGAGCCAGCCGCCGGTGGCACCGCCGAAACCTTGCAAGCCGACTACGTGCTGGTGGCCATCGGTCGCCGCCCGTACACCCAGGGCTTGAACCTGGAAAGCGTCGGATTGGCCACCGACAAGCGCGGCATGCTCGCCAACGACCACCACCGCAGCACGGTGCCCGGGATCTGGGTGATCGGCGACGTCACCTCCGGCCCGATGCTGGCGCACAAGGCCGAGGATGAAGCGGTGTCGTGCATCGAACGCATCGCCGGCAAGCCTCACGAGGTCAACTACAACCTCATCCCGGGCGTCATCTACACCCGCCCGGAACTGGCCAGCGTCGGCAAGACCGAAGAGCAGCTCAAGGCCGAGGGCCGCGCCTACAAGGTCGGCAAGTTCCCCTTCACCGCCAACAGCCGCGCCAAGATCAACCATGAGACCGAAGGCTTCGCCAAGGTCATCGCCGATGCCACGACCGATGAAGTGCTGGGCGTGCACCTGGTCGGCCCAAGCGTGAGCGAGATGATCGGCGAGTTCTGCGTGGCGATGGAGTTCTCGGCCTCGGCCGAGGACATTGCCCTTACCTGCCACCCTCACCCGACCCGCTCCGAGGCCTTGCGCCAGGCGGCAATGAATGTGGATGGCAAGGCAATGCAGATCTGAGCCAAGGCCTCGCACCCCGGTGGCCCTCTACCGCGGTGCTTGTTTCGCCAGCAAGGCTGGCGCCTACCGGGTGAGTAGGCGCCGGCCTTGCTAGCGGTACTGTCAGCCGTGGGCTTGCTGTTTATCCACAGTTTCACGGAAGCGCGACGCCAGGAACGGCGTGATATCCAGCGGCAACGCCTCATTGTGGACAACTTTATCGAGCAACACCCCGGTAATTGCCGAGGTGAGGATCCCGGTACGGAAATGTCCACAGGCGTTGAAATAACCCTCGACATTATCCACAGGCCCAAGGATCGGCAGCTCGTCCGGCGAACCCGGGCGCAAGCCGGCCCAGGTGCGCTTCAGGTTCACCTGCGCCAGCTGCGGCACACAGCGGATCGCGCCCTGCACCAGGCCATTGATCTCCGGGAAGGTGTTGCTGACGTCGAAGCCCTTCTCCTCGGTGGTACTGCCGATCAGGATCTCGCCGTTGTCCTTCTGCGCCATGTAGCAATCGCTGGTGGTGATACAGCCATCGAGCAGCTTGGGCAGGCGCTCGGTCAGCACGATCTGGCCTTTCACCGGTTTCACCGGAATGCTCTCCCCGGTCGCCCACTCGCTCAGTTCCGCTGCCCAGGCGCCAGCGGCATTGATCAATGTGCCGCAATGGAACTCACCGGCCTCGGCGGTACGCACGCCCTTGATCCGTGAGCCTTCATGCAGCACGCCGGTGATGTTCACGTTGGGGTACAGATCGACACCGTTCTGCCGCGCCGCCTCCATGTAGGCATCGCCCAGGCGGAACGGGCTGACCTGGTGATCGCAGAGGAACTCCAGCGCGCCATTGGCTTTGAGGGTCACCGCCGGCTCCGATGCGCGCAGCGCATCACGGTCGAGCCAGCGCACCTGGTCGGCCAGGTGCGGGATCTGCTTGACGATATGCTCGGCGTACAGCTGGTCCTCTTCGTCCTGGATGATGTACTTGAGGCCGGTGCGCTCGAACTTGAAGTCCATGCCATGGCGCTCGATCAGCTCCTGGTGCAGCTGTGGATAAATCGCGTTGGACTGCAAGGCGAAGTCGAAGAAGCATTCCGGCAGGATGTGCGGGGTGCTCGAGTCGACCACCACCGCCGCGCCGTTGGCCTCGCGCTTGCTGCGCGAAGACATCATGCGAAAGAAGATCACCCCGCAACCCAACCCCACCGATTCGCCGATCGCCCACAGCCCGCCGGCCGAGGCGCGGGTGGCATTGCCTGGGCGCTTGCAGTCGATCAGGGCGATCTTCAGGTTGCCGCGCTTGGACAGTTGGTAGGCGCAGGACGCGCCGATCACGCCACCGCCGGCAATGATGATGTCGTAGGTCTTGTTCATGCTCAGGCCTCCGTGCCCAGTTGTTCGAATGCGGAAAATGGAATCGGGTCGACCGGGAAACGCGGACGCAGCCAGCCCACGTCCTTGCGCCCGGTGCTGCTGCGCAAGCGATCACTGCAATAGCCGACGCACATGCGGCCCTGGCAGTCGCCCATGCTCACCCGGGTGCGCATCTTCAGGCTGGCCATGTCCTCGACGCCCTGCTCCAGGGCCAGGTCGATCTGCTCGCGGGTGACGTGCTCGCAACGGCAGATCACCGTGTCGGCCTGCGGCAGCTCGACCTGCGCGGCGCCGCGGGCGGTGTAGCGCTCCACCCCGGAGCGGAAGCGCTTGATCGCCGCCAGCTTGCCCAGGTAGCGCTCACGCAATTCGATGGCCTGCTCGGCATCGAGCTTGCCCATTTGCTGGAGCATCGACACCGCGGCGATTCGCCCGGTGAGCATCGCCGCCTCGCCCCCACGAATCCCGGCCATGTCGCCGGCCAGGTGGATGTTCGGCCGGCTGCTCTGCTGCCAGACGTTGCATTCGGCACGCAGGTAGCCGTCTTCGCTGAAGCCATGTTCCAGGCCCAGCTGCTGGCTGAGCTGGGTACGCGGGATGAAGCCATAGCCAACCGCCAGGGTACGCACCTGCTCGCGCTGGACGCGGGACATGTCCGGTTTCCAGTCCTGGGTGTAGGGCGCGACGCTGACCTCTTGCAGTTCATCCTCGCCGGTGGCGCCCACCACGCCCCAGCCGTAGTGCATGGGGATGCCGTTGAGCTTCATGTAGGCAAGCATGCTCAGGCCATCGAGGAACAGCTGCGGCTTGTTCATCAGCGCCAGGCTTTCCTTGGCGATGCGGTTGAACGAGCAGGCTTCGTACACCCCGGCGACCTTGGCGCCAGCGGCGTGCAGCTGGCAGGCCACCAGCGGCAGCAGCGGCCCGGTACCGGCAATCAAGGTGCTGCCCAGCGGCTTGACCACGCCGCTCTTGATCTGCAACTGCAGGCCTCCGAGCAGGATCACCCCAGGCAGGGTCCAGCCGGGGAACGGCACGTTGCGTTCGTGACAACCGGCGGCCAGCAGCAGGTGCGAGTATTCGATCTCGTGCAGGCGCTCGTCGGCGTCGAGCACCATCAGGCGCTGGTCGTCACCACCGACCACCCGGTGGTTCAAACGCAGGTCGACATGCGCGGCACTCGCCGCGAAATCCTCGTGCAGTTTATTCAGCGCCTTGGTGTAGCGCGGGCCGAGGTAGCCCAGGTCGACACCGGCGCGCAGCGGGCCGCGATAGACCACGCCACCGGGACGGGAAGCCTCGTCGAACAGCAGGCAGTCCACACCATGGTCGGCCAACTCGATGGCCGCGCCCATGCCGGCCGAACCACCGCCGACGATCACTGGACGAAGGCTCATGAATGGGCCTCCTCTTGCACGCGGTTCACCTCGGTCTCGATACGCATGCCGGGCCGCACTACAGTCTGGCAGGCGCGCCGCTTGGGGCGGCCATCGATCTGGACCAGGCAGCAATGGCAGACGCCCATGCCACAGTAGGCACCGCTGAGCTGGCCGTGATCATTGCGCGCCACCTGGCGCAGACCTACCGCGTTGAGCACGCTGAGGACGGTTTCCCCGGCGCTGGCCACCGCCGGCAAGCCATTGACCAGAAGGGTCATTTCGGCGCCTTCCAATGGCTGGATATCGTGCTTTCGTTGCAGCGTCTGCATTTCCTGTCGTCCTTGATGACTGATGGGTCGGGGGACGTTAGGGCAAACACCGGGGGAAAACATTGATCCATGCCGGATACGGCGTACAGAATTTTCCTATAACGACGAGCTTGCGATGAACATCACGGCGCTCGTCAGCTCGTGCAGGCCAGCTTGTCGGGCCGCAGCTCGACGTGGAACAACTCGCCCGCTTCGTCTGCGACATAAAGATGTTTCTGGCGGAGCTTGAACCTGCGCATCGCTTCGAGCATTTGCGGCTCCTTGCAAGCCAGCTGCTCCAGCTGCTGGCTGGCTCGCTCCTGCATCTTCGCCCGGCGCTCCCACGGCAGGTTGGCGCTCAGGCCAACGTGATAGACATAGAGCAAGGTATCCCCCCAGACGAACTCGACCCGCACAAGCTGGGTGACCGCATCGATCTGCCTGGGCAGCGTGCTGTTCACCTGCAGCACCTGCTCTATCCACTGCGCCTGCTGCTCGGCCCGTTGTTTCTCGGCCTTGAGCGCGTAATAGCGGCCGACCACCATGATTACCAGCGTCGCGCCTATCGACAGGTAGAACTTGCGCAGGCTGCGCGGCCTTTTCGGCGCCAGTTTCATCAACATCTTTATTGCTCATCCTGAGAACGAAAAACCCCCGGCTGACCGGGGGTTGTGATTGATACGGCACAACCACTGCCGCAGTGTTACTCCACCGTCACCGACTTGGCCAGGTTGCGCGGCTGGTCGACGTCGGTGCCCTTGAGCACGGCAACGTAGTACGACAGCAACTGCAGCGGGATGGTGTAGAGGATCGGCGCCAGCGCATCGTTGATGTGCGGGACATTGATCACGTGGGTGCCCTCGCCGTTGCTCATGCCAGCCTGCTCGTCGGCAAACACCACCAGCTCACCGCCGCGGGCGCGGACTTCCTGCAGGTTCGACTTGAGCTTTTCCAGCAGCTCGTTGTTCGGCGCCACAGTGACCACCGGCATATCGCTGTCCACCAGCGCCAGCGGGCCGTGCTTGAGCTCGCCGGCCGGGTAGGCTTCGGCGTGGATATAGGAGATTTCCTTGAGCTTGAGCGCACCTTCCATCGCCACCGGGTATTGCGCGCCGCGGCCGAGGAACAGGGTGTGGTGCTTGTCGGCGAACAGCTCGGCGGTCTTCTCGACCACAGCGTCCATGGCCAGGGCTTCACCCAGGCGGGCCGGCAGGCGGCGCAGTTCGTCCACCAGCTCGGCTTCGACGCCGGCAGCCAGGGTGCCGCGCACCTGGCCCAGGGCCAGGGTCAGCAGCATCAGCGATACCAGCTGGGTGGTGAAGGCCTTGGTCGAGGCCACACCGATCTCCGGGCCGGCCAGGGTCAGCAGGGTCAGGTCGGATTCACGCACCAGCGAACTGATACCGACGTTGCAGATCGCCAGGCTGCCAAGGAAACCCAGCTCCTTGGCATTGCGCAGGGCCGCCAGGGTGTCGGCGGTCTCGCCCGACTGGGAAATGGAGACGAACAGGGTGTCTGGCTGCACCACCACCTTGCGGTAGCGGAACTCACTGGCCACTTCCACCTGGCAAGGGATGCCGGCCAGGCTTTCGAGCCAGTAACGGGCGACCATGCCGGCGTGATAGCTGGTGCCGCAGGCGACGATCTGCACGTTGCGCACCTTGGCGAACAGCTCGGCGGCATTCGGGCCGAAGGCCTGGACCATCACGTGGTCCTTGCCCAGGCGGCCTTCGAGGGTGCGTTGTACCACGCTCGGTTGCTCGTGGATCTCCTTGAGCATGAAGTGACGGTACACACCCTTGTCAGCGGCTTCGGCGCCTTCGTGGTACTGCACGGTCTCGCGCTGCACCGGGCGACCGGCCTGGTCCCAGATGCTGACCTGGTCACGGCGGATCTCGGCGATGTCGCCTTCTTCCAGGTACATGAAGCGGTCGGTGACCTGGCGCAGGGCCAACTGGTCGGAGGCCAGGAAGTTCTCACCCAGGCCCAGGCCGATCACCAACGGGCTGCCGCTACGGGCGGCGACCAGGCGGTCAGGCTGGCTGGCGCTGATCACCGCCAGGCCGTAGGCGCCGTGCAGGCGCTTGACCGCAGCCTTGAGCGCGTCGGCCAGGTCCGGGATGCTCTTGAGCAGGTGATGGATCAGGTGGACGATGACCTCGGTGTCGGTCTGCGAACTGAACACGTAACCCAGGCCCTTGAGCTCTTCACGCAGCGCTTCGTGGTTCTCGATGATGCCGTTGTGCACCACCGCCACCTGCTGGCCGGAGAAATGCGGGTGGGCATTGCCCTCGGTCGGTGCGCCATGGGTCGCCCAACGGGTGTGGGCGATGCCCAGTTGCCCGGCCAGCGGCTCGGCGGCCACAGCGGCCTCCAGCTCGCTGACCTTGCCGATGCGGCGGCGGCGCTCAAGCCCGCCCTGCGCGGTCAGCACGGCCAGGCCGGCGCTGTCATAACCGCGGTATTCCAGGCGCTTGAGGCCTTCGATGAGGATGGCTGTGATATTGCGCTCGGCAACGGCACCGACGATTCCACACATATGTTGTTGCTCCTAGCTGATAGCGGCGCAGATAAGGTTGATGCCGCGGGCTTGAATCCGCTCGCGTGCCTCGGCAGGCAGGCGGTCATCGGTAATCAGGGTGTTGACGCTGCCCCAGGGCAGCTCGAGGTTGGGGATCTTGCGGCCGACCTTGTCCGACTCGACCATGACGATCACCTCGCGGGCCACTTCGGCCATGACCCGGCTCAACCCCAGCAGTTCGTTGAAGGTGGTGGTGCCACGCTCCAGGTCGATGCCATCGGCACCGATGAACAGTTGGTCGAAGTCGTATGAGCGTAGTACCTGCTCGGCGACCTGGCCCTGGAACGACTCCGAGTGCGGGTCCCAGGTGCCGCCGGTCATCAGCAGCACCGGCTCGTGCTCTTGTTCGCTGATGGCCCGGGCTACATTGAGCGAGTTGGTCATTACCACCAGGCCTGGCTGGCGCCCGAGCTGCGGGATCATCGCGGCCGTGGTGCTGCCACTGTCGATGATGATGCGCGCGTGTTCGCGGATGCGCCCCACCGCCGCGCGGGCAATGGCCTGCTTGTACAGGGACACCGGCTGGACGTTGTCGCCCAGCAGTTCCTGGGGCATGGTCACCGCGCCGCCGTAGCGGCGCAGCAGCAGGCCGTTGGCTTCCAGGGCGGCGAGGTCCTTGCGAATGGTCACTTCGGAAGTTTCGAAACGCTTGGCCAGGGCGTCGACGCTCACCTCGCCCTGCTCATTGAGCAAGGTGAGGATATTGTGACGACGCTGGGGGGTATTACGTTTCGACATTTCGGTTTTAAGTTTCGATTCGAAAGATAAGTAGTGCAATCAAAACCTAAGATGAACGATTCGTCAAGCTGCCGCTGCGCTGTGGATAGTTTTTCTCTGCCCTGACACGGTTCCTGTAGGAGCGGCCTTGCGTCGCGATGGGGCGCGCAGCGGCCCCAGGTTTCAGCGGCGCCGCATAGATCGCCGGGGCCGCTTCGCGGCCTTCGCGACACAAGGCCGCTCCTACACAAGGGCCGCGGTACGGCACCCAAGAAAAAGCCGGCTTATTCACATAAGCCGGCCTTCGAGCGAAACCGCTGTGGATAACTCAGCTCTTCTTGAGCTTCTCCGGCCGCTTCCAGCCTTCGATATTGCGCTGACGCGCCCGCGCCACGCCCAGCTGCCCGGCCTCGACCGTCTGGGTGATGGTCGAACCCGCCGCAGTGGTGGCCCCGGCCTGGATTTGCACAGGCGCCACCAGCGAGTTGTTGGAGCCGATGAACACGTCCTCGCCCATCACCGTACGGAACTTGTTGGCGCCGTCGTAGTTGCAGGTGATGGTGCCAGCACCGATGTTGCTGCGCGCGCCGATCTCGGCATCGCCCAGATAGCTCAGGTGACCGGCCTTGGCGCCTTCGCCCAGGTGCGCGTTCTTCAGCTCGACGAAGTTACCCACATGGGCACGGGCCTCGAGCACGCTACCCGGACGCAGGCGCGCGAACGGGCCGGCATCGCTGCCCTCGCCCATCACCGCGCCTTCGATATGGCTGTTGGCCTTGATCACCACGCCCTTGCGCAGGGTGCTGTCCTTGATCACGCAGTTCGGGCCGATCTGCACGTCGTCCTCGATGACCACCTGGCCTTCGAGGATCACGTTGATATCGATAAGTACGTCGCGGCCCACGGTCACTTCGCCACGCACATCGAAGCGCGCCGGATCACGCAAGGTCACGCCCAGGGCCATGAGGCGGCGGCCTTCGCGCAGCTGGTAATGGCGCTCGAGCTCGGCCAGCTGGCGGCGGTCGTTGGCGCCCTGCACTTCCATCGGGTCGTG
The DNA here is from genome assembly GCF_019139535.1 of Pseudomonas muyukensis. NCBI lineage: Bacteria > Pseudomonadati > Pseudomonadota > Gammaproteobacteria > Pseudomonadales > Pseudomonadaceae > Pseudomonas > Pseudomonas muyukensis. The sequence continues at coordinate 684,588 of NZ_CP077073.1, read as the reverse complement.
GGGCTGTTCGGTGGCGACCACCAGGCCATCGGCCACGGCCATGGCGATGACATCGGTCAGGTAGTACTCGCCCTGGGCGTTGTTGTTGGACAAGCGCCCCATCCAGTCGGCCAGGCGCGCCGCCGGCATGGCGAGAATGCCGGTGTTGCCTTCCTTGATCGCCTTCTGCGCCTCGCTGGCGTCCTTGTGCTCGACGATCGCCGTGACCTGGCCCTGGGCGTCCCGAACGATTCGGCCATAACCGCTGGGGTCGGCCAGGTTCACCGTCAACAGGCCCAGCTGGCTGGCGCTGACCTTGGCCAGCAGGCGCTGCAGGGTTTCCACCTCGATCAACGGCACATCGCCATACAACACCAGCACGGTGTCGGCGGTAATGGCAGGCAGTGCCTGGGCCACGGCATGGCCGGTGCCCAGTTGCTTGTCCTGCATGACGAAATTCAGGTCGTCCGCAGCCAGGCGCTCGCGCACCCGCTCGGCGCCATGGCCAATGACCACGTGAATGCCCTTGGGCTGCAGTTGGCGCGCGCTGTGGATAACATGACCGAGCATGGAGTTGCCGGCTACCGGGTGCAGCACCTTGGGCAGCGCCGAGCGCATGCGGGTACCTTGGCCGGCGGCGAGGATGACGATATCGAGGGACATTGACTGGCTACCAATCCTGAGCGGTCAGGGACGTGACCAAAAAGGGAATTTTTAGAAAAAGAAAAAGGGTAGCCGAGGCTACCCTTTAACTCAATCGCAGCGAAAGTAAGCGGCCAGGGCCGGATTACTTGCCTTTGCGCAATTGCTGGACAGTACGCAGCTGAGCTGCAGCCTCGGCCAGACGTGCGGCAGCAGCACCGTAGTCGAAGTCCGAGCTTTTCGCGTTCAGAGCATTCTCAGCAGCCTTGAGGGCTTCCTGAGCCTGAGCTTCGTCCAGATCGGCAGCGCGCTGCACGGTGTCGGCAAGAACCTTGACCATGTTCGGCTGCACTTCGAGGAAACCACCGGAGATGTAGAACACCTCACGATCGCCACCTTGCTTGGTCAGCGTGATCGGACCAGGCTTGAGATTGGTGATCAGCGGCGCGTGGCCTGGAGCGATACCCAGATCGCCCAGGTTGCCGTGCGCTACTACCATCTCGACCAGGCCGGAAAAGATCTCTCCTTCCGCGCTGACGATATCGCAATGGACTGTCATAGCCATCTGCTTGCCTCAACCTGATTAGCGCCCCTTGCGGGGCGCCGGGATTACAGTTTCTTGGCTTTCTCGATCGCTTCGTCGATGCTGCCGACCATGTAGAACGCTTGTTCTGGCAGGTGGTCGTAGTCACCTTTGAGGATGCCGCTGAAGCCAGCGATGGTGTCCTTGAGCGAAACGTACTTGCCTGGCGAGCCGGTGAAGACTTCGGCCACGAAGAACGGCTGCGACAGGAAGCGCTGGATCTTACGAGCGCGGGCAACCAGTTGCTTGTCGGCTTCGGACAGTTCGTCCATACCCAGGATCGCGATGATGTCCTTCAGCTCTTTGTAGCGCTGCAGAACATACTGAACGCCACGAGCGGTCTCGTAGTGCTCGGTGCCGATCACGTTCGGGTCCAGCTGGCGCGAAGTCGAGTCCAGTGGGTCGACCGCTGGGTAGATACCCAGGGAAGCGATGTCACGGGACAGAACGACAGTGGCGTCCAAGTGGGCGAAGGTGGTCGCTGGCGACGGGTCGGTCAGGTCGTCCGCAGGTACGTATACGGCCTGGACGGAGGTGATCGAACCTTCCTTGGTCGAAGTGATACGCTCTTGCAGAACGCCCATCTCTTCGGCCAGGGTCGGCTGGTAACCTACTGCCGAAGGCATACGGCCCAGCAGTGCGGATACTTCGGTACCGGCCAGGGTGTAACGATAGATGTTGTCGACGAACAGCAGAACGTCGTTACCTTCGTCACGGAACTTCTCAGCCATGGTCAGGCCGGTCAGCGCTACGCGCAGACGGTTTCCTGGTGGCTCGTTCATCTGACCGTAGACCAGCGCTACCTTGTCGAGAACGTTGGAGTCCTTCATCTCGTGGTAGAAGTCGTTACCCTCACGAGTACGCTCACCCACACCAGCGAACACGGAATAACCGCTGTGTTCCATGGCGATGTTACGGATCAGTTCCATCATGTTCACGGTCTTGCCGACGCCGGCACCACCGAACAGACCAACCTTACCACCCTTGGCGAACGGGCAGACCAGGTCGATAACCTTGATGCCGGTTTCCAGCAGGTCGTTGCCGCCTGCCTGGTCCGAGAACGAAGGCGCTGGCTGGTGGATACCGCGACGCTCTTCTTCGCCGATCGGGCCGGCTTCGTCGATCGGGTTGCCCAGGACGTCCATGATACGGCCCAGGGTTGCCTTGCCGACAGGTACCGAGATGGCAGCCTTGGTGTCGACGACATCCAGACCGCGCTTCAGACCTTCGGTCGAGCCCATCGCAATGGTACGAACCACGCCGTCGCCCAGCTGCTGCTGAACTTCCAGGGTGGTTTCCGCGCCTTGTACTTTCAGCGCGTTGTAAACACTCGGCACGGCATCACGTGGGAATTCCACGTCGATGACGGCGCCGATGATTTGAACGATACGTCCGCTACTCATAGCTGGATCCTCTGAATTTTTGAACCGTTAAACCGCGGCAGCGCCGCCGACGATTTCCGAGATCTCCTGGGTGATCGCAGCCTGACGCGCCTTGTTGTAGATCAACTGAAGCTCTTTGATCAAATCACCGGCGTTGTCTGTGGCGTTCTTCATGGCGATCATCCGGGCCGCTTGTTCAGCAGCGTTGTTCTCGACCACCGCCTGGTACACCTGCGACTCCACGTAACGCACCATCAAGCCGTCCAGCAGCTCTTTTGCGTCGGGTTCGTACAGGTAGTCCCAGTGGTGCTTGAGTTCCTGATCCGGGGTTGCCACCAACGGTACCAACTGCTCTACCGTCGGTTTTTGGGTCATGGTGTTGATGAACTTGTTCGAAACCACCGAGAGGCGATCGATACGGCCGTCCAGGTAGGCGTCCAGCATCACTTTGACGGAGCCGATCAGATCATTGATCGATGGCTCTTCGCCCAGGTGGCTGATCGCGGCTACGACGTTGCCGCCAAAGATGCGGAAGAAAGTCGCACCCTTGCTGCCGATCACGCACAGGTCGATTTCAACGCCCTGTTCGCGGTTTTCGTTCATGTCCTTGACCAGGGCCTTGAACAGGTTGGTATTCAAGCCACCGCACAGACCACGGTCACTGCTCACCACGATATAACCGGCGCGCTTTACAGGGCGCTCGATCATGAACGGGTGGCGGTATTCCGGGTTGGCGTTGGCCAGATGACCGATCACCTGGCGGATACGCTCCGCGTAAGGACGGCTAGCAGCCATGCGCATTTGTGCCTTGCGCATCTTGCTGACCGCCACTTTCTCCATGGCGCTGGTAATTTTTTGCGTGCTTTTGATGCTCGCAATCTTACTGCGAATCTCTTTTGCGCCTGCCATGTATCACCTATCAGGTTAGCAAGCGGGGGCCGGGGCCCCCGCTGCGGCTTACCAGGTCTGGGTGGCCTTGAACTTCTCGATACCGGCTTTCATGCCAGCGTCGATTTCGTCGTTGAAGTCACCCTTCACGTTGATCTTGGCCATCAGTTCGGCGTGATCACGGTTGAAGTAGGCAATCAGCGCTTGCTCGAAGCTGCCAACCTTGGAGACTTCTACGTCGGTCAGGAAACCACGCTCAGCGGCGTACAGCGACAGAGCCATGTCGGCGATCGACATTGGCGCGTACTGCTTCTGCTTCATCAGCTCGGTAACGCGCTGACCATGCTCCAGCTGCTTGCGGGTAGCCTCGTCCAGGTCCGAAGCGAACTGGGCGAAGGCCGCCAGTTCACGGTACTGGGCCAGGGCGGTACGGATACCACCGGACAGCTTCTTGATGATCTTGGTCTGGGCGGCACCACCAACACGGGATACCGACACACCGGCGTTAACGGCAGGACGGATGCCTGCGTTGAACATGGCCGATTCCAGGAAGATCTGACCGTCGGTGATCGAGATCACGTTGGTCGGAACGAACGCGGAAACGTCGCCAGCCTGGGTTTCGATGATCGGCAGAGCGGTCAGCGAGCCAGTCTTGCCAGTTACGGCACCGTTGGTGAACTTCTCGACGTACTCTTCGGAAACGCGCGATGCACGCTCCAGCAGACGGGAGTGGAGATAGAACACGTCGCCTGGGTACGCTTCACGTCCTGGTGGACGGCGCAGCAGCAGGGAGATCTGACGGTAGGCAACGGCCTGCTTGGACAGGTCATCGTAAACGATCAGGGCGTCTTCGCCGCGGTCACGGAAGAACTCGCCCATGGTGCAGCCGGCGTAAGGCGCCAGGAACTGCAGTGCGGCGGATTCCGAAGCACTGGCAACGACCACGATGGTGTTGGCCAGGGCGCCGGCTTCTTCCAGCTTGCGAACGATGTTGGCAACGGTGGAACGCTTCTGGCCGACTGCAACATAAACACAGAAAATACCGGAGTCTTTCTGGTTGATGATGGCGTCGATGGCCATGGCGGTCTTGCCGATCTGACGGTCACCGATGATCAGCTCGCGCTGGCCACGGCCGACAGGGATCATGGCGTCGACGGACTTGTAGCCAGTCTGTACAGGCTGGTCTACCGACTTACGCCAGATCACGCCTGGAGCGACTTTCTCGACCGCGTCGGTCTGGGTGTTGCCCAGAGGACCTTTGCCGTCGATCGGGTTACCCAGTGCGTCGACGACGCGACCCAGCAGTTCCTTACCAACCGGAACTTCCAGGATGCGACCGGTGCACTTGGCGCTCATGCCTTCGGCGAGGGTGTCATAGGCACCCAGGATCACTGCACCTACGGAGTCTTGCTCCAGGTTCAGGGCCATGCCGAATACGCTGCCAGGGAACTCGATCATTTCGCCGTACATGACGTCGGCCAGACCGTGGATCCGCACGATGCCGTCGGAAACCGAAACGACGGTACCTTCGTTACGGGCTTGGGAGCCGACATCGAGGTTGTCGATGCGGCCCTTGATGATTTCACTAATTTCGGAAGGATTGAGTTGCTGCATTGCTCTGCTGCCCCTTCAAACTCAAGATTTCAAGGCTTCGGCCAGTTTCGCGATTTTCCCGCGAACCGAACCGTCGATTACCAGGTCGCCAGCGCGGATGACGACGCCGCCGATCAGGCTGGCATCCTCCGACGCGTGCAGGCGCACTTCCTGGCCTAACCGTGCACTGAGAACCTTGGCGAGTTTGTCTTGCTGTTCTTGGTTCAACGCAAAAGCACTGGTGACTTCCACGTCCACGGACTTCTCTTGCTCGGCCTTGTACAGGTCGAACAGAGTCGAAATCTCCGGCAGAAGCAGGAGACGTTCGTTTTCCGCGGCAACATGAATGAAATTCTGTGCCTTGGCGTCAAACTTGTCACCGCACACTTCAATGAATGCGGCGGCCTTTTCTGCGCTAGTCAGTTGCGGGGCCTTGAGCAGGCGCTGCATGGTGTCGTCTTGCGACACCGCAGCAGCCAGGCCGAGCATGGCTGACCAATTGGCCAGTTGCTGATGGGCCTGGGCATGCTCGAAGGCAGCCTTAGCGTAAGGTCGGGCCAACGTGGTCAGTTCTGCCATGATCGCCCTCGCTTAAATTTCAGCGGCCAGTTTGTTAACCAGCTCCGCATGCGCGTTTTGATCGATTGTGGCGCCAAGGATCTTTTCAGCACCGCCAACGGCCAGGGCACCCACTTGGGCACGCAGGGCGTCTTTGACGCTGTTCAGTTCCTGTTCGATCTCGGCTTGAGCCTGAGCCTTCACACGGTCAGCTTCGACGCGGGCCTGTTCACGGGCTTCCTCGACAAGCTGAGCAGCGCGTTTCTTGCTTTGCTCAATGATTTCGGCTGCCTGTGCCTTCGCTTCACGCAGTTGCTGACCCGCTTTCTCTTGGGCCAGCTCCAGGTCGCGAGCTGCGCGGTTGGCAGCGTCCAAGCCGTCGGCAATCTTCTTTTGACGCTCTTGCAGAGCAGTGATGACCGGAGGCCATACGTACTTCATGCAGAAGAGTACAAAAATCAGGAAAGCAACGGATTGGCCAATCAGGGTTGCATTAATGTTCACGCCAACACCTCGCTCGGTCTTTGTTCATCACAGCAATCAACTCGTAAAAAACGAGTGATTAGCCGGCGATCTGACCAACGAAGGGGTTTGCGAAGGTGAAGAACAGAGCGATACCAACACCGATCATGGTCACGGCGTCGAGCAGGCCGGCAACGATGAACATTTTGACCTGCAGCATCGGAACCATTTCTGGCTGGCGAGCAGCGCCTTCCAGGAATTTGCCGCCCAGCAGGCCGAAACCAATGGCGGTACCCAGAGCACCCAGGCCGATCAGCAGAGCAACAGCGATAGCGGTCAGACCAACTACAGTTTCCATCTTTCCTCCCGACTTTTACGTCGTATTGGTTAGGTTTTTAGTTTGAAGCGGTAAAACAAATCGTTTGGTACAGCATGCCCTTGCGGACTTTTTAAGCCCTCCCCCCAAACCGGCGGGGAAGGCTATCAGACACGCCAGGCGGTCTTAATGGTTATCTTCGTGGGCCATCGACAGGTAGACGATGGTCAGCATCATGAAGATGAAAGCTTGCAGGGTGATGATCAGGATGTGGAACACTGCCCACGCCCACTGCAGCACGATACCCAGGCCGCTGAGCCACAGGATACCGGCGCCGAACATCACCGCGATCAGGATGAACACCAGCTCGCCGGCGTACATGTTGCCGAACAGACGCAGTGCCAGCGAGATCGGCTTGGCGATCAGGGTGACGAATTCGAGCAGGAAGTTGACCGGAATCAGCAGGATCTGCACGAAGATGTTCTTGCTGCCGAACGGGTGCAGGGTCAGCTCGCCGATGAAGCCGCCCAGGCCCTTGACCTTGATGCTGTAGAAGATGATCAGGGCGAATACGCTGAAGGCCATGGCCAGGGTCGCGTTCGGGTCGGTGGTCGACACGGCGCGGAACGGAATGTGTGGATCACCGGAGATCAGGATGGCCAGCTGCGGAATCCAGTCGACCGGTACCAGGTCGATGGCGTTCATCAGGAACACCCAGACGAAAATGGTCAGCGCCAGTGGGGCGATCACCGGGCTACGGCCGTGGAAGGAGTCCTTCACGCTGCCGTTGACGAAGTCCACCAGCACTTCCACGAAGTTCTGCAGACCGCTCGGTTGCCCGGAAGTCGCCTTCTTGGCCGCCATGCGGAAGATGAACAGGAAGATCAGACCCAGCGCAACGGACCAGCCCAGGGTGTCCAGGTGGAACGCCCAGAAGCCCATTGCCTTGGCTTCTGCAGCCGAATGGGCGAAGCCCCAGCTGCCGTCTGGTAGTTGACCGTAGGTCAGGTTCTGCAAGTGGTGCTGGATATAACCCGAAGCGGTTTCTTCTGCCATGGTTGCCTCAAACGCCCTAAGGTCTCGAAAGTCTTTTATTCATCAGCAGGGGCGCGAACCAGCTGACCAAAAGGGTCAGCACGAAGACGCCGAATACTGCCAACGGCGCCAATGGCTTCACTCCTGCGAAGGTCAGTGCAAACAGCACTGCCGTCAAAATCATCTTGCCTGCCTCGCCTGCGTAGAACGACTTGACGATGGCCTGCGCCGCCCGGGCTCCGCTGAAGCGAAAAGCCTTCCAGGCGAAATACACATTGGGCAGCCAGGCAATCAAACCTCCGCAAAGGCCTGAATATCCACTGACCACCCCTTTCCACTGCCACAACACCAAGGTTGCCAGCAGCAGCACGACAAATTGAGCCAGCAGAACCGGGAAAACCGCCCAGCGATGGAAAGGCAGGCGGTTTGGCGTGCGGATTTCCATCACAACTGCTCCTCGAAAGTCGACCGCCTCGTCAGCAATGACTTGGCATAATTTGTGCCGACAAAATGCGCGCAGAGTATAGGGGTGGATTAACCCCTATTCAACTCTTCGGTAGTGATTTCCGACTGCGCGCTACAACGGGAATTGTTTCAGCGGATGTGAGCAAGCACGCCTTGCAACTCGTCGAGCGAGTTATAGCGGATAACCAACTGGCCCTTGCCCTTGTTGCCATGGCGGATTTGCACCGCGGAGCCCAGGCGCTCTGCCAGACGCTGCTCGAGACGCGCGATGTCCGGATCAGGTTTGCTCGATTCGACCGGCTCAGGTTTGCCGTTGAGCCACTGGCGCACCAGTGCCTCGGTCTGGCGCACGGTGAGGCCGCGTGCGACAACATGACGCGCCCCTTCTTCCTGGCGATCTTCCCCAAGGCCGAGCAAGGCGCGGGCGTGGCCCATCTCCAGGTCGCCGTGGGCGAGCATGGTCTTGATCGCCTCGGGCAGCGAAATCAGGCGCAGCAAGTTGGCCACGGTCACCCGCGACTTGCCGACGGCATCGGCCACTTGCTGCTGGGTCAGCTCGAACTCTTGCTGCAGGCGCTGCAAGGCCAGGGCTTCTTCCAGCGGGTTGAGGTCCTCGCGCTGGATGTTCTCGATCAGCGCCATGGCGATGGCGGCTTCGTCGGGCACTTCGCGGACCATGGCCGGGACGGTGTCCAGCCCGGCCTGCTGGGTGGCGCGCCAGCGCCGCTCACCGGCGATGATCTCGTAGCGGTTGTCGCCGATCGGGCGGACCACGATCGGTTGCATGACGCCGTGCAGACGGATCGAGTGCGCCAGTTCCTCGAGCGCCTCGGGGTCCATGTCCCGACGCGGCTGGTACTTGCCGCGCTGGATCAGCTCGACCGGCAGCTGTTGCAGTTCCTTCTGGTCGATCTTGACAGCCTGCGCTTCCAGCGCGCTGACGGAAGGACCACTGAGCAGTGCATCCAACCCACGTCCGAGACCGCGTTTCTTGATGGCCATGCGGATTCCTTAAGTTGTTTGTGCAGTGCGTGATGGACGGCGCTGGCGGCGTACCAGTTCCCCGGCCAGGGCCAGGTAGGCCAGGGCGCCGCGGGACTGCTTGTCGTAGGCCAGTGCCGGCATGCCGAAGCTCGGCGCCTCGGCCAGGCGGATGTTGCGCGGGATCACCGTGTCGTACAGCTGGTCGCCGAAGTGCTCCTTGAGCTGCGCCGAAACATCGTTGTTCAGGCTCAGGCGCGGGTCGTACATGGTCCGCAGCAGGCCCTCGATCTTCAGCGCCGGGTTCAACCGGGCGGCGATGCGCTTGATGTTATCCACAAGGTCGCTCAAGCCTTCCAGCGCGTAGTACTCGCACTGCATGGGGATGATCACGCCATCGGAGGCGACCAGGGCGTTGAGCGTCAGCATCGACAGCGACGGCGGGCAATCGATGAGGATGTAGTCGTAGTTCTCGCGGATCGGCGCCAGCGCGTTGCGCAGGCGGCTCTCCTTCATCTGCATCTCGAGCAGCACCACCTCGGCGGCGGTGAGGTCGCGGTTGGCCGGCAGCAGCTGGAAGCCGCCATGCTCGGAATAGTGCATGGCCTGGGCCAGGTCGCATTCCCCGATCAGCAGGTCGTACACCGAATGCTCGAGCTCGTGTTTATCCACACCGCTGCCCATGGTGGCGTTGCCCTGTGGATCGAGGTCGATCAGCAGCACGCGACGCTTGGTCGCGGCCAGCGATGCGGCGAGATTGATGCAGGTGGTGGTCTTGCCCACACCACCCTTCTGGTTCGCGATTGCGAATACCTTAGCCATTGTTGCGTGTGTTCCCAGTCATGCCTTGCGGCGCAGTATCAGCAGATGGCGCTGGCCCTGGCAACCTGGAACGGTCAGGGCCTGCTCGCTTTCCACTGTGAAGTCTGCGGGCAATGCTACCAGTTCATCGGCAGGATGCAGCCCCTTCATTGCAAGCCATTGCGTGCGGGCGTCACCCAGGTGGCGGGTCCAGTTGGTGAAATTCTCCATGCTGCTGAAGGCCCGGGAGATGATCCCGCAGAACGGCTGCTCGGGCTGGACCTCTTCCACCCGGCTGTGGATAACCGTCAGGTTGTCCAGTTTCAGCTCCATCTTCACCTGGGTGAGGAAGCGGGTCTTCTTGCCGTTGCTGTCGAGCACCGTCACCTGCTTGTGCGGGTGCAGGATGGCCAGCGGGATGCCCGGCATGCCGCCGCCACTGCCGACATCCAGCCAGCGCTGGGTGTCGTTGTGGATAAACGGCATGACGCTGAGGCTGTCGAGCAGATGGCGCGAAACCATTTCGTTCGGGTCGCGCACCGCGGTCAGGTTGTAGGCCTTGTTCCATTTGATCAACAGGGCCAGGTAGCCCAGCAGCAGTTCGTGCTGCTGCGCGCTCAGCTCGACACCGAGCTGGCGCGCACCTGTGGACAACTCTTCGGCGTGTTGCGGGGTGACCAGGGAACTCAAGCGCTTTGCTCCAATTCGCGGCCTGCGCCGCGTTTTTTCAAGTGAATCAGCAACAGGGAAATCGCCGCCGGGGTAACACCCGGAATGCGCGACGCCTGGCCCAGGGTCTCGGGGCGGGTCTGCTCGAGCTTGCCCTGGATCTCCTTGGACAGGCCGGAAATCGTGGTGTAGTCGATATCCACAGGCAGGCGGGTGTCCTCGCTGGCGCGCAGACGGGCGATCTCTTCCTGCTGGCGGTCGATGTAGCCGGCGTACTTGGTCTTGATCTCGACCTGCTCGGCGACCTGTGGATCGATCAGCTCGCCGCCGGTCGCTTCGATCAGCCCAGCGTAGTCGACCTCCGGACGTGCCAACAGGTTCAGCAGGCTGTACTCATGGGCCAGTGGCGTGCCGAACTTATCCACAATGGCCTGGCCCTGCGGGGTGCCTGGACGCACCCAGGTGCTCTTCAAGCGTTGTTCTTCACGCTCGATGCCTTCGCGCTTGGCGCAGAACGCGGCCCAGCGGGCGTCGTCGATCAGGCCCAGCTCGCGGCCCTTTTCGGTCAGGCGCAGGTCGGCGTTGTCCTCGCGCAGGATCAACCGGTACTCGGCGCGCGAGGTGAACATGCGGTACGGCTCCTGGGTACCCAGGGTGATCAGGTCGTCGACCAGTACCCCGATGTATGCCTCGTCGCGGCGCGGACACCAGCTTTCGCGACCCTGCGCGCGCAGCGCGGCGTTGGTCCCGGCCAGCAGGCCCTGGGCGCCGGCTTCTTCGTAGCCGGTGGTGCCGTTGATCTGGCCGGCGAAGAACAGGCCGCCGATGACCTTGGTCTCGAGGCTGTACTTGAGGTCGCGCGGGTCGAAGTAGTCGTACTCGATGGCATAGCCCGGGCGCACGATGTGGGCGTTTTCCATGCCGCGGATCGAGCGGACGATCTGCAGCTGCACGTCGAACGGCAGCGAGGTCGAAATGCCGTTGGGGTAAAGCTCATGGGTGGTCAGGCCTTCCGGCTCGATGAACACCTGGTGGCTTTCCTTGTCGGCGAAGCGGTGGATCTTGTCCTCGATCGACGGGCAGTAGCGCGGGCCGATGCCCTCGATCACCCCGGAGTACATCGGCGAACGGTCGAGGTTCGAGGCGATGATCTCGTGGGTGCGGGCATTGGTGTGGGTAATCCAGCAGCTCACCTGGCGTGGGTGCATCTGCGCCTCGCCCATGAACGACATCACCGGGATCGGGGTATCGCCGGGTTGCTCGGTCATCACCGAGAAGTCCACCGAACGGCCATCGATACGCGGCGGCGTGCCGGTTTTCAGGCGGCCGACGCGCAGCGGCAATTCACGCATGCGGCTGGCCAGGGCGTTGGCGGGTGGATCGCCGGCGCGACCACCGGAGTAGTTCTGCAGACCGATGTGGATAAGCCCGCCAAGGAAGGTGCCGCTGGTCAACACCACCGAGTCGGCGAAGAAGCGCAGGCCCATTTGCGTGACCACGCCCTTGACCTGGTCCTGCTCGACGATCAGGTCATCGCAGGACTGCTGGAATATCCACAGGTTCGGCTGGTTTTCCAGGATTTCCCGTACCACCGCCTTGTAGATGGCGCGGTCGGCCTGTGCGCGGGTGGCGCGCACCGCCGGGCCCTTGCGGTTGTTCAGGATGCGGAACTGGATGCCGCTCTTGTCGGTGGCCAGGGCCATGGCGCCGCCGAGCGCATCGATTTCCTTGACCAGGTGGCTCTTGCCGATGCCACCGATGGCCGGGTTGCAACTCATGTGACCGAGGGTTTCCACGTTGTGGGTCAGCAACAGGGTCTTCACACCCATGCGTGCGGACGCAAGCGCAGCCTCGGTACCGGCATGGCCGCCGCCGATGACGATCACTTCAAAACGGGAAGGGAAATCCACCACGCACCTCGTGCCTGTTTTTGCGAATAGAGAAGGGAAGCGGACCAGTATAGGGGCTTAGTCCCCTTCGATAAACCTTCTGAACAAAATTTGACCAGGCTGTGGATGAATGGCAGGTAAAAGAAAACAAAGAGGAAAAATTTAAAAAAGCTTTGTTTTTATGTTTATTCTTAGGCACCTATCCCCATGTGGATAACTGCTTGAAGCCCAATAATGGTGGTGCCTGCAAGGTTTCATAACCCTGTGTCCCACTAGGCCTGAGGGGTCTGGATAACCGCGTGTAAGCTGTGGATGAAAGTAATGGTTATCAACAGGCGGGGTTGTCCTCAGAAAAAAAGCCTGGTTATCAACGGAGCTGAAGGCGAGTTTTCCACAGAGCTTATACGCATCAAATTGCCTCTGTTGATGGAGTTCACAAGGCAAGCAGTCCCCTGCATGAGCGAATCACAGGCAAAAAAAAACCGCTCCTGAAGGAGCGGCCTTGGTTCTCTCGCAAATTGTGGATTACTTGCCGATACAAAAACTCGAGAAGATCCGCCCCAGCAGGTCATCCGAGCTGAACGCCCCGGTGATCTCCCCCAGCGCCTGCTGTGCCTGGCGCAGATCCTCTGCCAATAGCTCGCCGGCGCCCGCCAGGGTCAACTGCGCGCGACCATGCTCGAGGTGCTCACAGGCCTGGCGCAGTGCTTCCAGGTGCCGGCGGCGGGCGCTGAAACTGCTTTCGGCGGTCTGTTCATAGCCCATGCAGGCCTTGAGGTGATCGCGCAGCAGTTCCAGGCCCATGTCGCTGTCGCGGGCACTCAGGGTAATGGTCACGTGACCGTCGTCGCTCTGCTCCATCCCCACCCGCTCGCCGCTGAGGTCAGCCTTGTTACGAATCAGCGTGACCTTGGCCAGGTCCGGGCGCTGGTCGAGAAATTCCGGCCACAGGGCGAACGGATCGCTGGCTTCTGGCGCGGTGGAATCCACCACCAACAGCACCCGATCGGCCTCGCCGATGGCTTTGAGGGCGCGTTCGACACCGATCTTTTCCACATGGTCGTCGGTATCGCGCAGCCCTGCGGTGTCGACCACGTGCAGCGGCATGCCGTCGATGTGGATATGTTCGCGGAGGATGTCCCGGGTAGTGCCGGCGATGTCGGTGACGATTGCCGCCTCACGCCCAGCCAACTGGTTGAGCAAGCTCGACTTGCCGGCATTCGGCCGCCCGGCGATGACCACGGTCATGCCGTCACGCAGCAAGGCGCCTTGCCCGGCCTCGCGCTGCACGCTGGACAGTTCGTCGCGCACCTCATCGAGCATGCGCAGCACATGGCCGTCGGCGAGGAAGTCGATTTCCTCCTCGGGGAAGTCGATGGCCGCCTCGACGTAGATGCGCAGGGCAATCAGCGCCTCGGTCAGGCTGTGCACACGCTTGGAGAACGCGCCTTGCAACGAGCGCAGGGCATTGCGCGCGGCCTGGGTGGAGCTGGCTTCGATCAGGTCGGCGATGGCTTCGGCCTGGGCCAGGTCGAGCTTGTCGTTGAGAAACGCCCGCTCGCTGAACTCGCCAGGGCGCGCCAAGCGGCAACCCAGCTGCAGGCAACGCTGCAGCAGCATGTCCATCACCACCGGGCCGCCGTGGCCCTGCAGTTCCAGCACGTCTTCGCCGGTAAAGGAGTTGGGTCCGGGGAAGAACAGCGCGATGCCTTCGTCCAGGACCAGGCCATCGGCGTCGCGCAACGGCCCGTAGTGGGCATGCCGCGGGGTCAAGGTGCGGCCGGTGATGGCCAGCCCGGCCTGGGTCGCCAATGGCCCGGACAAGCGAACGATACCGACCCCGCCACGGCCTTGGGCGGTGGCGATGGCGGCAATGGTTTCACGCACAGTGTTCATGCTCGAAAGCCTCTACAACGAATTCGTCAGATAGCAAAAACGCCCCACTAGGGGGCGTTTTTATTCACAGGCAAACCGGGTCGCCCGTCAAGCGGCAGCTTTCTTGGTCGCCGCTTCGATGCTACGGGTGATGTACCACTGCTGCGCGATCGACAGGCAGTTGTTCACAACCCAGTACAGCACCAGGCCAGCCGGGAACCACAGGAAGAAGAAGGTGAAGATGATCGGCATCATTTTCATGACCTTCGCCTGCATCGGATCCGGCGGCGTCGGGTTCAGGCGCTGCTGGATGAACATGGTGGCGCCCATGATGATCGGCAGGATGAAGAACGGATCCTTGATCGACAGGTCGGTGATCCACAGCATCCATGGGGCCTGGCGCATCTCTACGCTTTCCAGCAGTACCCAGTACAGGGCCAGGAACACCGGCATCTGTACCAGGATCGGCAGGCAGCCGCCCAGCGGGTTGATCTTCTCTTTCTTGTACAGCTCCATCATCGCCTGGGACATCTTCTGGCGATCGTCACCGAAGCGTTCCTTGAGCTGGGCCAGTTTCGGCGCCACGGCACGCATGCGCGCCATCGAGCGGTAGCTGGCGGCAGAGAGCGGGAAGAACAGGCCCTTGATCAGCATGGTCAGGACAATGATCGACCAGCCCCAGTTACCCAGCAGGCTGTGGATATGTTGCAGCAGCCAGAAGATCGGCTGGGCGATGAACCACAGGAAGCCGTAGTCGACGGTCAGCTCCAGGCCTGGGGACAACTCCTTGAGCTTGGACTGAATCTTCGGGCCGGCATACAGCATGGCGCTGGTTTCGACCTTGCCGCCGGCTGGCACGTTCAGGGCCGGGCCGGTGTAGCCGATGATGTAGTTGCCCTGGCTGTCCTTGCGGGTCTGGACGGCGTTGTTGTCCGACTTGCTCGGGATCCAGGCGGTGACGAAGTAGTGCTGCAGCCAGGCGACCCAGCCGCCGGACACATTTTCTTGCAAACCGCCCTTGTCCATGTCCTTCATCGACACTTTCTTGTACGGCTCGGAAGCTGTCCACAGGGCCGCGCCCAGGTAAGTGGCAGTGCCGGTGGCGGTGCTCGACGACGGATCGGAGCTGGCGTCACGCTTGAGCTGGGCAAACATGTTGCCGCTCCAGGCCTGGGCGCTCTGGTTGTCGATCAGGTAGCTGACGGTCAGGTCGTACTCGCCGCGCTTGAGGCTGAAGCGCTTGATGTAGTTGATGCCGTTTTCGCTGAACTTCAGGTCGACCACCAGTTGGTTTTGGCCGTCGGCCAGCTGGTAGCTCTTCTGTTCGGTGGCATACAACGGACGGCCGCTGGCGCGGTCCGGGCCATTGCTGCCGATCAGGCCGCTCTGGGCCAGGTAGACACGCTCGCCGCCGTTGTCGAACAACTGGAACGGAATTTCAGGATGGTCCTGACGGCGTGGGTACTTAGGCAGGGTCAGCTGGACGATATCGCCGCCAACCGGGTCGATAGCCAGGTTCAGGACATCGGTCTTGACCTGGATCAGGTCCTTGCTGACCGCAACGGGCGCTGGCGCCACGCCAGTGTTGCCGGCTTGGGCATCGACGCTCGGCAAATCGGCGTTGGCGCCGTTGTTGCTGGCGGGCACGCTGTCCGGCAGGGACGCAGTGGCATTGCTGGCGGCAGCATGCTGAGTCGGCAGGGCAGCCTGGCCATAGTCCTGGTTCCACTTGAGGACCATGACATAGGACACGATTGCCAGGGCGACGATCAGGATCGTGCGTTTAATATCCATGATTACTCGGCTATCGAAGAAGTTCGGGAGGAAGGAGCTGGTGGAACGGGATCGAAACCGCCGTCGTTCCACGGATGACAACGCCCCAGGCGACGAACGGCCAGCCACCCACCACGCAAGAGGCCATGATTTTCGATGGCTTCATAGGCGTAACAGGAACAGCTGGGATAGAAACGACAGTGACTGGCCATCAGTGGACTGATGGCGTAACGATAAAACTGGATCGGAACGAGTGCCAGTTTACGCATCGTGACTGTCTACCCCTGCGGTATCGGCATTGACCGCTGGAGAGGGCCGACTGCGAACCAGTCGCTTCCAGAGCTTGCCAAAGTGTTGGTGCAATTCTGGGTTTTCCACTTCGCCCAACCCCTTGCGCGCGACGATCACGATATCCAGACCAGCCAACAACTGCTGGTTCAGGCGGAACGAATCGCGCATCAGGCGTTTCAGGCGATTGCGTTGAACGGCGAGCTTGACGCTCTTCTTGCCGATTACCAGGCCGAGGCGTGGGTGATCGAGGCCGTTCTCGCGGGCAAGGATAAGCAGGTTTTTCCCTGGAACCTTGCCGGTTGGGGAGTCGAAGACCGCTTTGAAATGCCGGGGTGTAAGCAGTCGCTTTTCCCGACTGAAGTCCTGACTCACCACCTGTGCCGGAAAATCAAATGGCCAGACGCTTACGGCCTTTGGCACGACGACGCGACAGTACGGCGCGGCCGTTCTTGGTAGCCATACGGGCACGGAAACCGTGGGTGCGGGCGCGCTTGATGGTGCTTGGTTGGAAAGTACGTTTCATGGCGTGTTACCTGGGTTGGTCGACAACGGGCCGGAAGGGCCCCCTTTTTAAGAGATCGGCGATTCTAGAGAAAGCAAGGCAATAGGTCAATTTCCAACCAGCCTTTCCTTATGGAAGGTCGAATGGGCCAATACCGTGCAGTGGGCACTGGATCACCGGAACACACCGGTTACTGAAAAAAACAAAGAGGCATATAAAAAGCTTTTCTGAAGATCTTAAAGAGTTTAGGTGGATAACCTTCTGTGGATAACCGTTCTAAGCCCAATATCCATGCTATGTACAGCGTTTCACAACCTTGTCGGTAACGGGTGCTTTGACTGTGCTGGGCATGGGTACAACCTGTGCAGCAAAAGGCTGTTTATCCACAGGTGATTTATCCACAGGGTTGAACTCAGGGTTGTGCATAGCCCTCAGGTGCGTTTATCCACAGAGCTTATTCACACGCTGAAACGGTATTCCCGTCTGATTTTGGCGTCTTTACCCTGCCTGTGGCCGTCGCCACGTGTGGATAAGTAACCCTGTGCCCGGTACAATGGCGGTTTGTTTTTGCCTCATCCGGCTTTCAACTCAGGGGATATCCGTGTCAGTGGAACTTTGGCAGCAGTGCGTGGAGCTTCTGCGCGATGAACTGCCTGCCCAGCAATTCAACACCTGGATCCGTCCGCTACAGGTCGAAGCCGAAGGCGACGAGTTGCGCGTCTATGCGCCCAACCGCTTCGTTCTCGATTGGGTCAATGAAAAGTACCTTGGCCGTTTGCTTGAGCTGCTCGGCGAACAAGGCAGCGGTATTGCCCCCGCCCTTTCCTTATTAATAGGCAGCCGCCGCAGCTCGGCGGCACGTGCCGCACCCAATGCCCCGGTCAGCGCCGCGGTTGCCGCGCAACAGGCGCAGCAGAGCGCCCAGGTCGCGCGCCCGGTCGAGCCGGTCAGCGCGCCGGTGGCCGAGCCGGCGCTGGTAGCCGAGGCCGTCGAAGAACCGACCTCTCGCGACAGTTTCGACAGCATGGCCGAACCTGCGCCAACGCCGACCACCGGCGGGCGCAGCGAGCAGCGCACGGTGCAGGTCGAGGGCGCGCTCAAGCACACCAGCTACCTGAACCGCACCTTCACCTTCGAAACCTTCGTCGAGGGTAAGTCCAACCAGCTGGCCCGCGCCGCCGCCTGGCAGGTGGCCGACAACCCCAAGCATGGCTACAACCCGCTGTTCCTTTATGGCGGGGTCGGTCTGGGTAAGACCCACTTGATGCACGCTGTGGGTAACCACCTGCTGAAGAAGAACCCCAACGCCAAGGTGGTGTACCTGCACTCGGAGCGCTTCGTCGCTGACATGGTCAAAGCCTTGCAGCTAAACGCCATCAACGAGTTCAAGCGCTTCTACCGTTCGGTCGATGCGCTGCTGATCGACGATATCCAGTTCTTCGCCCGCAAGGAGCGTTCCCAGGAGGAATTTTTCCACACCTTCAACGCCCTGCTCGAAGGCGGCCAACAGGTGATTCTCACCAGTGACCGCTATCCGAAGGAAATCGAAGGCCTGGAGGAACGCCTGAAGTCGCGCTTCGGTTGGGGCCTGACCGTGGCAGTCGAGCCGCCCGAGCTGGAAACCCGCGTGGCGATCTTGATGAAGAAGGCCGACCAGGCCAAGGTCGAGCTGCCGCACGATGCCGCGTTCTTCATTGCCCAGCGCATCCGCTCCAACGTGCGTGAACTGGAAGGCGCCCTGAAGCGGGTGATCGCCCATTCGCACTTCATGGGCCGCGACATCACCATCGAGCTGATCCGCGAGTCGCTCAAGGACTTGCTGGCGCTGCAAGACAAACTGGTCAGTGTGGATAACATCCAGCGCACTGTGGCCGAGTACTACAAGATCAAGATCGCCGATCTGCTGTCCAAGCGCCGTTCGCGCTCGGTGGCGCGCCCGCGCCAGGTGGCCATGGCGTTGTCCAAGGAGCTGACCAACCACAGCTTGCCGGAAATCGGCGACATGTTTGGCGGCCGCGACCACACCACCGTGCTGCACGCCTGCCGCAAGATCAATGAATTGAAGGAATCCGACGCGGACATCCGCGAGGACTACAAGAACCTGCTGCGTACGCTGACGACCTGATGGCCGTCTGCGCAGCTTATTGAAGGCAAGGGACTAGACCATGCATTTCACCATTCAACGCGAAGCCCTGTTGAAACCCCTGCAACTGGTCGCCGGCGTCGTCGAGCGCCGCCAGACCTTGCCGGTACTGTCCAACGTGCTGCTGGTCGTGCAAGGCCAGCAACTGTCGTTGACCGGTACCGACCTGGAAGTCGAACTGGTTGGCCGCGTCCAGCTGGAAGAGCCTGCGGAGCCAGGCGAGATCACCGTCCCGGCGCGCAAGCTGATGGACATCTGCAAGAGCCTGCCCAGCGACGTGCTGATCGACATCAAGGTCGACGAGCAGAAGCTGCTGGTCAAGGCCGGTCGCAGCCGTTTCACCCTGTCGACCCTGCCGGCCAATGATTTCCCCACCGTGGAAGAAGGCCCGGGCTCGCTGACCTGCAACCTGGAACAGAGCAAGCTGCGTCGCCTCATCGAACGCACCAGCTTCGCCATGGCCCAGCAGGACGTGCGTTACTACCTCAACGGCATGCTGCTGGAGGTGTCCACCGACACCCTGCGCGCCGTTGCCACCGACGGTCACCGTCTGGCCCTGTGTGCCATGCAGGCGCCGATTGGCCAGGCTGATCGTCACCAGGTCATCGTGCCACGCAAGGGTATCCTCGAACTGGCGCGTCTGCTCACCGATCCGGAAGGCATGGTCAGCATTGTCCTGGGCCAGCACCACATCCGCGCCACCACCGGTGAATTCACCTTCACCTCCAAGCTGGTCGATGGCAAGTTCCCAGACTACGAGCGCGTCCTGCCCAAGGGCGGTGACAAGCTGGTCATCGGTGATCGCCAGGCCCTGCGCGAAGCGTTCAGCCGTACCGCGATCCTGTCCAACGAGAAGTACCGTGGTATTCGCCTGCAACTGGCCGCCGGCCAGCTGAAGATCCAGGCCAACAACCCGGAACAGGAAGAAGCGGAAGAAGAGATCAGCGTCGACTACAACGGCAGCTCGCTGGAGATCGGTTTCAACGTCAGCTACCTGCTGGACGTGCTGGGTGTCATGACCACCGAACAGGTTCGCCTGATTCTGTCTGACTCCAACAGCAGCGCCTTGCTGCAGGAAGCGGGCAATGACGACTCGTCCTACGTTGTCATGCCGATGCGTCTGTAACCTAAGCAGGCGACATGTCCCTTCGACGTCTTTCGGTCACCGCGGTGCGCAACCTGCACCCGGTGACCCTCTCACCCTCCCCCCGCATCAACATCCTTTACGGCGCCAACGGCAGTGGCAAGACCAGCGTGCTCGAAGCCGTGCACCTGCTTGGGCTGGCGCGCTCGTTCCGCAGTACCCGGTTGAACCCGGTCATCCAGTACGAGCAACCGACCTGCACAGTGTTCGGCCAGGTTGAACTGGCCGAGGGTGGCACCAGCAACCTTGGGGTTTCGCGGGAGCGGCAAGGTGAGTTCACCATTCGCATTGACGGACAGAATGCGCGCAGTGCCGCACAACTGGCCGAAATGCTGCCACTGCAACTGATCAACCCGGACAGTTTCAGGTTGCTTGAAGGCGCGCCGAAGGTGCGTCGCCAGTTCCTCGATTGGGGTGTGTTCCACGTGGAACCGCGCTTCATGGCCACTTGGCAGCGCCTGCAGAAGGCCCTGCGGCAGCGGAACTCATGGCTGCGGCATGGTACACTGGACGCCGTTTCGCAAGCCGCCTGGGATCGGGAGCTTTGCCTCGCCAGTGCGGAAATAGATGAATACCGTCGCAACTACATCAAGGCCTTGAAGCCCGTCTTCGAGCAGACCCTGAGCGAGCTGGTCGAACTGGACGGGCTGACCCTGAGCTACTACCGCGGCTGGGACAAGGACCGGGAACTCAACGAAGTCCTCGCCACCTCCCTGCTTCGCGATCAGCAGATGGGCCATACCCAGGCCGGTCCCCAGCGCGCTGATCTACGCCTGCGATTGGGCGCGAACAACGCGGCTGACATTCTCTCGCGGGGCCAGCAAAAGCTGGTGGTGTGTGCCCTGCGAATTGCCCAAGGGCATCTGGTCAGCCAGGTTCGCCGCGGCCAGTGTATTTATCTGGTGGATGACTTGCCGTCCGAACTGGACGAGCAGCATCGCCGTGCCCTGTGCCGCTTGCTTGAAGAATTGAACTGCCAGGTGTTCATCACCTGTGTAGACCACGAATTTCTGAGGGAAGGCTGGCAGACGGAAACGCCAGTCGCCTTGTTCCACGTGGAACAAGGCCGTATCACCCAGACCCACGACCATCGGGAGTGAAGGCATGAGCGAAAATCAAACGTACGACTCCTCCAGCATCAAGGTGCTGAAAGGGCTGGATGCCGTACGCAAACGTCCCGGCATGTACATTGGCGACACCGATGACGGCAGCGGCCTGCACCACATGGTGTTCGAGGTGGTCGACAACTCGATCGACGAAGCCCTGGCCGGGCACTGCGATGACATCACCGTCATCATTCACCCGGACGAATCCATCAGCGTCCGTGACAACGGCCGCGGTATTCCGGTCGACGTGCATAAAGAAGAAGGCGTTTCCGCAGCCGAGGTCATCATGACCGTACTGCACGCCGGCGGTAAGTTTGACGACAACTCCTATAAGGTATCCGGCGGTCTGCACGGTGTAGGTGTGTCGGTGGTGAACGCCCTGTCCGAAAAACTGGTGCTCACCGTTCGCCGTAGCGGCAAGATCTGGGAACAGACCTACGTGCACGGTGTGCCACAAGCGCCAATGGCGGTGGTGGGCGATAGCGAAACCACCGGTACCCACATCCACTTCAAGCCTTCGGCCGAGACCTTCAAGAATATTCACTTCAGCTGGGACATCCTCGCCAAGCGTATTCGCGAGCTGTCGTTCCTGAACTCCGGCGTCGGCATCCTGTTGAAGGACGAGCGCTCCGGCAAGGAAGAGTTCTTCCGTTACGAAGGTGGCCTGCGCGCATTCGTCGAATACCTCAACACCAACAAGACCCCGGTCAACTCCCAGGTCTTCCACTTCAATGTCCAGCGTGACGATGGCGTGGGTGTTGAAGTTGCTCTGCAGTGGAACGACAGCTTCAACGAAAACCTGCTGTGCTTCACCAACAACATTCCGCAGCGCGACGGTGGTACCCACCTGGTCGGCTTCCGTTCCTCGCTGACCCGTAGCCTTAACAGCTACATCGAGCAGGAAGGCCTGGCCAAGAAGAACAAGGTTGCCACCACCGGTGACGACGCCCGCGAAGGCCTGACCGCGATCATTTCGGTCAAGGTGCCGGATCCGAAGTTCAGTTCGCAGACCAAGGACAAGCTGGTTTCCTCGGAGGTGAAGACCGCCGTGGAGCAGGAGATGAACAAGTACTTCGCCGACTTCCTGTTGGAAAACCCCAACGAAGCCAAGGCCGTGGTCGGCAAGATGATCGATGCCGCTCGTGCCCGTGAAGCCGCGCGCAAGGCCCGTGAGATGACCCGCCGCAAAGGCGCGCTGGACATTGCCGGCCTGCCGGGCAAGCTGGCCGACTGCCAGGAGAAGGACCCTGCTCTTTCCGAACTGTACCTGGTGGAGGGTGACTCCGCGGGTGGTTCGGCCAAGCAAGGCCGTAACCGTCGCACCCAGGCGATCCTGCCGCTGAAGGGCAAGATCCTCAACGTCGAGAAGGCACGCTTCGACAAGATGATCTCCTCCCAGGAGGTCGGCACCTTGATCACCGCCCTGGGCTGTGGCATCGGCCGCGAAGAGTACAACATCGACAAGCTGCGTTATCACAACATCATCATCATGACCGATGCTGACGTCGACGGTTCGCACATCCGTACCCTGCTGCTGACCTTCTTCTTCCGTCAGTTGCCAGAGCTGGTCGAGCGTGGCTACATCTATATCGCCCAGCCACCGCTGTACAAGGTGAAGAAAGGCAAGCAGGAGCAGTACATCAAGGACGACGAGGCCATGGAAGAATACATGACCCAGTCGGCCCTGGAGGATGCCAGCCTGCACCTGGACGAGTCGGCACCCGCGGTATCCGGCGTTCAGCTCGAGGCATTGGTCAACGAGTTCCGCAGCGTGATGAAGACGCTAAAACGCCTGTCGCGCCTGTACCCGCAGGAGCTGACCGAGCACTTCATCTACCTGCCGGAAGTCACCCAGGAGCAACTGGCCAACCAGGCGGACATGCAAGCCTGGCTGGGCAAGTTCCAGGAGCGCCTGAACAACAGCCAGAAGTCTGGCCTGAGCTACGTGACCCGCCTGCGCGAAGACAAGGAGCGCAATATCTGGCTGCCGGAAGTGGAAATCACCTCCCATGGCCTGGCCAGCTACGTCACCTTCAACCGTGAGTTCTTCGGCAGCAACGATTACCGTTCTGTGGTCGTTCTCGGTGCCAAGCTCGGCACCCTGCTGGGCGAAGGCGCCTACGTGCAGCGTGGTGAACGTCGCAAGGCGGTTACCGAGTTCAAGGAAGGCCTGGACTGGCTGATGAACGAGAGCACCAAGCGTCACACCATCCAGCGCTATAAAGGGCTGGGTGAGATGAACCCGGACCAGCTGTGGGAAACCACCATGGACCCGACCGTGCGCCGCATGCTCAAGGTGACCATCGAAGACGCCATTGCCGCTGACCAGTTGTTCAACACCCTGATGGGTGATGCGGTTGAGCCGCGTCGCGACTTCATTGAAAGCAACGCGTTGTCGGTGTCCAACCTGGACTTCTGATCACTCGGGCGGTACGCAAAAGAAAAAGCCAATACGTGAGTATTGGCTTTTTTTTGCCCGTCTGACGGTGATCGGCTGTTACCTCACGGCTCTACGGATTTATAGAGGTAGCCTTTGTCCGGCACACAGACTCCGATTCTCACAGGCTGCGGCGTCTTGACCGGAGCATTGCCAGTCAGCTCGCTGACTGAGACTTTGCAGGACGAGGACATGAAGCTTTCCTTTTCGGTGATGTACCTGACCTCATAGTCCTTCCCCGCTTGTGGTACCAGGTAGACAGGTTTTGGGTAGCACCAGGCTTTTCCCTGATCAGAGACAGCGTGGTAACCCAAGCTCAGGACGACAGGTTTGCCTGCCGGGATCACATGCTCGTTGTAACCTACCCGGTCGTTCTTCAGCTCTTCTGTCGTTGTCGAAGCGGGAATACCGATGGTGCGGTTGATGTAGTCTTCTTCGACCATTCCCAACAGATCGACCCTCCTCCAAAGCATGTACTGCTTGGTAGAGGTTCGATCTTTGAACGTTACAGTGAGCGGATTGCCTTCCTTGGTTTGGAGGGGGCGAAACTGTTCACAGGTTGCATTGGCCTGATAGTACCCGGTGATTTCCGGAGACGTAAAAGCGCGAATGCGAGCCATGGTAGCGGGGTCGTACTTGGCCGTCTCGGCCTCGTTTCGAATGTTGGTTTTTTCATAGAAGCTGCAGCCCTGCAGGGCTGCAGTAATTAAGGCCAAGCCGATGATCTTTTTCAACGCTCTCTCCGTGAGCCAGGGCAAAGCTCGCAATCTTCCTTGAGTGGTGATATCAAAACAATACTATTCAGCAGTGTCTCGTTGAGTGTTCCACGTGGAACGCTCAAAGCCCTAGTGATTTGAGACGGCGATAGAGAGTTCGCTCACTCATGCCCAGATGTGCCGCCAGCTCGTTACGTGAGCCTTTGAAGGTCTCCAAGGCATGCGCCAGTTCGGCCATTTCATTGCGTCCGCGACGGCCGAAATGGCTCTGATCTGCCACTGGATGGATGTCCTCGGTAAGATGCTCCGGGCGAATGAAACCATCATCGGCAAACAGCCTGGCCCGCTCCAGGATGTTCCTGAGCTCGCGAATGTTGCCTGGGAAGGTATGCAGGTTGAGGCACTCGAGCGCTTCGGCGGTAACCTTGGGCGCATGCTTGCCGGCCAGGCGTTGCAGCAGGCTCTCACAGAGCAACGGTAAATCCTCGCCTCGCTCACGTAGTGACGGCAGGCGAATCGGGAATCCGCTGATGCGGTAATACAGGTCTTCGCGAAACGTCCCTTCGGCAGCCATCTCTTTCAATGGCTTGTGCGTGGCCGAGACCAGGCGAAAGTCCGAATGGACCGTGCGCGTGCTGCCGACCGGGCGGAAGCTGCCGGACTCGATCAGGCGCAGCAGTTTCACCTGCATGGCCAGCGGCACCTCACCGATCTCATCGAGGAACAAGGTGCCACCGTGAGCGGCTTCGGCCAGGCCGATCTTGCGTTGAGTTGCGCCGGTGAAGGCGCCCTTCTCGTAGCCGAACAGTTCACTCTCGAACAACGACTCGGTCAGCCCGGTGCAGTCCACCACCACCAGGGGGCCATTGGCTCGTGGGCTGCCCAGGTGCAAGGCGCGGGCAAACAGCTCCTTGCCCGTGCCCGACTCGCCCTGGAGCAACACTGGAATCTGCGCAGGGGCTGCGCGCTGCAAACTGGCCACGGCGGTCTTGAAGGCAGGCGCCCGGCCAACCAGCCCTTGTTGTTGAGGTTGTGCCGATGCCAGGGTGACGCTGGTCAGGCGCTCGACGAAGGCCACTACCCTGCCCTGGTCATCGAGGATCGGGCGCAGTTCCACATCCACATGTTCCGGCCCTCGCGGAGTGTGATGGATGTGCAACACGCGCTCTGGCACCTTGCTGTCCAGCGACTTGCGCAGCGGGCAATGCTCTCCGGCCTGGTCGCAGGGCACGGCATAGTGGTGCGAGACCCGATGGCATTTCTCGCCGATCGGCGCATGCGTCTCGCTGCCGAACTGACGACGATAGGCGGCATTGGCGGCAAGGATGTTGTAGTCGGTATCGAGCACGATGCTGGGCAGCACATCGTGTTCGAGATAGGACACCAGCGCGAGGATCGCGGGATGGGAAGCGGCTAGCATGACAGCACCAGATGAAGGACCTGGCGAGGGTAGCAAGGACTGCCAAACACTGCCATTGGCTGACAGTCGACTGCCAGGAACTGTCACCTTTGGTTGGCTGGGATGGGGCTGCTGCGCAGCCCATCGCGGCACGAGGCCGCTTCTGCAAGGGGACGGCGTCTTATCTGAAAGGCTGGCATGTATCTTGATAAAGCACCCTGCACTGCCTATGCCTTCAAGGAGGCCTGGTGGATAACTGGAGAGTGCAATGATCATCGGCAACAACCTTCACGT
Organism: Pseudomonas muyukensis; assembly: GCF_019139535.1. Classification (NCBI taxonomy): domain Bacteria; kingdom Pseudomonadati; phylum Pseudomonadota; class Gammaproteobacteria; order Pseudomonadales; family Pseudomonadaceae; genus Pseudomonas; species Pseudomonas muyukensis. Next base: position 658,665 of record NZ_CP077073.1, on the reverse strand, counting down.
TGAAGCGTTCTTCGACAAAGCGACCTGGACCATCAGCTACCTGGTCATGGATGGCGAGACGCGCCAGTGCGCGCTGATCGACAGCGTGCTGGACTACGACCCCAAGTCTGGGCGCACCTGCACCGATTCGGCAGACAAGCTGATCGCCCGGGTCGAGGCGCTGGGCGCCAAGGTGCAATGGATTCTGGATACCCATGTGCACGCCGACCACCTGTCCGCAGCGGCCTATCTCAAGGAAAAGCTGGGGGGCAGCATCGCCATCGGCGCGCAGATCACCCAGGTGCAGAAAGTCTTCGGCACCTTGTTCAATGCCGAGCCCGGCTTTGCCCGGGATGGCAGCCAGTTCGATGTACTGCTCGTTGATGAAGAAGGCTTCCGCATCGGCAACCTGCATGCCCGTGCCCTGCATACCCCTGGGCATACCCCGGCATGCATGAGCTACATGGTCGAGGATGCAGGCGAGATTGCCGTATTTGTCGGCGACACGCTGTTCACCCCTGACTACGGTACCGCGCGCTGCGACTTCCCCGGCGCCAGCGCGAGAACCCTGTACCGCTCGATTCGTCGCTTGCTGGCCTTCCCCGACCAGACCCGGCTGTTCATGTGCCACGACTACTTGCCCGGTGGCCGCGAGCTGCGGTTCATGACCACCGTGGCCGAGCAGCGCGCCGACAACATCCATATCCATGAAGGCGTCAACGAAGACAGCTTCGTCGAGATGCGCGAAGCCCGCGACAAGACCCTCGACATGCCCGTGCTGATCCTGCCCTCGGTGCAGATCAACATGCGCAGCGGACAGTTCCCCGAGCCAGAAGCGAACGGCGTGAGCTACCTGAAAATTCCACTGAACAAGTTGTAAGCCACGCTGCACCCATAACGAGATTCAAAGGAACACTTGCCATGCCTGCCCTGCTGCCCCCTACCGATACCTCCCGTGCCGACCACCATAAGGTGGTGATTGTCGGCGCCGGTGCCGCTGGTATCGCCACCGCCTCGAGCCTGATAGCCCGCGACCCGTCGCTGGATATCGCCCTGATCGATCCTGCCGAGGTGCACTACTACCAACCCGGCTGGACCATGGTCGGTGCCGGCGTGTTCAAGGCACCGAGCACCGCCCACACCATGGCTGCCACCCTGCCCCGCGGCGTGCGCTGGATCAAGGCGCGGGTCGAGGGCTTCGACCCGCAAGGGCAATTGGTCATCCTCGACGATGGCCGCGCCGTCAGCTATGAACAACTGGTGGTCTGCCCAGGGTTGAAGCTGGATTGGCAGGCTATCGAAGGCCTGGGCGAAACCCTCGGGCGCAACGGCGTCACCTCCAACTATCGTTACGACCTGGCGCCCTATACCTGGCAACTGGTACAGAACCTCAAGCAAGGCCGGGCCCTGTTCACCCAGCCGCCGATGCCGATCAAATGCGCCGGCGCGCCGCAGAAGGCGTTGTACCTGTCCTGCGACCACTGGCTGCGCCACGGCCATCTCGGTAACGTGCGCGCCAGCTTCTTCAATGCCGGTGCCGTGCTGTTCGGGGTGCCCGACTATGTGCCGGCGCTGATGAGCTACATCGACAAGTACGGCGTGGACCTGAACTACCAGCATCGCCTGACGGCGGTGGATGGTCCGAACAAGCGCGCCACGTTCACCCGTACCCTCCCCGACGGCAGCAGCGAGACCCGCGTCGAAACCTTCGACATGCTGCACGTGGTACCGCCACAGGTCGCGCCGGATTTCATCCGCCACAGCCCACTGGCCGATGCCGCCGGCTGGGTGGACGTCGACCCGCATACCCTGCGCCACCGCCAGTTCGGCAATGTCCACGCGCTGGGCGACGTGGCCAATACCAGCAATGCCAAGACCGCCGCCGCGGCGCGCAAGCAGGCACCAGTGGTGGCCAACAATGTGCTGGTGGCGCTCGGCCGCCTGTCGACCTTGGCCCAGTACGATGGCTACGGCTCCTGTCCGTTGACCGTGGAGCGCGGCAAGATCGTCCTGGCCGAGTTCACCTACGGCGGCAAGGTCGCGCCGAGCTTCCCGCGTTGGTTGCTCGATGGCCGCAAGCCCACCCGCCTGGCCTGGTTGCTCAAGGCGCAGATCCTGCCACCGCTGTACTGGCAGGCCATGCTCAAGGGCCGGGAATGGTTGGCCAAGCCACAACCCTTGCTGGTCGAGGCGTCGCAGTGATCGAACAGCAACTGCTGGGCGCCGGTCTCGGGGCGATCATTGGCGCGGTACTGGCGTTGACCGGTGCCGGCGGTGGAATCCTCGCCGTGCCGCTGCTGGTGTTCGGGCTTGGCCTGAGCATGGTCGAGGCAGCGCCGATCGGTTTGCTGGCCGTGGGCCTGGCGGCTGCGGTCGGTGCTTTGCTCGGCCTGCGCCAAGGCTTGGTGCGCTATCGGGCGGCACTGTTCATCGCGCTGATCGGCATCGCCTGTGCGCCGCTTGGGCTGATGTTGGCGCACCAGTTACCCAACACACCGTTGGCGCTGGTTTTCGCCGCTGTGCTGGTCTATGCCTGCCGGCGTATCTGGCGCAAGGCCGCACGCGAGTTGCGTGGGCAGTCGCCCTGTGGCGAGCGGCAGATCATGCCCTGCGTGCTCAACCCGTTGCAGGGGCGCCTGCGCTGGACCCTGCCCTGCGCTCGGGCGCTGGCATTCACCGGGATGCTCTCGGGGTTGTTGTCGGGGTTGCTGGGCGTGGGGGGTGGCTTCGTCATCATCCCGGCCTTGAACCGCTATACCAACCTGGACATGAAAAGCATCGTCGCCACTTCGCTGGCTGTGATCGCCCTGGTGTCCACCGGCAGTGTGGTCAGCGCCAGCGTGGCCGGGGTCATGCACTGGTGGGTCGGCGCGCCGTTCGCCGTGGGCGCGGTGCTCGGCCTGTTGCTGGCCAGGCCCTTGGCCAGCAAGCTGGCCGGTCCACGGCTGCAGCAGCTGTTCGCGGTTGCGGGTTGCTGCGCTGCCGTGTTGCTGGCCAGCAAGGCGCTACTCGGCTAGCAGTGCAGCCTGCTCGGCGGCGCACAGCGCCAGCAGGTAGTCCCAGACCACCCGCAGGCGTACCGACTTGTGCAGTTCGCGGCGGGTGCAGATCCAGTAGCTGCGCTGGATGGTTTCGCTGGGCAGCACGCGCACCAGCTTCGGGTCGTGCCCGGCCATGTAGTTGGGCAGCACGGCGATACCCAGCCCGGCCTGGGCGGCTTGCTGCTGGGCGATCACGCTGGTGCTGCGAAACACCACGTTGGGCGCCCGGCAAAAACTGTTGAGCAATAGCAGCTCCTGGCTGAACAGCAGGTCGTCGACATAGCCGATCCAGCTGTGCCGGGCCAGATCCTCGCGGCTGTGCAGTGCTGGTGCGCGGTCCAGGTAGTCCTGGCTGGCGTACAGGGCCAGGCGATAGTCGGTGAGCTTGCGGGTGATCAGCAGGTCGGCGTTGGGGCGTTCCAGGTGAATGCTGATCTCGGCTTCGCGATTGAGGATGCTGACGAAACGCGGCACGGCCACCAGCTCCACCTCCAGCCCCGGGTAGCGTTGGAACAGCGACTTCATGCGCGGGGTGAAGAACATGATGCCGATGCCCTCGGTGACCCCCAGGCGGATCTTGCCCAGCGGGGTGATGGCCTGGGTGATCTCTTCCTGCGCCAGCAGCGCGGTATTCTCCATGGCCTCGGCATGCTTGAGCAGGGCCTGGCCGGAGGGGGTGAGTTCGTAGCCTTGGGCATGCTGGACGAACAGCGCGGTGCCCAGGTGCTTCTCGATGCTCTCGATATGCCGGGCCACGGTGCTGTGGGTGGTGTTGAGGCGCTTGGCAGCGGTCAGCAGACGACCGCTGCGCTGCAACTCGAGGAAAAACCGCAGATCGTTCCAGTCGAACATACTGATCCCTTGGCTGTTCATTGGCCTCGATTCACTGTAGGAGCGGCTTTAGCCGCGATCATCCGCGAAGCGGATGCCAAGCACCGCGAAGGCTGCATCGCGGCTGAAGCCGCTCCTACAGAATTTGCGCCGATCCTTACTCCGGCGCTGTGCTAAAACGCACAACGGCTGCGCGAAATCTCGTGTTTCCTCGGCGAAATTAATCAATAAGATGGGGCGGGACAAGAATAATAATCAGGCGCGAGGTTGCACATGCCATCAGCCGATTCTGTCTACGACTACGTGGTCGTGGGTGCCGGTCCCGCCGGATGCCTGCTGGCCAACCGCTTGTCCGCCGACCCTGCCTGCCGCGTCCTGCTGCTCGAGGCCGGTGGCCGCGACAACTACCCGTGGATTCACGTCCCGGTCGGTTACCTCTACTGCATCGGCAACCCACGCACCGACTGGTGCTTCAAGACCGAGGCCCAGCCAGGCCTGAACGGGCGTGCCCTGGGTTATCCGCGGGGCAAGGTGCTGGGCGGCTGCTCATCGATCAACGGCATGATCTACATGCGTGGCCAGGCCGCCGACTATGATCGCTGGGCCGAGCAAGGCAACGACGGCTGGGCCTGGAAAGATGTACTACCGCTGTTCAAGGCCTGCGAAAACCACTTTGCCGGCGCCAGCGACAGTCACGGCGCCGATGGCGAATGGCGGGTCGAGCAGCAGCGCTACAGTTGGCCGATCCTCGATGCGTTCCGCGATGCCGCCGAGCAGAGCGGCATCGCCAAGGTCGCCGACTTCAACACCGGCGACAACGCAGGGTGTGGATACTTTCAGGTCAACCAGCGCAGCGGTGTGCGCTGGAACTCGGCCAAGGCATTCCTGCGGCCTATCCGCCAGCGCCCCAACTTGACCGTGCTGACCGGCGTGCAGGTCGACCAGGTGCTGCTCAGCAACACCCGGGCCCGTGCCGTGAAGGCACGCTGGCAAGGCGCGTGGCATGAGTTTGGCGCCCGCCGCGAGATCATCCTGTGCGCAGGCGCCGTGGGTTCGCCCGGTATCCTGCAACGCTCCGGCATTGGCTCGCGCAAGTTGCTGGAAGGCCTGGGCATTGCGGTGCGTCACGACATGCCTGGCGTGGGTGGCAATCTGCAGGACCACCTGCAACTGCGGCTGATCTACCAGATCCAGAACACCCGCACGCTCAACCAGATGGCCAACAGCCTGTGGGGCAAACTGGGCATGGGCCTGCGCTACGCCTTCGACCGCAGCGGCCCGCTGGCCATGGCGCCGAGCCAGTTGGGCGCGTTTGTGCGTTCAGGCTCGGAACAGGCCACCGCCAACCTGCAGTACCACGTGCAGCCGTTGTCGCTGGAGCGCTTCGGCGAGCCGCTGCATCGCTTCCCGGCCTTCACGGCCTCGGTATGCAACCTGCGTCCGGCCAGCCGCGGTCGTATCGATATCCGCTCGGCGGACATGGCCGCCGCGCCGTTGATCGACCCCAACTACCTCAGCGACCCCGAGGACCTGCGCGTCGCCGCCGATGCCATCCGCCTCACCCGGCGCATCGTCCAGGCGCCGGCCCTGGCTGCGTTCGACCCGCGTGAATACCTGCCCGGCTCAGCCCTGCACAGCGAAGCAGACCTGCACCAGGCCGCCGGGCAGATCGGTACCACCATCTTCCATCCGGTGGGCACCTGCCGCATGGGCAGTGGCGCCCTCGACGTGGTGGACAGCCAGCTGCGTGTGCATGGCATCCCTGGGCTGCGCGTGGCCGACGCCTCGATCATGCCGCAGATCGTCTCCGGCAATACCTGTTCACCCACGTTGATGATCGCCGAGAAGGCGGCGCAACTGATCCTCAAGGGAGCGCATACACAGACCCACCTCAGCGACAGCAACGCGATACCGACGCCCTGACCCGGGTGTTTGCAACACCGGCGACCCGCGCTCAGAGGTCGCCGACAGTGGAACAACAAGAATAATCACTGTGGCCCACGGGCCGAGGACAGCAACGATGTCGGACTACATCCAGGAGCAAGGTGCGGCGGTCACCCGCGACAGCCGCCGTGAGGAACGCAAGATCATTTTCGCGTCATCCCTCGGGACGGTATTCGAGTGGTATGACTTTTTTCTCTATGGCGCGCTGGCTGCGGTCATCAGCAAGCAGTTCTTCGCTGGGGTCAACGACACCACCGCCTTCATCTTCGCCCTGATGGCCTTCGCCGCCGGCTTCCTGGTGCGCCCGTTCGGCGCGCTGGTGTTCGGCCGGCTGGGTGACATGATCGGGCGCAAGTACACCTTCCTGGTGACCATCGTGCTGATGGGCCTGTCGACCTTCGCGGTCGGCCTGCTGCCCACCTACGCCAGCATCGGTATCGCCGCGCCGATCATCCTCGTGGTGCTGCGCATGCTCCAGGGCCTGGCCCTGGGCGGTGAATACGGCGGCGCCGCCACCTATGTGGCCGAGCACGCGCCACCTGGCAAGCGCGGTTTCCACACCGGTTTCATCCAGTCCACCGCCACTCTGGGCCTGCTGTTGTCGCTGACCGTGGTGCTCGCCAGCCGTTACATCAGCGGCGATCAGTTCGAGACCTGGGGCTGGCGCCTGCCGTTCCTGCTTTCGATCTTCCTGCTGGCGATTTCCACCTGGATCCGCATGAGCATGCACGAGTCGCCGGCCTTCGTGAAAATGAAGGCCCAGGGCAAGGTGAGCAAGTCGCCGATCCGCGAGTCCTTCACCTCCTGGCCGAACCTCAAGGTGGTGCTCACGGCGTTGTTCAGCATCAATGCCGGGCAGGCGGTGACCTTCTACACCGCGCAGTTCTACGTGCTGTTCTTCATGACCCAGATGCTCAAGATGGACCCGGCCCAGGCCAATACCCTGCTGATCATCAGCGTGGTGATCGGCGCGCCGTTCTTCGTGTTCTTCGGCTGGCTGTCGGACCGCATCGGGCGCAAGCCAATCCTGATGGTCGGCCTGTTGCTGGCGACGGTGTGCTACTTCCCGATGTTCAAGGCCCTGAGCCACTACGCCAACCCGCAGATCGACGCGGCCAGCCGCCAGGCACCGATCGTGGTCAGCGCCGACCCGCAAGGCTGCACCTTCCAGTTCGACCCGGTGGGCAAGGCGCGTTTCGACAGCCCCTGCGACAAGGTCAAGACGTTCCTGGTCAAGCAGGGCCTGCCCTACAGTTCGGTGGAGACTGCCGGCAGTGGGGTCAGCGTGAGCATTGGCGACAAGACCATCAGTGGCTTCGACGAAGCAGCCATGCGCAGTGCCATCGATGCCGCCGGCTACCCGGCCAAGGCTGACCCGGCCCACGTCAACCAGGTGATGGTGGTGGTGCTGATCGTCGCCATGATCCTGATCGCCACCATGACCTACGGGCCACTGGCGGCGGTGATGGTCGAGCTGTTCCCCACGCGCATTCGCTACACCTCGATGTCCCTGCCCTACCATATCGGCAATGGCTGGTTCGGCGGCTTCCTGCCGACGGTATCGTTCGCGCTGGTGGTGTACACCGGGGATATCTTCTACGGCCTGTGGTACCCGGTGCTGATCACCGGGGTGAGCCTGGTGGTGGGGATCTTCTGCCTGAAAGAGACCAAGGATGTGGATATCGACAAGGTGTGAGGTGGCGCTGGGGTTTTAACCTGGGAGCCCATAAAAAAACCGGCGTAAAAGCCGGTTTTTTTATCGCGCGAAAAAACTTATGCACGATTTTCGAAAAAACGTCATACAGAGAAATAAATAGCTAATTCAATCACTTAGCTATCAATCGAGACGTTTAATCCAAAATTTACTAACAACTTATCCACAGAACGTCAGGCATGCTGCTGCTCCGGCCGTTCCGCCGCTGGTGGCAACGAGCCCATGGCCCGTTGGGCCGCCTCGTTCCACGCCTGGGCCCGGTCGTTCAGCTCGGCGATGGCCCGTGGCCCGGTGCCTTCGGGGTACATCGGCTCGCCAATCACCACCTCGATGGTGCCTGGGCGCTTGCCCCAGCCCTCGCGCGGCCAGAACTTGCCGGCGTTGTGGGCGATCGGCAGCACTGGCAGCCCGGCGTTCACCGCCAACGCGGTACCGCCACGGGAGAACTTGCCGATCTGGCCGTGGGGCACGCGGGTGCCTTCGGGGAAGATCAACACCCAGGTGCCCTGCTTGAGCAACTCGTCGCCTTGGCTGGCGACCTGGCGCAGAGCCTCCTTGGGGTTCTTCCGGTCGATGGCGATCGGCCGCAGCATGGCCATGGCCCAGCCAAAGAACGGCACGTACAGCAGCTCGCGCTTGAGCACCTGGCTCAGCGGCGAGAAGTACGCCGAGAGGAAGAACGTCTCCCAGGTGCTCTGGTGGTTCGACAGGATCACGCAAGGCACTTTCGGCACATGCTCAGCGCCAGTGATCTTGTAGTTGATGCCCAGGATCGTGCGCACCAGAAACAACGCGCAGCGGCACCAGTACACGTTGATGAACTTGTAGCGCTTGGGGAACGGCAGGAAAGGCGCGACGAAGAAGCTCAGCGAGCACCACAGCAGCGAACTGGTGCCCAACAGCAGGTAAAAAAGAAAGATTCTGATCGCCTGCAGGATCGACATAGTGGCATGTACCGTTGCGGGGCATGGCCCGCCTAATGAAAAGTGCGCCGGTCAAGGCGCACCCTTTTAAATAAGTTCTCTGGCGATGGCTGCCAGATCGTCGAAAATCAGTGTAGTTTCCGGAACGCCCTTTGCCAGGGTTCGCTCGCCCTTGCCGGTTTTTACCAGCACGGGTTGTGCATCGACGGCCAGGGCCGCCTCCAGGTCACCTTTGCTGTCGCCGACGAACCACACGCCGGCCAGGGGAACCTGGTAGTGCTCGGCAATGGCCCGCAGCATGCCGGGCTTGGGCTTGCGGCAATCGCAGCCTTGGTCCGGACCGTGCGGGCAATGCACGATGACACCGAGCTCGCCACCCTGCTCGGCCACCAGCGCGCGCAGGCGCGCGTGCATGGCCTCGAGGGTTGCCAGCGGGTAGTAGCCGCGGGCAATGCCGGACTGGTTGGTGGCAACAGCCACGGTCCAGCCCGCCTTGCTCAACTGCGCGATGGCCTCGATCGAGCCAGGAATGGGGATCCACTCCTCCAGCGACTTGATGTAGGCGTCGGAGTCATGGTTGATCACTCCGTCTCGATCAAGAATCAGCAGTTTCAACGGCTTACCCCAGCAGCGAGATATCGGCCACGCCCAGGAACAGACCGCGCAGGCGGCTGAGCAGGGCATAACGGTTGGCGCGTACCTTGGCGTCCTCGGCGTTCACCAGCACCGCCTCGAAGAAGGCGTCGACCGGATCGCGCAGCGCGGCCAGGCGGGCCAGCGCCTCGTTGTACTGACGCGCGGCGGCCATCGGTTGCACGGCCTGGTCGGCCTGCTGGATGGCCGAGTACAGCGAGAACTCGTTGGCGTTGTCGAAGTACTTCGGCTCGACCTGCTCGGCGATGGCGCCTTCGGCCTTGCCCAGCAGGTTCGACACGCGCTTGTTCGCCGCGGCCAGGGCCTCGGCTTCCGGCAGCTTGCGGAACGCCTGCACGGCCTGCACGCGCTGGTCGAAGTCCAGCGCCGAGCCGGGCTTGAGGGCACGCACCGACAGGTAGGTGGCGACGTCGATGCCTTCGTCTTCGTAACGCGCACGCAGGCGGTCGAAGATGAACTCCAGCACCTGCTCGGCCAGGCCGGCGGCCTTGACCTTGGCACCGAACTGCTTGACCGCGAACTCGACCGCGGCGGTCAGGTCCAGGTCCAGCTGCTTCTCGATCAGGATGCGCAGCACGCCCAGGGCGGCGCGACGCAGGGCATACGGGTCCTTGCTGCCAGTGGGCAGCATGCCGATGCCGAAGATGCCGACCAGGGTGTCGAGCTTGTCGGCGATGGCCACGGCAGCACCGGTGAGGGTCTGCGGCAGCTCGGCACCGGCGCCACGCGGCATGTACTGCTCGTTCAGCGCCAGGGCGACGTCTTGCGGCTCGCCATCGTTGAGGGCGTAGTAGTAGCCGGCAATGCCCTGCATCTCAGGGAATTCGCCGACCATTTCCGAGGCCAGGTCGCACTTGGACAACAAACCGGCACGGCCGGCGTTGGCGGCGCTGCCGCCGATGTGCGGGGCAATGAACGCGGCCAGCTTGGAGACGCGCTCGGCCTTGTCGAACACGGTGCCCAGTTGCGCCTGGAACACCACGTTTTTCAGGCGCTCGTTGAAGCTTTCCAGCGGCTGCTTCTTGTCCTGCTTGAAGAAGAACTCGGCGTCGGTCAGGCGCGGGCGCACGACCTTCTCGTTGCCTTCGACGATCTGTTTCGGATCGCGGCTTTCGACGTTGGCCACGGTGATGAAACGCGGCAGCAGCTTGCCTTCGCCGTCCAGCAGGCAGAAGTACTTCTGGTTGTCCTGCATGGTGGTGATCAGGGCTTCCTGCGGCACCTCGAGGAAACGCTCCTCGAACGAGCACACCAGCGGCACCGGCCACTCGACCAGCGCGGTCACTTCGTCCAGCAGTGCCGGCGGCACGATGGCCGTGCCTTCCTGCTGCATGGCCAGCTCCGCGGTGCGCTTGCTGATCAGCTCGCGACGCTCGGCGAAGTCGGCCAGCACGTGGGCCTTGCGCAGGTCCTCGACGTAGTTGGCCGGGGTGGTGATGAGTACGTTTTCCGGGTGGTGGAAACGGTGGCCACGGGATTCACGGCCGGCCTTCTGCGCCAGGATGGTGCAGTCGACTACCTGATCGCCCAGCAGCATCACCAGCCACTGGGTTGGGCGCACGAACTCTTCGCGGCTGGCGCCCCAGTGCATGCGCTTGGGGATCGGCAGGTCGTTGAGCGAGTCTTCGACGATGGTTGGCAGCAGGCTGCTGGTGGCCTTGCCCGGGATGTGCTGGGAGAAGCGCAGCTTCGGGCCGCTCTGGTCGATGTCCGACAGCTCCACGCCGCACTTCTTGGCGAAGCCCAGGGCCGCCTGGGTCGGTTGGCCTTCGGCGTTGAATGCGGCCTGCAGAGGCGGGCCGTCGATGTTGATGCTGCGATCCGGCTGCTGCACGTCCAGCTGGCGGATCAATACCGCCAGGCGGCGCGGCGCGGCGTACACCTGCTTGCCGGTGTAGTTCAGGCCGGCGGCCTGCAGGCCTTTCTCGATGCCGGCGAGGAAGGCGTCGCCCAGCGAGGCGAGGGCCTTCGGCGGCAGCTCTTCGGTGCCCAGTTCAACCAGGAAATCTTGAGCACTCATTGTGCAGCCTCCAGCTTAGCCAACACTTCGTCACGCAGTTCAGGAGAAGCCATCGGGAAGCCCAGGCGTGCGCGGGCTTGCAGATAGCTTTGCGCCACGTCCCGGGCCAGGGTACGCACGCGCAGGATGTAGCGCTGGCGCTCGGTTACCGAGATGGCGCGGCGGGCGTCCAGCAGGTTGAAGGTGTGCGAGGCCTTCAGGACCATTTCGTAGGTCGGCAGCGGCAGGTCGAGCTTGATCAGGCGGTTCGCTTCGCTTTCGTAGAAGTCGAACAGTTCGAACAGCTTCTCGACGTTGGCGTGCTCGAAGTTGTAGGTCGACTGCTCCACTTCGTTCTGGTGGAACACGTCGCCGTAGGTGACCTTGCCGAACGGACCGTCGGCCCACACCAGGTCGTAGACCGAGTCCACGCCCTGCAGGTACATGGCCAGGCGCTCCAGGCCGTAGGTGATCTCACCGGTGACCGGATAGCACTCGATGCCGCCGACCTGCTGGAAGTAGGTGAACTGGGTCACTTCCATGCCGTTCAGCCAGATTTCCCAGCCCAGGCCCCAGGCACCGAGGGTCGGCGATTCCCAGTTGTCTTCGACGAAGCGGATATCGTGAACCAGCGGGTCCAGGCCGATGGCTTTCAGCGAGCCGAGGTACAGCTCCTGGAAGTTGGCCGGGTTCGGCTTGAGCACCACCTGGAACTGGTAGTAGTGCTGCAGGCGGTTGGGGTTTTCGCCATACCGCCCGTCGGCGGGGCGACGGCTGGGCTGCACATAGGCGGCGTTCCAGGTTTCTGGACCCACGGCGCGCAGGAAGGTCGCGGTGTGGAAAGTGCCGGCGCCTACTTCCATATCGTAGGGCTGAAGCACCACACAACCTTGCTCGGCCCAGTAGTTCTGCAGGGCGAGGATCAGGTCTTGGAAGGTACGCACGGCTGGCGTAGGCTGGCTCACGAAATTCACCTGTATCTGGGGATGCGGATGTAAAGAGCGGGAGTATAACCCGATTCGCCTCGCCCTCTACGTTATTGGAGCCTTATGCCACGCTGCTTTTGGTGTTCCGACGATCCGTTGTATCAGGCCTATCACGACCACGAGTGGGGAACGCCGCAGCGCGACCCGGCGTTGCTCTTCGAGATGCTTTTGCTCGAAGGGTTCCAGGCGGGGTTGTCATGGATCACGGTGTTGAGGAAGCGCGAGCGCTATCGCCAGGTGCTGGACGGCTTCGACCCGGTGAAACTGGCGGACCTCAGCGACGCGCGCATCGAGGCGCTCATGCAGGACGCCGGTATCATCCGCAACCGCCTCAAGCTCAAGGCCGTGCGCCGCAATGCGCAGGCCTGGCTGGCTGTGGATAACCCCGCCGAGTGGTTGTGGTCGTTCGTCGGAGGCACGCCGAAGATCAATCATTTCACTGGCCGCAGCGAGGTCCCGGCGGTCACCGACGAGGCCAAGGCCATGAGCAAGGCCCTGCGCAAAGCCGGCTTTACCTTCGTCGGGCCGACCATCTGCTACGCCTTCATGCAGGCCACCGGCATGGTCATGGACCACACCACCGATTGCGATCGCTACGCCGCCTTGCTGCGCTGAGGGGTTACAATGCGCGCCTTGCTGAAATAAGGAATTCGCCTGTGGAAAAGTTCAAGGGCGCCCTGATGGTCGGGGTGCTGCGCCTGTTTGCCAAGTTGCCCTGGGGCGCTGTGCAGCGCGTCGGCGCCGGGATCGGCTGGCTGATGTGGAAAATCCCCAACGGCTCGCGCAATGTCGTGCGCATCAACCTGGCCAAGTGCTTCCCGCAGATGGATCCGGCCGAGCGCGAGCAACTGGTTGGCCGTGCGCTGAAGGACATCGGCAAGTCGTTCGTCGAGAGCGCCTGCGCCTGGATCTGGCCGCCGCAGCGTTCGCTCGACCTGGTCAAGGAAGTGCACGGCCTGGAAGTGCTGGAGCAGGCCCTGGCCTCGGGCAAGGGCGTGGTCGGCATCACCAGTCACCTGGGCAACTGGGAAGTGCTCAATCACTTCTACTGCAACCAGTGCAAGCCGATCATCTTCTACCGCCCACCCAAGCTCAAGGCGGTGGATGACTTGCTGCGCGAACAGCGGGTGCAGATGGGCAACCGCGTGGCGCCGTCGACCAAGGAAGGCATCCTCAGCGTGATCAAGGAAGTGCGCCGTGGCGGCCAGGTGGGGATTCCGGCCGACCCGGAGCCGGCGGAGTCTGCCGGCGTGTTCGTGCCGTTCCTCGGCACCCAGGCGCTGACCAGCAAGTTCGTGCCGAACATGCTCGCCGGAGGCAAGGCGGTCGGTGTGTTCCTGCATGCCCTGCGCTTGCCGGATGGCTCGGGCTTCAAGGTGTTCCTGGAGGCGGCGCCAGAGGCCATGTACAGCACCGATGTGAATGAATCGGCGGCGGCCATGAGCCAGGTGGTCGAGCGTTATGTGCGCGAGTACCCGAGCCAGTACATGTGGAGCATGAAGCGCTTCAAGAAGCGCCCGGCGGGCGAGGCGCGCTGGTATTAAGAATCTGGGGGCGCTTTGCGCCCCTTTCGCGACACAAGGCCGCTCCTACAGGTGACCGCGATCTCCTGTAGGAGCGGCCTTGTGTCGCGATGGGCTGCAAAGCAGCCCCGGCGATTTCAAGCCTTGTTCAGCTTCTTGAGAAAAACTGTCATCTCTTTCTCGGCCTGCTTGTCGCCATGAGCCTGCGCCGCGACGATCCCCTCCTCCCAGGCCTTGCGCGCCGCCGCCAAGTCACCCTGCAGCTGATACGCCTTGCCCAGCAGCTTCCACGCCGCCGAATACTTGGGGTCCTGCTTCACGCAGCTGGCCAGGTGCCCCGCCGCTTCGGCGCCATTGCCCTCGTCCAGCCAGGCCTTGCCCAGGCCGAACCTCAGCAGCGGGTTATCCACACCCTTGGCCAGCATCTTCTCCAGCGATTCGCGCATGCCCTTCTCCTAGAAGAAACTCAAGCCCACGTGGAACAGCTTCTCCACGTCCCGAATATGCTTCTTGTCCACCACGAACAGGATCACATGGTCGCCCGACTCGATCACCGTGTCGTCGTGGGCGATCATCACTTCGTCCTCGCGGATGATCGCGCCGATGGTCGTGCCCGGCGGCAGGTTGATGTCCTCGATGGCCTTGCCCACCACTTTGCTCGACTTCGAGTCACCATGGGCCACCGCCTCGATGGCCTCGGCCGCGCCACGGCGCAGGGAGTGCACGCTGACGATGTCGCCACGGCGCACGTGGGCCAGCAAGGTGCCGATGGTGGCCAGCTGCGGGCTGATGGCGATGTCGATGTCGCCGCCCTGCACCAGGTCGACGTAGGCCGGGTTGTTGATGATGGTCATCACCTTGCGCGCGCCCAGGCGCTTGGCCAGCAGCGACGCCATGATGTTGGCCTCGTCGTCGTTGGTCAGGGCCAGGAAAATATCGGCATCGGCGATGTTCTCCTCGAGCATCAGGTCCTTGTCCGACGCGCTGCCCTGCAGCACCACGGTGCTTTCCAGGGTATCGGAGAGCTGCCGGCAGCGGGCTGGGTTCATCTCGATGATCTTCACCTGGTAGCGGCTCTCGATGGCCTCGGCCAGGCGTTCGCCGATCTGCCCGCCACCGGCGATGACCACGCGCTTGTTGGTCTCGTCGATGCGTCGCAGCTCGCCCATCACCGCGCGGATGTCCTTCTTCGCGGCAATGAAGAACACTTCGTCGTCGGCTTCGATCACCGTATCGCCTTGCGGGGTGATCGGCCGGTCGCGGCGGAAGATCGCCGCCACCCGGGTATCGACGTTGGGCATGTGCGCGCGGATCTGGCGCAGTTGCTGGCCCACCAGCGGCCCGCCGTAGTAGGCCCGGACCGCCACCAGCTGGGCCTTGCCCTCGGCGAAGTCGATCACCTGCAAGGAGCCGGGGTGTTCGATCAGGCGCTTGATGTAGTTGGTCACCACCTGCTCGGGGCTGATCAGCACGTCCACCGGGATATGGTCGTTGTCGAACAGCTCCTCGCGGGTCAGGTAGGCCGATTCGCGTACCCGGGCGATCTTGGTCGGGGTGTGGAACAGCGAGTAGGCCACCTGGCAGGCGACCATGTTGGTCTCGTCGCTGTTGGTCACCGCCACCAGCATGTCGGCGTCGTCGGCACCGGCCTGGCGCAGCACCGTCGGCAGCGAGGCGCGGCCCTGCACGGTACGGATGTCCAGGCGATCGCCGAGGTCGCGCAGGCGCTCGCCATCGGTGTCGACCACGGTGATGTCGTTGGCTTCGCTGGCCAGGTGCTCGGCCAGCGTGCCGCCGACCTGCCCTGCGCCGAGGATGATGATCTTCATCCGCTACTCCCTACCTTTGTTCTTATCCGCGCGAAGCGGCGATCTTGATCAGCTTGGCATAGTAGAAACCGTCATGGCCGCCTTCCTGGGCCAACAGCTGGCGGCCGTGGGGCTGGCGCAGGCCGGCTTCGGTGGCCAGGTCCAGCTCGCGGGCACCGGGGGTGCGGGCGAGGAAGGCGTCGATCACTTCGGTGTTCTCGGTCGGCAGGCTCGAGCAGGTGGCATACAGCAGCATGCCGCCCACCTCCAGCGTTGGCCACAGGGCATCGAGCAGCTCGCCCTGCAGCGTGGCCAGGGCCGGGATGTCCTCGGCCTGGCGGGTCAGCTTGATGTCCGGGTGGCGGCGGATCACGCCGGTGGCCGAGCACGGGGCGTCGAGCAGGATGCGCTGGAACGGCTTGCCGTCCCACCAACTGGCGGTGTCGCGGGCGTCGCAGGCGATCAGTTCGGCATCCAGCTGCAGGCGCTCGAGGTTCTCGCGCACGCGGGTCAGGCGCTTGGCCTCGAGGTCGATGGCGGTCATGTGGGCCAGGCCCGGTTCGGCTTCGAGCAGGTGGCAGGTCTTGCCACCGGGGGCGCAGCAGGCGTCGAGCACGCGTTGGCCGGGGGCCAGTTCGAGCAGGTCGGCAGACAGCTGCGCCGCTTCGTCCTGGACACTGACCCAGCCTTCGGCAAAGCCCGGCAGCCCGCGCACGTCGCAGGCTTCGCCCAGGACGATACCGTCACGGCTGTACTGGCAGGCGCTGGCGCCAACGCCGGCCTCGGCCAGCAGTGCCAGGTAGGCATCGCGGCTGTGATGGCGGCGGTTGACCCGCAGGATCATCGGCGGGTGGGCGTTGTTGGCCGCGCAAATGGCTTCCCACTGCTCCGGCCAGAAGGCTTTGAGCGACTTTTGCAGCCAACGCGGGTGGGCGGTGCGCACCACCGGGTCGCGTTCCATGCCGGCGAGCAGTGCCTCGCCTTCGCGCTGGGCGCGGCGCAGCACGGCGTTGAGCAGGCCCTTGGCCCACGGCTTCTTCAGCTTGTCGGCGCAGCCGACAGTCTCGCCGATGGCGGCGTGGGCCGGGATGCGGGTGTAGAACAGCTGGTACAGGCCGACCAGCAGCAGCGCCTGCACATCGGCGTCGGCGGCCTTGAAGGGCTTTTGCAGCAGCTGCGCGGCCAGCAGGTCCAGGCGCGGCTGCCAGCGGGCGGTGCCGAAGGCCAGGTCCTGGGTCAGGCCACGGTCGCGTTCCTCGACCTTGTCCAGTTGCGCCGGCAGCGAGCTGTTCAGCGAAGCCTTGCCGCTAAGCACAGCGGCCAAGGCACGGGCGGCAGCCAGGCGCGGGTTCATTGGCCGAGCACCTTGCCACTGGCGAATTTCTCGCGGCGGCTGTTGAACAGGTCGGCGAAGTTCAGGGCCTTGCCACCCGGCAGTTGCAGGCGGGTCAGGCTCAGGGCCTGGTCACCGCAGGCGACCACCAGGCCATCTTTGCTGGCCGACAGGATTTCGCCCGGGGCGCCCTGGGCTGTGGACAAGTTGGCGGCCAGTACCTTCACGCTTTCGCCGTCCAGGGTGCTGTGGCACACCGGCCAGGGATTGAAGGCGCGGATCAGGCGCTCCAGCTCGACGGCCGGGCGGCTCCAGTCGATGCGCGCTTCGTCCTTGTTCAGCTTGTGCGCGTAGGTGGCCAGGGCATCGTCCTGGACTTCACCTAGCAGCGAACCGTCGGCCAGGCCGGCGATGGCCTGGACTACCGCAGGCGGGCCCATTTCGGCGAGGCGGTCGTGCAGGCTGCCGCCGGTGTCGTCGGCACTGATGGGGGTGACCACCTTGAGCAGCATCGGGCCGGTGTCCAGGCCGGCTTCCATGCGCATCACGGTCACGCCGCTGTCGGCGTCGCCGGCTTCGACGGCGCGCTGGATCGGCGCCGCACCGCGCCAGCGTGGCAGCAGGGAGGCGTGGCTGTTGATGCAGCCCAGGCGCGGGATGTCGAGTACCGCTTGCGGCAGGATCAGGCCGTAGGCAACTACCACCATCAGGTCGGGCTCGAGCGCGGCCAGTTCGGCCTGGGCCTCGGCGTTGCGCAGGGTTGGCGGCTGGAACACCGGGATGTCATGGGCCACGGCCAGCTGCTTGACCGGGCTCGGCATGAGCTTCTGGCCACGGCCGGCAGGGCGGTCGGGCTGGGTGTAGACGGCCACGATCTCGTACGGGCTGTCGAGCAGGGCCTTGAGGTGTTCGGCGGCAAACTCTGGAGTGCCAGCAAAGACGATGCGCATGGTGTTCTCGCTGCAAAAAAGAAAAAGGCTTGCCGGAGCAAGCCTTCTGGAAGGTGGGGATCAGGCTTGCTGGCGGTGCTGCTTTTCCAGCTTTTTCTTGATCCGGTCACGTTTTAGCTGTGACAGGTAGTCGACGAACAGCTTGCCGTTGAGGTGATCGAACTCATGCTGCACGCACACCGCCAGCAGGCCTTCGCACTCCAGCTCGTAGGGCTTGCCGTCGCGGTCCTGGGCCTTGACCCGCACACGCAGGGGGCGGTCGACGTTCTCGTAGAAGCCCGGCACCGACAGGCAGCCTTCCTGGTACTGGCCCATGTCGTGGGTCAGCTCCTCGACGCTGGGGTTGATGAAGACGCGCGGTTCGCTGCGGTCTTCGCTCAGGTCCATCACCACCACTTGCTGGTGCACGTTGACCTGGGTCGCGGCCAGGCCGATGCCAGGGGCTTCGTACATGGTTTCGAACATGTCGTCGATCAGCTGGCGCAGGGCGTCGTCAAACACCGTTACCGGTTTGGCAATGGTACGCAGGCGCGGGTCTGGGAATTCGAGGATGTTCAAGATGGCCATAGGGTCAGGCAGTCACTGTGCGGTCGGTTGAAAACTGAGCACACATAATAAAGGGAATCGGGGCGTTCGGCACCTGGGAAAGCTCGACTAGGGTCTCTATGGGCTTGATAGCTGCCATTTCATGGACAGCTTTTCAAAGTATTACCCACAAAGTTATCCACAGGTTGCGCCACGCCAGTGGCCCTGTTCTGGTCAAGGAAGATTCCCATGAGCACAGTCCATTCGTCGCCTTGTCCGCCAGCTGAACTGGAAGCGCGACTGCGTCTGCATCGCCTTCCTGATATTGGCTTGCGACGCTTTCACACCCTGATCGAAGCCTTTGGCAGTGCCTCGTCGGCGCTCAGTGCACCGGCCAGCGCGTGGCGTTCGCTGGGGCTGTCGGCAGCCAGTATAGACGCCCGGCGCAGTACGCAAGTGCGTGACGGGGCTTTGGCTGCAATGGCCTGGCTAGAGCGCCCGGACCAGCATTTACTGATGTGGGACCGGCCTGGCTACCCGGCGTTGCTGGGCGAAATCGACGACCCGCCGCCGCTGTTGTTCGTAGCTGGCAACCCCGTCTTGCTGGAGCGCCCGCAACTGGCAATCGTGGGCAGCAGGCGTGCTTCAGCGCCGGCGCTGGATACCGCAGGGGCCTTTTCCCGTTGCCTGTCCCAGGCCGGATTCGTCATCACCAGCGGCCTTGCCGTGGGCGTCGACGGTGCCGCCCATCGGGGCGCGCTGACGGTCGGCGGGCAGACTGTCGCGGTGCTCGGCACGGGTTTGCAAAAACTTTATCCACAGCGCCACCGCGAGCTGGCCAGGGCGATTATCGACAGTGGCAGCGCCCTGGTTTCCGAGTACCCCCTGGATGCCGGGCCGCTGGCCGGCAACTTCCCCCGGCGCAACCGCATCATCAGCGGCCTGTCGCTGGGCGTGCTGGTGGTCGAGGCCAGTCTTGCCAGCGGTTCGCTGATCACCGCGCGGCTGGCGGCCGAGCAAGGGCGGGAGGTGTATGCGATCCCCGGGTCCATCCACCATCCCGGCGCCAAGGGCTGCCACCAGCTGATCCGCGACGGCGCACTGTTGGTGGAAAGCGTGCAGCAGATCCTCGACAGCTTGCGCGGTTGGCAGAACCTGCCGCCGGCGGCTGTGGATAATCCTCGGCATCCGCTGCTGGCCTTGCTGCATGCCGCGCCGCATACCAGCGAGGGCCTGGCCCACAGCAGCGGCAAGCCGTTGGCCGAGGTGTTGGCCAGCCTCACCGAGCTTGAGCTCGAAGGCCGGGTGAGCAATGAAGCCGGGCGTTGGTTTGCCCGTTCCGGCTAAGTACACTGCGCACACGGCGTTTATGCGGAGAGACGGAAAATGGTGAGCAGTTGGCGTGTGCAACAAGCCGCGCGTGAGGTGAAGGCGGGTGCGGTGATCGCCTATCCGACGGAAGCGGTCTGGGGCCTGGGCTGCGACCCATGGAACGAGGACGCGGTGTATCGCCTGCTGGCGCTCAAGTCGCGGCCTGTGGATAAAGGCCTGATCCTGATCGCCGACAACATTCGCCAGTTCGACTTTCTGTTCGAGGATTTCCCCCAGGACTGGATCGATCGCATGGGCGCCACTTGGCCTGGGCCGAACACCTGGCTGGTGCCGCACCAGGACTTGCTGCCCGAGTGGGTGACCGGCCAGCACGACACCGTGGCGCTGCGGGTCAGCGACCACCCGCAGGTGCGCGAGCTGTGCGCGCTGGTGGGGCCGCTGATCTCCACCTCCTGCAACCCGGCCGGGCGGCCGGCGGCCAAGAGCCGCTTGCGGGTCGAGCAGTATTTCCATGGGCAGGTGGACCTGGTGCTCGGGGGGGCGCTGGGGGGGCGCAAGAACCCTAGTGTGATTCGCAATCTGGTGACGGGCGAGGTTGTGCGTCCGGGTTGATACCGCTGGCGAGGGCTTCGTGCCTAAAGGGCACCCCTTTCAAGTCCTTTGGGCTTAGGGCCATAGACCGGATGAGGGCCTCCAGATGTCCGCCGCAAACCTTGCAGCGCCTATCAGATCGAGCGCCGCCCGCGCGGCGCTCGATCTCAAGAGCGCTGCAGCCCTGTCGTCGAACACCTTGAAAGGCCTTTGCCTAAAGGGGATAGAAACAAGCCCAAAAAATAATGGCCGCTGAAGCGGCCAAAGGGTAAGGATGCACTCGCCCGGATAACTTGAAACTCAACCGGCGCACCAGCACAACCTCAAAGAGAAACGCTACGCCTTAGAGCTGGCACGGTCAAGCGAGGTCCCTTCTCTCGCGTGTCACTCCCACAGGGATTCTCTGCACCCTCAGGACTTTCTGATTTTTCCTCCCAAGGCTGCCCATCTCGCATTCAGAGAAATATCCTACGCAGTCTGTCGACTGCCATTACCTTCTCAGTGGGAACGCCTGCCTCTAGGCTCCAAACCGTCGCCGAATAACTTGGCGATCGGGTGTGGTAACCCGGTAACAGGAAGGTATCAGAGTCGTCTATGGCGGCTGTGCGCGGGAGGCTTTCGAGCCTGCCGGGTCTGGTACCTCCCCGGTTTACCACCCCGTGTACAGCTGCCACCCATTCGTGTGGTAACGGACGAGGTGTCAGCCCTACTCTGGTAGAGGTTGCCATGAACAAGAAGATTGTCCCCGATCCACCACTTCCTAACACCACAACCCACCCCTTCGGCCGCTGCGACGCCGGCCACCCACCGCTCTTCACCGTAAACCCCAATATCGAAGCCCACGACGCCCTGGTACACGTCGCGCTCTACCTGCGCTGTGCCTATGACACCGGCATCAAGGCCCTTGACCATCTACGCGACGAGGGGCGTGGCATGTACTGGTCGAGTCTGCATTCGCTGGAAATGGCGGAGGGGTTGGTGGAGGCGATGCTCGATGGCATCGAGTCGGCGCCAGCACCTGGGAAGCCCCGGCAGGGCGGTTGATCGCGTGTTGGCGGGCAAGTGCAGGGCGATAGTTTTGCAGTGCTCTTGAGATCGAGCGCCGCCCGCGCGGCGCATCGCGGATGAATCCGCTCCTACATCTGTTGCAACGTGCCGCACCTGTCAGGCCATGGTTGCCAGCCTTGGCGCATGGCATGAGACAGGCGGGGCGGCGGTGGCGCCAGCCGAAAAATCGCGTCGTACCCACAAGGCGAACAACCATGGCCTATCGGTCATGGCCACGTTGCAACGAATGTAGGAGCGGATTCATCCGCGATGCGCCGCGCGGGCGGCGCTCGATTTCATAGGCGCTGCAACGCTCGCGGCGAACACCCCGCAGGGCTGACCCTCAAGGCAGCAAAACAGTCGATCCAACCGTCCGCCGCGCCGACAACTCTGCCTGCGCCTTGGCCGCCTCGCTCAACGGATACCGCTGCTGGATATCCACAACCAGCTTGCCGCTGGCGATCATCGCGAACAGGTCATCGGCCATGGCCTGGGTGTTCTCGGCATCGTTGGCATAGCTGCCCAGTGTTGGCCGAGTGACATACAACGACCCCTTCTGCGACAGGATCCCCAAGTTGACCCCGGTTACCGCGCCGGAGGCATTGCCGAAGCTCACCATCAACCCGCGCGGCCTCAGGCAATCCAGCGAAGTCAGCCAGGTATCGGCCCCCACGCCGTCATACACCACTGCGCACTTTTGCCCGTCGGTCAGTTCCAGCACGCGCTGGGCGACATCTTCATGGCTATAGTCGATGGTCGCCCAAGCCCCGAGTGCCTTGGCCCGCTCGGCCTTCTCGGCAGAACTCACGGTACCGATCAGCTTAGCCCCCAGCGCCTTGGCCCACTGGCAAGCCAGCGACCCCACGCCACCGGCGGCGGCATGAAACAGCACGAAATCACCCGGTTGCACGGCGTAGGTCTGCTTGAGCAGGTACTGCGTGGTCAGCCCCTTGAGCATCACCGCCGCCGCCTGTTCGCAGCTGATCGCCTCGGGCAGCTTCACCAGGTTGGCCTCCGGCAACGTATGCACCTCGCTGTAGGCTCCCAGCGGCCCACCGGCATAGGCCACGCGGTCGCCGACCTTGATGCGCGTGACGCCTTCACCTACCGCCTCGACCACCCCAGCCGCCTCGGTACCCAGCCCGGAAGGCAGAGACGGCGGCGCATACAGCCCGCTGCGAAAATAGGTATCGATGAAATTCAGCCCGATCGCCTGGTTACGCACCCGCACCTGCTGCGGGCCGGGCGGTGCCGGCTCGAACTCCACCAGTTGCAACACTTCCGGGCCGCCATGCTGGCTGAACTGGATACGCTTGGCCATCACACACTCCTGTCGTCGCGGGTCGCAAAGGGTCTTCTATCGGACGCCTTTGCTTGATCGCCGTCAACTGCGACGCGGGCTCGGCCGGTGGTATGCTACGCGGCGAATTTCCCCGCTCCTTCCAGGTGACCCGATGACCAGCCGCACCGAGGCCGTAAAAGCCTACCTGCTCGACCTGCAAGACCGCATCTGCACTGCCCTCGAAACCGAAGACGGCGGCGCCCGCTTCGTCGAGGATGCCTGGGTGCGCGATGCCGGTGGCGGCGGTCGCACGCGGGTGATCGGCGACGGCAAGGTGATCGAGAAAGGTGGGGTGAACTTCTCCCACGTGTTCGGCGCTGGCCTGCCGCCGTCGGCCAGTGCCCACCGCCCGGAGCTCGCGGGCCGTGGCTTCGAGGCCCTGGGCGTGTCGCTGGTGATCCACCCGCACAACCCGCATGTACCGACTTCCCACGCCAATGTGCGGTTCTTCATCGCTGAAAAAGAAGGCGAAGAGGCGGTGTGGTGGTTCGGCGGCGGCTTCGACCTGACCCCCTACTACGGCAACGAAGAAGACTGCGTGCACTGGCACCGCGTGGCCGAGCAGGCCTGCGCGCCGTTCGGCGCCGATGTGTACCCGCGCTACAAGGCCTGGTGCGACCGCTACTTCCACCTCAAGCACCGTGGCGAGCCGCGGGGTATCGGCGGGCTGTTCTTCGACGACCTGAACGAATGGGACTTCGACACCTGCTTCGCCTTCATGCGCGCCATCGGCGACGCCTACGTCGATGCCTACCTGCCGATCATCCAGCGCCGCAAGGACACCCCGTACACTGCCAAGCAGCGTGAATTCCAGGAATACCGCCGTGGCCGCTACGTTGAGTTCAACCTGGTCTACGACCGTGGCACGCTGTTCGGTTTGCAGTCGGGCGGTCGCACCGAGTCGATCCTGATGTCGCTGCCGCCGCAGGTGCGTTGGGGCTACGACTGGAAAGCGGAGCCTGGCAGCGAAGAAGCGCGCCTGACCGACTATTTCCTGCAGGACCGCGACTGGCTCGCCCAGTAAGCCTGTGGATAACCGAGGAGCTCCCATGGACCAGTACGTCGTATTCGGCAACCCCATTGGCCACAGCAAGTCGCCGCTGATCCACCGCCTGTTCGCCGACCAGACCGGCCAGGACCTGGAGTACGCCACCCTGCTGGCGCCTCTGGACGAGTTCAGCGACTGCGCCACTGGCTTCTTCAAGCAAGGCAGCGGCGCCAACGTCACCGTGCCGTTCAAGGAAGAGGCCTATCGCCTGTGCGACAGCCTCACCCCGCGCGCCCAGCGTGCCGGCGCGGTGAACACCTTGACCAAGCTGGCTGACGGCACCCTGCAGGGTGACAACACCGATGGCGCCGGGCTGGTGCGTGACCTGACGGTGAACGCCGGGGTGGTCTTGGCGGGCAAGCGTATCCTTATCCTTGGCGCCGGCGGTGCTGTTCGGGGCGTGCTGGAGCCTATCCTGGCGCACAACCCGCAATCGTTGGTGATCGCCAACCGTACCGTCGAGAAAGCCGAGCAACTGGCGCGAGAGTTCGACGAGCTAGGGCCGGTGGTGGCCAGTGGTTTCAGCTGGTTGCAGGAGCCGGTGGACGTGATCATCAACGCTACTTCTGCGAGCTTATCTGGCGAACTGCCGCCGATTGCCGACAGCCTGGTCGAGGCAGGAAGCACCGTCTGCTACGACATGATGTATGGCAAGGAGCCGACGCCGTTCTGCCAATGGGCTAGCAAGCTGGGCGCGGCAAAGGTGCTGGACGGGCTGGGGATGCTCGCCGAGCAGGCGGCCGAGGCGTTCTTCATCTGGCGGGGGGTGCGTCCGGACACGGCGCCTGTGCTGGATGAGCTGCGTCGTCAGCTGGCGCGCAGTTGACGTCGGAGCGCTGTCGGATGAATTGGCGCTCCAGTTCGACCTGCTGTTGGTAGTGAGCGAGTTTTGCTGCGGATTGCGTTCTGCCGGTGTAGGGATCGCGTGCTGTCATATCGCTTTCCAGCCGGGCGATACGTGCCTGTGCATCGGCAACGCTCCAGCAGTTGTCCACAGCGCCGCTGCCTGGAGCGGCTAGTAATGGCACGAGTGCCAGTGCGAGATGAATGCAACTACTCATGGCGTGCTCCGCAGTGAATGAGCGTTGTTTACTCTTTCATCGCCTGCACGCTGTTCGCAACTGACAGAAATACCAGTTGACCGTCAGCCCTCGAAGCGAATCGGGCAACTTGCCATGCCTTCCAGCTTCTGCAGTTCCTCGATCACCTGCGGCCTTGCCCGCTGCAACGTAAGGCTCCCGCCATTGCGCATCAGCCGCCGCGCCTCGCGGTGCAACATATCCACACCCGAATAATCGATGAAGTTCACCTGTCGCGCATCGATCACCACATGCGGCCCCTGGCAGCGCTGCAAGCGCACCTGCAGGTAATGCGCCGCGCCGAAGAAGATCGACCCGCCCACCCGCAACACGTCCGCCTCCCCTTCCCGGCTCTGCTGTACTCGCGGCCTCGAGGTGCGCTTGAGGTAGAAGAACAGCGATGCCAGCACCCCGGCGTAGATCGCCGTCTGCAGCTCCAGCAGCAGGGTCGCCGCCGCCGTCAGGGCCATTACCAGGAACTCCGAGCGACTGACCCGGAACAACGCGCGAATGCCGCGATGGTCCACCAGCCCCCAGCAGATCAGCAGGATGCTCCCCGCCATTGCCGGGATCGGCAGATGGGCGATCAGCCCGGCACCAGCGACCGCGAACAGCGCCACCCACAGCGCCGAGAACACCCCGGCCAACGGCGAGCGGGCGCCTGCGTCGTAGCTGAGCCCGGAGCGGGTAAAGGAGCCGGAGGACAGGTAGCCGGAGAAGAACGCCCCGACGATGTTCGACAGGCCCTGGGCGCGGATCTCCTGGTTGGCGTCGATCAGTTGCTCGGAACGGGCGGACAGGGAACGGGCGATGGACAGGCTGGTGACCAGCCCGAGCATGCCGATAGCCACGGCACTGGGCAGCAGGCGCAGGATCAGTTCCACATCGAGTAACGGCAGTGGGCTGAGCGGTGGCAACTGGCCGACGAAGGCGGGCACACGCGGCACATGGCCGAACACGCCGGGCAGCAGCCAGGCCGCCAGGCTCACCAGCAGCAGACTTATCAACAGGCTCGGCCAGCGTGGGCGCCACAGCTTCAACACCACGCCAATCGCCAGGGTGCTCAGTCCCAGAACCAGCGATGGCATGTCCACCTCGCCAACGTGCCCAGCGAGTTCCTGCACGGTCTTCAGAGCCGTGGCCTGGCTAGGCAAGTCCAGGCCCAGCAGGTTGGGCAATTGCCCCAGGGCGATGACGACGGCGGCACCGAGGGTGAAGCCCAGCACCACCGAATGGGAGACGAAGTTGACCAGCGCGCCGAAGCGCAGCAGCCCCAGCAAGAGTTGGAAGATGCCGCCGAGAAAGGTCAGCAGCAGCACCAGGGTCACGTAGTCGGCACTGCCGGTCACGGCCAGTGGGCTGATGCTGGCGTACAGGACGATGGAGATAGCAGCGGTGGGGCCACAGATCAGGTGCCAGGACGAACCCCACAGGCAGGCGACCAGCACCGGCACGATGGCGGCGTACAGGCCGTACTCGGCGGGCAGGCCGGCGATCAGGGCGTAGGCGATCGATTGCGGCAGGGCGAGGATGGCGCCGCTCAAGCCCACCAGCAAATCCTGGCGCAGGCTGCGGCCCGATTGGCGGGGCAGCCAGGTGAGGAAGGGTAGCAGGTGGTGGAGACGAGGCATGCGTCATTCCTGTTCAGTATCGCTGGCGAGGGCTTTGCCCTCGTTTCGCGACACAAGGCCGCTCCTACAGAAAAGCGCGAACTCCTGTAGGAGCGGCCTTGTGTCGCGAAAGGGCCGCAAAGCGGCCCTGGCAGCCTAACAGACAAAAATCAGAGTGTGGCTTTGACCGTTTCTGCTGCATCCCCGCCAGCTTTGGTGGTCACGCCTGCGAGCCAACCATCCAGCACCTGTGGATGAGCCTTCACCCAACCCCTGGCCGCCTCATCGAAGCTCACCTTCTTATCCACAACCTCAGCCATGATGCTGTTCTCCATCTCCAGCGAGAACTTCAGGTTCCCCAGCAGCTTCGCCACATTCGGACAGGCTTGTGGATAACCTTTGCGGGTCAGGGTGTACACCTCGCCCTTGCTGCCGAACCACTGCTCCCCACCCGTGAGGTAATGCATCTTCAGCTTCACGTTCATCGGGTGCGGGGTCCAGCCGAGGAAGGTGATGAACTGCTGCTTCTTCACCGCCCGGTCCACTTGGGCCAGCATCGCCTGCTCGCTGGACTCGACCAGTTTCCACCGGCCCAGGTCGAATGCGTTGTTGGCAATGATCTCCTTCAGCGACAGGTTGGCCGGCGCGCCGGAGCCGATGCCGTAGAGCTTGTTGTCGAACCGGTCGGCGTGTTTTTGCAGGTCGGCGAAGTCTTTTACCCCGGCGTTCCACACATAGTCCGGCACCGCCAGGGTAAATTCCGTGCCTTCGAGGTTGCGCGCCAGTCGCTGTACATCACCGCTGGCGATGAACTTGTCATGGAAGCCCTGGTGCGCCGGCATCCAGTTGCCAAGGAAGGCATCCACCCGGCCATCCTTCAAGCCTCCATAGATGATCGGCACGGCCAGGCTGTCGATCTTCACCTGGTAGCCCAGGCTTTCCAGGAGCAGGCGGGCAACGGCATTGGTGCTGGCGATATCGCTCCAGCCGGGGTCGGCCAGTTTCACGGTGCTGCATTGCGCGTCGTTGTCGGCGGCGTGGGCCGTGCCCAGGCTCAGGGCCAGGGCGAGCACGGCGGTGGAGAACTTCTGCATGGCGGCCTCTCTTCTCAATCCAGGGGTGCGGGCTGTGGATAACGTGCCTTGCGCTCGAGGTCGTCGAGATCGATGTGGTTGCGCATGTACTGTTGGCTGGCGTCCACCAGCGGTTGGTGGTCCCAGCTTTTCAGCGTGCCGATGGCCAGCGCCTCGGCCACCAGGCGGCGGCGGCGCTGACTGGCCAGCACCTGCTGGCGCAGGCTGGGGATGTCCCAGCGCTGGCGGGCTTCATCGACAAATGCCTGCAGCAGCGCCTGGTGATCCGGGCTGCCGGTGAGGTTCTCCCGCTCGTGCGGGTCGCGGCTCAGGTCGTAGAGTAAACAGGGGTCGTCCTCGCTGTACACGAACTTGTAGGCGCCGCGGCGGATCATCATCAGCGGGCCGACCGTGCCTTCGGCCATGTATTCGCCGATCACCTCGTCATGGCCGCCCTGCCCTTGCAGGTGGCCGAGCAGCGAGCGACCGTCCAGGTGCAGTTGGTTATCCACGGCACCACCGGCCAGTTCGACCAGGGTTGGCAGCAGGTCGCAGGTGGACACGCTGGCGCTGACCCGGGCCGGTGCGAAGCGCTTGGGCGCGTGGACCAGCAGCGGCACCCGCGCCGACATCTCGAACCAGTGCATCTTGTACCAGAGCCCGCGCTCGCCAAGCATGTCGCCGTGGTCGCCGGAGAAGACGATCAGGGTGTCGTCGGCCAGGCCACAGTCTGCGAGGGTCTGCAGCAGCTTGCCGATGTTGTCGTCGATGTAGCTGCAGGCGCCGAAGTAGGCGCGGCGGGCGTCGCGGACCTTGTCCACGGGCAGGGGCTTGTTCCACAGGTCGTAGACCTTCAGCAGGCGTTGCGAGTGCGGGTCCTGCTGGTCCTGGGCGATTTCCTCGCGCGGCAGCGGGATATCCACAGCCTCGTACCTATCCCAGTAGTGCTTGGGGATGGTGTAGGGGTCGTGCGGATGGGTCATGGAAACGGTCAGGCAGAACGGCCGGCCATCGTCCTCGCGCACATGGTCGTAAAGGTATTGGCGGGCCTTGAACACCACCTCCTCGTCGAAATCCAGCTGGTTGGTGCGCACGCAGGGGCCGGCCTGCAACACCGAGGACATGTTGTGGTACCAGCTCGGGCGCTCGCCCGGCGCATCCCAATTTACCGCCCAGCCGTAATCGGCCGGGTAGATGTCGCTGGTCAGGCGTTGCTCGTAGCCGTGCAGCTGGTCCGGGCCGCAGAAGTGCATCTTGCCCGACAGCGCGGTGCGGTAACCCAGGCGCCGCAGGTAGTGTGCATAAGTCGGCACATCGGCGGGGAAATCGGCAGCGTTGTCGTAGGCGCCAATGCGGCTGGGCAACTGGCCGCTGACCAGGGTGAAGCGTGATGGCGCGCACAGCGGGCTGTTGCAATAGGCAGAGTCGAACACCACGGCCTGTTCGGCCAGGCGGGCCAGGTTGGGCATCCTGATCGGCGACGGGTTGTAGATCGGCAGCAGCGGCGCGGCCATCTGGTCGGCCATGATGAACAGGATATTGGGTCGCTTCATGGTGCCCTTCCATCGTCAGGAGTTATGGTGAATGCTTGCAATCCAGCATGGTGCTGTGGATAACGTGGGTAAAGCCCATGCCGGGCAATGACTGGGATTAGCCAAGCTTATGTTTGAGCACCTCGCCGACTTGTCCCTCGACGCCTTGCGCGTGTTCGAGGCCGCCGCCCGCCTGCGCAGCTTCACCGCTGCCGCCGTGGAGCTGGGCACCACCCAGCCGGCGGTCAGCCAGCAGATGAAGCGCCTGGAGGCGCACCTGGGGACGCGGTTGTTCGACCGAATCTACCGGGGCATCGAGCTGACCGAGGCGGGGTTGCTGTTGTTCGAACAGGTGCACCAGGGCTTGCAGGCGATGGACGATGGCGTTGCCCAGGCCAGTGGGCGCGGCCAGCGCGAGGTGCTGCAGGTGGCTACCGACTTCGCCTTTGCGGCGTTCTGGCTGATGCCACGCTTGCAGCGTTTCCACGAGGCTTATCCACAGGTGGACGTGAGCTTGGTGACCGGCGAGCGCAGCCAGGCGATGCTGCGCCCGGACATCGATGTGGCGGTGCTGTTCGGTGATGGGCGCTTCCATCAGGGCGAGAGCCGCTGGCTGTTCGATGAGGAAGTTTTCCCGGTGTGCAGCCCTCGGCTGATTCATGGCAAACCCTTGTCAGCCGTGGCTTTGCAACGCTTGCCACTGCTACACCTGAAGGGCGAGCAGGCCAGTCGCTGGTTCGATTGGGCCGGGGTGTTTCGTGGCCTTGGTGTGGACAGCCCTCCTCCGTCCGGGCAATTGCGCTTCGACAACTACACGTTGCTGATTCAGGCGGCGATTGCCGGGCAAGGGGTGGCGATTGGCTGGGCGCACCTGGTTGATGGGCTAGTCGAGCAGGGGTTGTTGTGCCGGCCCATGGAGGGCAGCTTACGGTCGGCGCGCGGGTACTACGTGGTGCTGCCACCGCGCAAACGGCGCGGGGCGCTGATCCAGCGCTTCGTCGACTGGCTGGAGCAGGAGCGTGGCCGATGAGCGGCGCTGTCTGTAGGCGCGGAAAGGGCTGCGCAGCAGCCCCAGATTTCAGCATTCCTGCAACATTGCCGGGGCTGCTGCGCAGCCCTTTCGCGACACAAGGCCGCTCCTACAGGGATGGCGTAGACTTCAAGACGTTCGAATTACTGCAATCAGGAGCCGCTGTGCAAAGGATCAAGGGCTATCACGCCCACGTGTACTACGACGCATCGACCATGCAGCAGGCCCGCGAGCTGTGCGAGGAAGCGGCGCGGCTGTTCCCCGTGACCATGGGGCGGATGCACCAGAAACCCGTCGGGCCGCACCCGGACTGGAGCTGCCAGCTGGCCTTCGGGCCGGAGGTGGTGGGGGTGGTGTTGCCGTGGTTGGCGTTGTATCGCAAGGGGCTGGTGGTGTTCCTGCACCCGGAGACCGGCGATGAGCTGGCGGATCACCGCGATCATGCGATCTGGATGGGGGCGATCAGGCCGTTGGACCTGTCGATATTCGAAGGTTAGGTTGCGCCGGCTGACGTTGTTCGCCGGCAAGGCCGGCTCCTACAAGGGATCGTCGTATAACCTGTAGGAGCCGGCTTTGCCGGCGAACAAGGCGACGCGGATCAGGCCCGAGCGGCGCGTACGCCTTCGGCCAGCGTCGAGCACAGGCTCAGCACATCCTTCACCGCCTGGTCGGCATCCTTGGCCTGGGCGATCTTGTCGACCAGCGCCGAACCCACCACCACGCCATCGGCCAGGCGGGCAATCGCCGCTGCCTGCTCAGGCGTGCGGATACCAAAGCCAACGCTGATCGGCAGGTCGGTATGCCGGCGCAGGCGGGCAATGGCCTGGGTCACATGCTCGGTGGTCGCCGAACCCGCACCGGTCACACCCGCCACCGATACGTAGTAGACGAACCCCGAGCTGCGCTCCAGCACCCGCGGCAGGCGTACGTCGTCGGTGGTCGGGGTGGTCAGGCGGATGAAGTCGATGCCGGCGGCCTGGGCCGGGGTGGCCAGCTCGGCGTCGTGCTCCGGTGGCAGGTCGACGATGATCAGGCCATCGACGCCGGCCTCTTTTGCCTCGGCGACGAACTGCTCCACGCCGAAGCGATGGATCGGGTTGTAGTAACCCATCAGCACGATCGGCGTGGTTTGGTTATCCACACGGAATTCACGCACCATCTGCAAGGTCTTGGCCAGGGTCTGGCCGGCTTCCAGGGCACGCAGGGTGGCAAGCTGGATCGCCACGCCGTCGGCCATCGGATCGGTGAACGGCATGCCCAGCTCGATCACGTCGGCGCCAGCGGCCGGCAGGCCCTTGAGGATCTGCAGCGAGGCGTCGTAGCCCGGGTCGCCGGCGGTGACGAAGGTGACCAGGGCCGAGCGGCCTTCGGCCTTGAGTTCGGCGAAGCGTTGTTCGAGACGGCTCATGCCTGTTTCTCCTGGGCGGCCATGTGGTTCATCACGGTTTGCATGTCCTTGTCGCCGCGACCGGACAGGCAGATCACCATCAGGTGGTCCTTGGGCAGCTTCGGCGCGCGCTTGATCGCCTCGGCCAGGGCGTGGGAGCTCTCCAGCGCCGGGATGATGCCTTCCAGGCGGCAGGTGGCGTGGAAGGCGTCCAGGGCCTCGTCGTCGGTGATGCTGACGTACTCCACGCGCTTC
This sequence comes from Pseudomonas muyukensis, assembly GCF_019139535.1. Taxonomy (NCBI): domain Bacteria; kingdom Pseudomonadati; phylum Pseudomonadota; class Gammaproteobacteria; order Pseudomonadales; family Pseudomonadaceae; genus Pseudomonas; species Pseudomonas muyukensis. Next base: position 627,129 of record NZ_CP077073.1, on the reverse strand, counting down.
ACTTCATGCAGGAAGGCGTGCTCCGGGCCGATGCCGGGGTAGTCCAGGCCTGCGGAAATCGAGTGGGCGTCGGTGATCTGGCCGTCGTCGTCCTGCAGCAGGTAGGTGCGGTTGCCGTGCAGCACGCCGGGCACGCCGCCGTTGAGGCTGGCCGCGTGCTTGTCGGTGTGCACGCCGTGGCCACCGGCTTCGACGCCGATGATCTGCACGCTGGCATCATCGAGGAAGTCGTGGAACAGGCCCATGGCGTTGGAGCCGCCGCCGACGCAGGCGATCAGGCTGTCGGGCAGGCGCCCTTCCTTTTCCTGCAGCTGGGCGCGGGTTTCCTTGCCGATGATCGACTGGAAGTCGCGGACCATCGCCGGGTACGGGTGTGGACCGGCCACGGTGCCGATCAGGTAGAAAGTGTCGTCGACGTTGGTGACCCAGTCGCGCAGGGCCTCGTTCATGGCGTCCTTCAGGGTGCCGGTGCCGGCAGTGACCGGGACGATCTCGGCACCCAGCAGTTTCATGCGGAACACGTTGGCCTGCTGGCGCTCGATGTCGGTGGCGCCCATGTAGATCACGCAGGGCAGGCCGAAGCGCGCGGCCACGGTGGCGGTGGCCACGCCGTGCATGCCGGCGCCGGTCTCGGCGATCAGGCGCTTCTTGCCCATGCGCTTGGCCAGCAGCACCTGGCCGATGCAGTTGTTCACCTTGTGCGCGCCGGTGTGGTTGAGCTCTTCACGCTTGAAGAAGATCTTCGCGCCGCCGCAGTGCTCGGTCAGGCGCTCGGCGAAGTACAGCGGGTTGGGGCGGCCGATGTAGTCGCGCTGGAAGTAGGCCAGGTCCTCGAGGAACTTGGGATCGGCCTTGGCGGCTTCGTATTCGCGGGCCAGGTCGAGCACCAGCGGCATCAGGGTTTCGGCCACGTAGCGGCCGCCGAACGAGCCGAACAGGCCGTTGGCATCAGGGCCGGCGCGGTATTGGGTCTGGGTCATGGGGCGCTCCGTAGACATAGTCGATAAAGGGGCTGAGGCTGATCAATGAGGTCTACTCTAACCAGCGCACGCCCGGCTGAAAACCGATAAGATTGCGCAAACCTGTCAGGAAAACTCACAAGTCAAATGGCTCAGGATCTCCCGCCCCTCAACGCCCTGCGCGCCTTCGAGGCCACGGCTCGGCTCAACAGCGTCAGCCAGGCCGCCGAAGCGCTTCACGTGACCCATGGTGCGGTCAGTCGGCAGCTCAAGGTGCTCGAGGAGCATTTGGGGGTGGTGCTTTTCGTCAAGGAAGGACGCGGCATCAAACTCACAGATGCCGGCGTGCGCCTGCGCGATGCCAGCTTCGAGGCGTTCGACCGCTTGCGCGGCGCCTGTGCCGAATTGGCCCGTGATGCCGACGAAGCGCCGTTCGTGCTGGGCTGCTCCGGCAGCCTGCTGGCGCGTTGGTTCATCCCCCGGCTTGGGCGGCTGAAGGCTGACCTGCCGGAACTGCGCCTGCACCTGTCCGCCGGTGAAGGCGACCTCGACCCACGCCGCCCAGGGCTGGATGCGCTGCTGGTGTACGCCGAGCCGCCCTGGCCTGCGGACATGCAGGTGCATGTGCTCGCCGAGGAGCGCATCGGCCCGGTACTGAGCCCGCTGTGCGAAAGCTTCGATCGTTTGAAGGCCGCGCCAGCCGTGGCTTTGCAACGATTCGCGGTATTGCACACCACGTCCCGTCCACAAGCCTGGCCAACCTGGGCGCGCCAGCATGGCCTGGCCGCCGAGGGCCTGCAGTACGGCCAGGCCTTCGAGCACTTGTACTACCTGCTGGAGGCTGCAGTGGCCGGGTTGGGGGTGGCCATCGCGCCGCAACCGCTGGTGGCGGATGACCTCAAGGCCGGGCGGCTGGTCGCGCCCTGGGGCTTTTCCCCGACCCCGGCGGCCCTGGCGCTCTGGGTACCCCGGCGCGCCGCGGACGGGCGCGCCGAGCAACTGGCGCATTGGCTGCGCCAGGAACTACAGCGCCAGGCCGGTTAGTTGCGCCGGCACATCAGGTAGGCGGCCAGCAGGCCAAGGGCGCCCACCGCCACGCCGGCGGTGGTCCAGGGGTGTTCCTGGGCATAGTCGCGGGTGGCGATGCCGGTCTGGCGGGTGCGGGTCTTGACCTCGTCATAGGCATCGCTGAGCAGGCTGCGCGAGTGCTTGAGGGCGTTCTCGGCATTGCCGCGCAGCGCCTTCATGGTCTTGTGGGACTCTTCCGAGGCATCGTGCTTGAGGTGCTCCAGGGCCTTGAGCAGGCTCTCGATCTCGGCTTCCATGCTTTCCAGCGACGCTTTGCGCAGCGAGTTGTGGGCCATGGTGACTCTCCTTCGCGGTAGTGGGCTGTACTGGTTGCGACTGCGCGGCTTGGCGAAAGTGCGATCGAACTTTCCCCTGCGACGATGGCTCGCAGGTAAACCAGGCCTGTGCTGCTAGGCTCAACTGACACCCACTCAAGGAGAGCGCTCATGTCGGATCACCATACCTACAAGAAGATCGAACTGGTCGGCTCCTCGCCCACCAGCATCGAGGACGCGATCAACAATGCCCTGGCCGAGGCGGGCAAGAGCATCAAGCACCTGGAATGGTTCGAGGTGGTCGATACCCGCGGGCATATCCGCGACAACAAGGCCGCGCATTTCCAGGTGACGCTGAAGGTCGGCTTCCGTATCGCCAACAGCTGAAACAAGGCTAGGCTTGCCCGGCATGATCGGGTAATAAGGTCCCAGGGCGCGTGCTTCGCGCCCTTTTCGTCTTTGATCAGTACAAGGAAAGCGATCGATGAACAAACTGATTCTGGCCGTGGGCCTGATGGTATTGGCCGGTGGTGCAATGGCGGCAGGCAAGCCCTGCGAGGAGCTCAAGGCGGAGATCGCCGCCAAGCTCGATGCCAAGGGCGTGCAGGGTTATTCGCTGGAGATCGTCAAGAAGGGCGAGCCGGCCGGCAAGGTGATCGGCAGCTGCGAGGGCGGCACCAAGGAAATCGTCTACCGCCGCGGTTGACTGTTGGCGTCTTCGCCGGCAAGGCCGGCTCCTACAGGTTAGGTGTAGGAGCCGGCCTTGCCGGCGCAGGGCCTCACGCGGTCTGCAGTGCCTGCGCCATCAGCTCATAGGACTTGAGCCGGTCCGCATGCTCGTACAGGTCGCTGGTGAAGATCAGCTCGTCCGCGCCGGTCTGTTCCAACAGCACCTCCACCTTGGCCCGCACCTTCTGCGGGCTGCCGATCATCGCCAGGCCCAGGAAGCTGCTTACCGCCTCGCGCTCATGGGGCAGCCACAGCCCGTTCATGCTTTCGACTGGCGGGCGCTGCATCAAGCTCTGACCGCGGATCAACGCCAGAATGCGCTGGTACACCGAGGTGGCCAGGTACTCGGCCTTCTCGTCAGTTTCGGCCACCACCATCGGGATACCCAGCATCACGTAGGGTTTGTCCAGCGTCGTCGATGGCTTGAAGTGGTCGCGGTAGATGCGGATCGCCTCGTGCATGTAGCGCGGCGCGAAATGCGAGGCGAAGGCATAGGGCATGCCGCGCATGCCGGCCAGTTGGGCGCTGAACAGGCTGGAGCCGAGCAGCCACAGGGGTACCTCGGTGTCATGGCCGGGCACGGCGATGACCTTCTGGTCGTCGGTGCGCGGGCCCAGGTAGCGCGATAGCTCCTCGACATCGTCGGGGAAATCGTCGGCGCTGCCGGAACGCTCGCGGCGCAGCGCGCGGGCGGTCATCTGGTCGGAACCCGGGGCGCGGCCCAGGCCCAGGTCGATGCGGCCGGGGTACAGGCTGGCCAGGGTACCGAACTGCTCGGCCACCACCAACGGCGCGTGGTTGGGCAGCATCACCCCACCGGAGCCCAGGCGAATGGTCGAGGTGCCACCCGCCAGATAGCCAATCAGCACGGCGGTGGCCGAGCTGGCGATGCCGTCCATGTTGTGGTGCTCGGCCACCCAGAAGCGGTTGTAGCCGAAGCGCTCGACGTGCTGCGCCAGGTCCAGCGAGTTGCGCAGCGCTTGCGCCGGGCCGCCGTCGGCGCGCACCGGCACCAGGTCGAGGGTGGAAATCTTCAGGTCTCGCAGGTGGGTCATCGGAGCCTCCGCTACAGGTGGTTGGCCAAGGGCCTTCTGGACTCTGTATGGGCACATTCGGCGGATTCAATGCCTGGTCATGGATTGATCTGAACTTGGCGGGGGCCCTGGCCTCAGAAACTTACATACCAAAACCCTGTGACCAGGAGGCAGCATGAAAAAGTCGGCATCGGCGGTCTGGCAAGGTGGCCTGAAGGATGGCAAGGGCCAGATATCCACTGAAAGCGGCGCGCTCAAGCAGGCGCCCTATGGCTTCAACACCCGCTTCGAGGGCAGCCCCGGGACCAATCCGGAGGAGCTGATCGGCGCCGCACATGCCGGGTGCTTCTCCATGGCGCTGGCGATGATGCTCGGTGAAGCGGGCTTCACCGCGGAGCGTATCGATACCCACGCCGAGGTGAGCCTGGACAAGCAGGCCGATGGCTTTGCCATCACGGCGGTGCACCTGACCCTCAAGGCCAGCGTGCCGGGCGCCAGCGAGGCGCAGTTCCAGGAAGTCGCCCACAAGGCCAAGGCTGGTTGCCCGGTGTCCAAGGTGCTCAACGCGACCATCAGCCTGGAGGCGACGCTACTGCCGTAGGCGGCGCAACGGCGGCCGATTGCTGTAGTCTAATCTGCGTCGGCAGCCCGCCTGCCTTACCAGGAGCCGTTCCCCATGATTCGCGTAACCCTCGCCGTGCTGGCCTCCCTGCTGGCTACGGCGGCACTGGCCGCGCCCAAACCGTGCGAAGAATTGAAGGCCGAGATCGAGGCGAAGATCCAGGCGCGCGGGGTCAGCTCCTACACGCTGGAAATCGTGCCCAACGCCGAGGTCAGCGACCCCAACATGATCGTGGGCAGTTGCGAGGGCGGGACGAAGAAGATCGTCTACCAAAAGAACGATCGATAGCCCTGGCGCGTCCCTACCTGTAGCAGCCAGCCTGGCTGGCGAACCAGGCGCCGCAGTATCTGGCGCAGGCTACGGCGGCTTTCAAGGAATGCAGAACACGTTGCTAGGCTCGTTCACCACCACCTTGCGATTGCCGTCGTACAGCAGCACCTGCGGCTGCATCGCGGGTGCCCTGGCCTCAAGGCGATAGCGCTCGCCAGCCTTGAAGTCGTTGAAGCGCACGGTGAGATAGCAGGTGCGTTCGGTCGGGTCGGTGCTCATACCACCGGCATAGATCTCGTAGTCGAAACGCACCACCAGCTCATGCTTGCCCGGCGTCACCTGGAAATAACGACCATCGTCCAGGCGCTGGCCGTCGAGGCGGTCGGCCATCAAGGTGCGGCCGGGGGTGATGGTGTACATGTCGATCCAGGCCTTGCCGGGGTCGGTGGGGGGCAAGGGGCTGGCGCAAGCCCCCAGGGCACTGAGGGCCATCAGCATCATGGGCTGGCGCATGGCGAAACTCCCGCTCGCGGTTCACAGGCTACAAGCATAGCGCCGTTCGCGGCGTTCAGGTGCGTTGGCAGCCTGCCGGTTCGCCCTGGCCGATCAGCTTCTGCTGCTGGTCGTACAGCTTGATCCACGGGCGAAAGCCGATGCTGCCAGCCTGCATCTGATAACGCTGCCCGGCGCTGAAGCCCTTGTAGCTGAGGTTGAGCTGGCAGTCGCGCCACAAGGGCTGCGCGACTGGGCCGATATTGCTCGGGGCCACGGGGAACTGGTAGCGCACGGTCAGTTCGTGGTTACCGGGCTGCACTTCGAAATAGCGGGTATCGGCCCAGGCGCGTTCGTCGACCAGGACGGCGTGCAGCGAATCGTTGTCGCCGGGGGCGAGGTCGATCCAGGCCTGGTTCGGATCGGGATCGGGCAAGGTGGCACAACCGGACAGCAGCACAAGTGTGCCGACGGCAAACAGAGTACGCATGGCGAAGCTCCCCCTGGGCGAGATAGTCTTGGTCGCATTCGGCCGACGAGCGAGATAGACAGCCTCGATGTTTGGACTTTTTCTTTTCATGCGCTGCAGCCGTCGGGCTCTGGACCGCGTTTTCACCGGGTTGGTTCCCGTTGCCCTGGGTGTCCTGCTGAGCGGTTGCTCCAGCCTGGCTTACTACGGCCAGCTGGCCGAGGGGCAGTGGCAACTGCTGCGGGCCCGGCAGCCGGTGGACAAGGTGATCGCCGATCCGGCCACCGGCCCGCTGCTGCGCCAGCACCTGCAAGTGGCGCAACAGGCCCGGGTATTTGCCAGCGAGCAGCTCAAGCTGCCGGACAACCGCAGCTATCGGGTGTACGCCGACCTGGGCCGGCCCTATGTGGTGTGGAACCTGTTCGCCACCCCGGAGCTTTCGCTGCAGCCGGTGACCCACTGCTTCCCGATTGCCGGTTGCGTGGCCTACCGCGGCTATTACCAGCAGGGCGCGGCCCGCGGCGCGGCGGCGTTGCTGCGTGCGGACGGGCTGGATGTCTACGTCGGCGGCGTCGAGGCCTATTCCACCCTGGGCTGGTTCGACGACCCGATCCTGTCGAGCATGGTCGGCTGGGGCGACGAGCGCCTGGCCACGGTGATCTTCCACGAGCTGGCGCACCAGCGGTTCTATGTGCAGGACGATACCGCGTTCAACGAGTCGTTCGCCTCCTTCGTCGAGCAGGAGGGTACGCGGCAATGGCGGGCCGCGCGTGGCCTGGCAGCGACCGAGGCCGCCAGCGGCGCGCAGCGCGAGCAGTTCATTCGCCTGGTATTGGCCAGCCGCGAGCGCTTGCAGGCGATCTATGCCGGGCCGCTGGATGATCCGGGCAAGCGGCTGGCCAAGCAGGCCGAATTCGAGCGGTTGCGCCGCGAGTACCGCGAGGTGCGGGATCGGGACTGGGCCGGGGATCGGCGCTTCGATGCCTGGATCCATGGGCCGATGAATAATGCCAAGTTGTTGCCGTTTGGGCTTTATGATCAGTGGGTTCCGGCGTTTTCTCAGCTGTTCAAGGATGTTGGTGAAGATTGGCTGCGGTTTTACCAGCGAGTCGAAGAATTGGGACGGATGCCCATTGATAGGCGCAAGGCGCAGTTGCAGCGTTTGATGCCTTCGCCGGGCAAGTCGCAGCGGTGAACTGGCGCTGCGACTTGCCCCGCGAAGAGGTCAGCGCATAAAGGCCTGGTGCAATTCAGCCAGCGTCTCGAAATGGAACGCTGGCGTCTCGGCCTGCAGTTCCTCCCGGCTGCCGAACCCATAGCCCACCGCCACCGCCTGCAAGCCATTGCTGCGTGCGCCGATCAGGTCATGCTTGCGGTCGCCGATCATCAAGGTCTGCGCCGGGTCCAGCCGCTCTTCGTCCAGCAGGTGGCGGATCAGCTCGACCTTGTTGGTACGGGTACCGTCCAGCTCGCTGCCGTAGATCACCTTGAAGTGATGGTCGAAGGCGAAGTGCCGGGCGATCTCGCGGGCGTATTCCCACGGTTTTGAGGTGGCGATGTACAGCGTGCGGCCTCGGTCGTTGAGCGCCTGCAGCAGTTCGGGCACGCCGTCGAACAGCAGGTTTTCGTACAGCCCGGTGACCTTGAAGCGCTCGCGATAGAAGTTCACCGCCTCCCACGCCTTGGCCTGGTCGAAGCCGTAGAACTGCATGAACGCCTGCAGCAAGGGGGGGCCGATGAAGTGCTCGAGGCGGGTGAGGTCCGGTTCGTCGATGCCCAGCTTGGCCAGGGCGTACTGGATCGAGCGGGTGATGCCCTCGCGGGGGTCGGTCAGGGTGCCGTCGAGGTCGAAGAGGATGTTTTGCTGGTGCATGGTTTTCTCTGTATCGGTTGGCCTTCGTGCAAACAATTGCTTCGCCCTGCTCCTGCAACGAGGTATGCGTGGGCGTTACTGGTCGTAGCCTTCGGCCAGATGCTGGTCCTTGAGCTTGACGTAGTTGCCGGCGCTGTAGGCGAAGAACGCGTGCTCCTGCTCGCTCAGCAGGCGCACCTGCTTCACTGGGCTGCCCATGTACAGGTAGCCACTGACCAGGCGCTTGCCCGGCGGCACCAGGCTGCCGGCACCGATGATCACCTCGTCTTCGACGATGGCGCCGTCCATGACCGTGCTGCCCATGCCGACCAGGATGCGGTTGCCCAGGGTACAGCCATGCAGCATGACTTTGTGGCCAATGGTCACCTCGTCGCCGATGATCAGCGGGAAACCGTCGGGATTGAACGGCCCGGCGTGGGTGATGTGCAGCACGCTGCCATCCTGCACGCTGGTGCGCGCGCCGATGCGGATGCGGTGCATGTCGCCGCGCACCACCGTCAGCGGCCATACCGAACTGTCCTCGCCGAGCTCGACATCGCCGATGACCACCGCCGAACGGTCGACGAAGGCGCGCGGTCCAACTTTGGGCGTGTGGGCCTGGAACGTGCGGATGGCCATGATAGTGTTCCTCTGCAATGCCGATAGGCGGGCTGCCTGCTGCGGTCGGCGTCGATTGTAATTAAGATGGTCCCGTGTTTCTCCTGCCAAGGTACCCGAACCGTGAGTACGAACAACCCGCTGCTGCAGTCCCATGATCTGCCGCCCTTCTCGGCCATTCGCCCCGAGCATGTGCTGCCGGCGATCGAGCAGATCCTCGCCGACAACCGCAAGGCTATCGCCGAGATCCTCGAACAGCAGGGCAAGAACCCGACCTGGGCCGGCCTGGTGCTGGCCATGGACGAACTGAACGACCGCCTGGGCGCCGCCTGGAGCCCGGTCAGCCACCTCAACGCGGTATGCAACAGCCAGGCGCTGCGCGAGGCCTATGAAGCGTGCCTGCCGGCCCTGAGCGCCTATTCCACCGAACTGGGGCAGAACCGTGCCCTGTTCGAAGCCTACCAGGCCCTGGCCGCCAGCCCCGAAGCCGCAGGCTTCGACGTGGCGCAGAAGACCATCCTCGATCACGCCCTGCGCGACTTCCGCCTGTCGGGTATCGACCTGCCGGCCGACCAGCAGCAGCGCTATGCCGAAGTGCAGAGCAAGCTCAGCGAACTGGGCAGCCGCTTCTCCAACCAGTTGCTCGACGCCACCCAGGCCTGGACCAAGCACGTCACCGATGAAGCCGCGCTGGCCGGGCTGACCGACTCGGCCAAGGCACAGATGGCCGCCGCCGCGCAGGCCAAGGGCCTCGATGGCTGGCTGATCACTCTGGAATTCCCCAGCTACTACGCGGTGATGACCTACGCCAGTGACCGCGCCCTGCGCGAAGAACTGTACGCCGCCTACTGCACCCGCGCCTCCGACCAGGGCCCGAACGCCGGCCAGTTCGACAACGGCCCGGTGATGGGAGAGATCCTCGACCTGCGCCAGGAGTTGGCCAAGCTGCTGGGCTACCCGAACTTCGCCGAGCTGAGCCTGGCCACCAAGATGGCCGAATCCAGCGACCAGGTGCTGAGCTTCCTGCGTGACCTGGCCAAGCGCTCCAAGCCGTTTGCCGCCCAGGACCTGGAGCAGCTCAAGGCCTATGCCGCCGAGCAGGGCACCGCCGAGCTGGCCAGCTGGGATGCCGGCTACTTCGGCGAGAAGCTGCGCGAGCAACGCTACAGCGTGTCGCAGGAAGCGCTGCGCGCCTACTTCCCGATCGACAAGGTGCTGGGCGGCCTGTTCAGCATCGTGCAGCGCCTGTACGGCATCGAGATCGCCGAGCTCAAGGGCTTCGACAGCTGGCATCCGGACGTGCGCCTGTTCGAGATCAAGGAAAACGGCCAGCATGTCGGGCGCTTCTTCTTCGACCTCTACGCCCGCGCCAACAAGCGCGGCGGCGCCTGGATGGATGGCGCCCGCGACCGGCGCCGCACCGCTGCCGGCGCGCTGCAGAGCCCGGTGGCCAACCTGGTGTGCAACTTCACCCCGGCCGCGCCTGGCAAGCCAGCGCTGCTGACCCACGACGAAGTCACCACCCTGTTCCACGAGTTCGGCCATGGCCTGCACCACCTGCTGACCCGCATCGAGCATGCCGGCGTGTCCGGTATCAACGGCGTGGCCTGGGACGCAGTGGAACTGCCGAGCCAGTTCATGGAGAACTGGTGCTGGGAGCCTGAAGGCCTGGCGCTGATCTCCGGCCACTTCGAGACCGGCGCGCCACTGCCCCAGGACCTGCTGGACAAGATGCTGGCGGCGAAGAACTTCCAGTCCGGCATGATGATGGTGCGCCAGCTGGAGTTCTCGCTGTTCGACTTCGAGCTGCACGCCACCCATGGCGATGGCCGCGGCGTGCTGCAAGTGCTCGAGGGCGTGCGCGACGAAGTCTCGGTGATGCGCCCGCCGGCCTACAACCGCTTCCCCAACAGCTTCGCGCACATCTTCGCCGGCGGTTACGCGGCGGGCTACTACAGCTACAAATGGGCCGAAGTGCTGTCAGCCGACGCCTTCTCGCGCTTCGAGGAAGAAGGCGTGCTCAATGCCGAAACCGGTCGCGCGTTCCGCGAGGCCATCCTGGCCCGTGGCGGCTCCCGCGAGCCGATGGTGCTGTTCGTCGACTTCCGTGGCCGTGAGCCTTCCATCGATGCATTGTTGCGCCACAGCGGCCTCAGCGAGGACGCGGCGGCATGAGCGAGGTAGCCGTGAGCAAGAGCAAGCGCCGCTTCATCGCCGGGGCGGTATGCCCGGCGTGCAGCGAGATGGACAAGCTGATGATGTGGAACGAGGACGGCGTGCCGCACCGCGAGTGCGTGGCCTGTGGGTTCACCGACACCCTCAACGAACAGGGGCTGTCGGTGCCTTCGGAGCTGGGCACGCGGGTCAACCACCTGGCGCCGAAGGCGGCGCCGGCCAAGGTGCAGACCGTGCAGTTCTTCCCCAATCCGAAGCTGAAGAAACCGGCCGAGTAAGGCCGTCATGCGGTCCGGGCGTGATGCCCGGGCCGCCTGTTTTTCGCGGTACCGGGTAGTAGGTGTGCAACGCACCCAGCGCCAGGTGGCCTTCCATGCTCGCCAGATTTTCAACTGAGCGAGATGGTCCCCATGTCTTCCGTTAACCCCCTCCTGCAACCCAGCGCCACGCCTGTCGACTACGCCGCGGTGACCCTGGCCAACGCCCGCGAGGCGTTTGCCCATGCCCTCACGGCCCACCGCGATGGCATTGCCCGGATCATCGCGCAGCAACGTGAGCTGCCGACCTGGGATGACCTGGTCCTGGCGATAGATGAGCTGGATGCACAGCTCAATGCCGTGCTGCTGGCGGCGTCGCCCCTGGCCTACCAAGGCGACGATTGGGTGCGCCTGCTCAACGAATCCTACGGGCAGTTGCTCAGTCGATTCGACGAAAAACTGGCCTGTGCGCAATTGCGCGACCTGTACCAGCAACTGGCAGAGCGCATGGGCATGAACCTCGATGCCCATGAGCGTGCCACCTTGCAGTGGTACCGCGATGCCTTCGTCCGGCACGGCGCGCAGCTGGATGAGGCAGGCAAGGGGGAACTTGCGCAGATCAACGAAAAAATCCAGGAACTCGCCTACATGTTTGGCGAAAACATGCAGCTGCCAGGCACTCATGTCAGTGACCCTGCCTTGCTGGCGGGGCTGCCCGTGAAGATGCGCGAAGCCTTGGCGGCGCAGGCCAGGCTCCAAGGCAAGTCGGGTTGGCTGATTGGCACCGATGTCAGCTCGACCCAGGCGCTGCTCGATCAGGCCGCTGAGCGCAGCCTGCGCGAGGCGGTCTATCGTCGCCACCATCAGCGTGGCGTCAGCAGCGATGCGCAGCAGGACAATGGCACCCACCTGCTCAACCTGGCCCTGCAGCGTGAAAAGAAGGCGCGCTTGCTGGGCTTTGCCGACTACCCGGCGCTGAGCTTGCGCGCCAAGAGCGCCGGTAACCCGGAGCAGCTGCGGCGCTTCCTGAATGACCTGGCGGCGCGCATCAAACCGCTGATGATCAAGCGGCGCGAGGCATTGCAGGCGCAGGCACACCAGCATGGGCTAGGCGTCTTGCAACCTTGGGACCGGCGCTACGTGCAAACCCTCGAGCGCCAGGCCAGGCAGTTGCTCACCCTGGATACCTTCCGGGAGTTCTTCCCGTTGCCGAAAGTGATCGACGCCTTGGTCGAGCTGGTGCGCAAGCTGTTCGGGCTGAAGCTGGTCGCCGATGCAACGCCCGCCACAATGGCGGTATGGCATCCAAGCGTCAGGGCCTTCGAAGTGTGGCTCGACCAGGCGCTGGTCGGCTATTTTTACCTGGATGCCGAGCAATATCCCGGCAAGCAGCCCGACCTGGTGGCGACCCGCTACGTGCGCAACCGGCGGGTCGATGCGGAGGGCCGCTTCCACCCCGCAGTGGTGATGGCCTTCAGCGACGTCCCGCAGGGCAGCCCTGCCCTGCTCGACCCTACCGGCCTGCTCAAGCTGTTCCATGAGTTCGGCCATGCCATGCACCATCTGCTGGTGCGCACCACCAACCATGTGGTTTCCGGGGTGAGCAACCTGGGCGCGGACGGCGTCGAGGTCTTCAGCAAGCTGTTCGAGCGCTGGGCCTGGGATGCCGACTACCTGGCGGGGATCTCGGCGCACCAGGACGACGGTCGGGCAATCGAGCGCGAGGCGCTGCAAGCCTTGCTCACCAGCTTGCGCGGCGTGGCGCTCGAGCAGACCGCCAATGACCTGGCCCTGGCCTTGTTCGACCTTGACCTGCACGCCACGCCCAGTGACGGCAGAAGCCTGCGCCAGCGCCTGGACGAGGCGCGTGAGCGTTGCGGCTTCTGGCCGCTGGAGCAATATGAGCATCCGGCGCATGCCTTCGAGCATCTGCTGAGCTACTACGACGCCGGGTACTACGCCTATGTCTGGTCGGACGTGCAGGCTTTCGACCTGTTCACCCGGTTCCAGCGCAATGGCCTGCTGGATCGCGCCAGTGGTGCGGCCTTGCAAGGGGCGCTACTCGACAGCGGCGCTGCCCGCCCGCTGCAAGAAGGCATGCGCGCGTTCCTGGGCCGCGAGCCGAACGCTGATGCCTTCCTCGCCTGGCATGGCCTGAGCTGACCGAAGGCGCTGGCCGTTTGCTCGAGCCCCTTGTACTGTATAAAAACACAGTACAAGGGGCCGCTCATGATTCCGCCAGCACCGCAACGAGGCCGTGGCACGGTTCACAACCCGCACAACCGCTTCGCCCCACGCCTGTCGGTGGTGGAGGACGACGGCTGGCACCAGGAGGTTCCGTCCACCCAGGGCACCGAAGTGCGAGTGGAAGCGGCCAGGACCATCATCAGCCGCAACACCTCGCCCGACCTGCCTTTCGACCGCGCCATCAATCCCTACCGTGGCTGCGAGCATGGCTGCATCTACTGCTACGCCCGCCCCAGCCATGCCTATTGGGACCTCTCCCCTGGCCTGGACTTCGAGACCAAGCTGATCGCCAAGACCAACGCCGCCGAGGTGCTCGAGCAACAGCTGAGCAAGCCGGGCTATGCCTGTGCGCCGATCAACCTGGGTTCCAACACCGACCCTTACCAGCCCATCGAGCGCGAACAGCAACTGACCCGGCGCCTGCTGGAGGTGCTGCTGCGCTACCGCCACCCGGTGACCATCGTCACCAAGGGCTCGCTGGTGCTGCGCGACCTCGACCTGCTGGCCGAACTGGCCAGCCAACGCCTGGCGCGGGTGATGATCAGCCTGACTACCCTCGACGACGAACTCAAGCGCACCCTGGAGCCACGGGCAGCGGCGCCCAAGGCGCGACTGCGGGCGATCCGCGTGCTGCGTGAGGCCGGGGTGCCGGTGGGCGTGCTGTGTTCGCCGATGATCCCGATGATCAACGACAGCGAGCTGGAGCATCTGTTGGAGGCGGCCAGGGAGGCCGGGGCGCAGAGCGCGGCGTACATGCTGCTGCGCCTGCCGCTGGAGGTGGCGCCGCTATTCGAGCAGTGGTTGCACGATCATTACCCGCAACGCGCCACCCATGTACTGAGCCTGATTCGCCAAAGCCGTGGCGGCGAGCTGTACGACAGCCGGTTTGGGGCGCGGATGCGCGGTGAAGGCGTGTTTGCCGAACTGCTGGCGCAGCGCTTTGCCAAGGCTGCCAGGCGATTGGGCTTCGAAGCTCGCGAGCAGGTGAGGCTCGATTGCAGCGCCTTCTGCCCGCCAGGCGGCCAGATGGCGTTGTTTTGATAACATCAGTTGGGCTGGGGTAAGCCGATAATTCTGCTCATGACCCTTGGCAACTGATGCTTTTTTGCTATTATCCAGATCCCGCCAAACCGCTCTAGGACGCCAGTTCCAGAGTGTTCGCAATTAAGTTTCAGTTAAGTTTCCTACGCTAGCGTAAGTCATCAGTCCGCAGCGACTGTGATTATTTACCCGTGCGTGTCATCTAAATCCCCGCGTCACTGCAATCTTTCCCCGGTAACATGGCATTCACTTTCAACAAACCGCCAAGAGGATGAATCATGCCCGTCAAGGACCCCTCCAAGGTCGTCCCGGCTGCGCCCGCCGAAAGCGCCGAAGCCGCCATGAAGCATATCGTCGACGGCTTCCTGCGGTTTCACACCGAAGTCTTCCCCGAGCAGCAGGAGCTGTTCAAGAAGCTGGCCACCGCGCAGAAGCCGCGCGCCATGTTCATCACCTGCGCCGACTCGCGCATCGTCCCCGAGCTGATCACCCAGAGCTCGCCGGGCGACCTGTTCGTCACCCGTAACGTCGGCAACGTCGTACCGCCTTATGGGCAGATGAACGGTGGTGTATCGAGTGCCATCGAATACGCGGTACTGGCCCTGGGCGTGCACCACATCATCATTTGCGGCCACTCTGACTGCGGCGCCATGCGTGCGGTGCTCAACCCGCATTCGCTGGACAAGATGCCCACCGTTGCCGCCTGGCTGCGCCATGCCGAAGTCGCGCGCACGGTGATCGAGGACAACTGCTCCTGCGGCAGCGAGCACGAAAGCATGCAACTGCTGACCAAGGAAAACGTCATCGCCCAGCTGCATCACCTGCGCACCCACCCATCGGTGGCCTCGCGCCTGGCGGCCGGGCAGCTGCATATCCATGGCTGGATCTACGACATCGAAACCAGCCAGATCGAAGCCTACGATGCCGCCAGCGACCGCTTCCTGCCGCTGACGGCCGGCGAGTCGATCCCCTCCGCTACTCCGAGAGGCCGCTACTAAGCGACCCGACCACGCTGCAACAACCTTGATTGCCGGCTGCACCCGATGGGTGCGGCGCGGCCTTCGCCTGCCTTGAATTTCCCTGGACACCTTGCCGGCAAGCTTGCTGGCGGCCCGCGCCTGCGCGCGACTCAGGGATCCCCGTGCCTGCGGCCAGAGGAATGGCCGTGAACTTGAGAAAGGAGCGTCATGGTGAACAAGACACAGATCAAAGCGGCATTGCCGCGCGAATTGCTGGCCTCGGTGGTGGTGTTCCTGGTCGCCCTGCCCTTGTGCATGGGCATCGCCATCGCCTCCGGCATGCCGCCGGCCAAGGGCCTGATCACCGGCATCATCGGCGGTATCGTGGTGGGTTTCCTGGCGGGCTCGCCGCTGCAGGTCAGCGGCCCGGCCGCGGGCCTGGCGGTGCTGGTGTTCGAGCTGGTGCGCCAGCACGGCGTGGCCATGCTTGGGCCGATCCTGCTACTGGCCGGTGTGTTGCAACTGTTGGCCGGGCGCCTGCGCCTGGGCTGCTGGTTCCGGGTGACGGCGCCGGCGGTGGTGTACGGCATGCTCGCCGGTATCGGCGTGCTGATCGTGCTGTCCCAGGTGCATGTGATGTTCGACTCGGCGCCGCAGCCTTCAGGTGTGGATAACCTGCTGGGTTTCCCTGCGACACTGGCTGCGGCCCTGGCGCTGGAAAGCGCGGGCAATGGCTGGCAGGCCGGCGCCCTGGGCCTGGGTACCATTGCCATCATGTGCGGCTGGGAGCGCTGGCGGCCGCAGCGGTTGCGGTGCGTGCCGGGGGCCTTGCTCGGGGTGGCGGCGATGACGGCCACCAGCCTGTGGCTGGCGCTGCCGGTCAACCGCGTGCAAGTGCCGGCCGACTTGTCCGAGGCCATCGACTGGCTGCGCCCGGACGACCTGTTGGCGCTGGCTGACCCGAGCCTGCTGGTGGCCGCCTTCGCCCTGGCCTTCATCGCCAGTGCCGAGACCCTGTTGTCGGCGGCGGCGGTGGACCGCATGCACAGTGGCCAGCGCTCGGACTTCGACCGTGAGCTGTCGGCACAGGGCATCGGCAACATGCTGTGCGGCGTGCTCGGTGCGCTGCCGATGACCGGGGTGATCGTGCGCAGCTCGGCCAATGTGCAGGCCGGCGCGCAAACCCGCGCCTCGGCGATCCTGCATGGCTTGTGGCTACTGGCGTTCGTGGTGGTGCTGGGCAGCCTGCTGCAGCAGATTCCGGTGGCCAGCCTGGCCGGCGTGCTGGTCTATACCGGCGTGAAGCTAGTCGACTTCAAGGCGTTCCGGGGGCTGGGCCGATATGGACGGATGCCGATGTTCACCTATGCGGCGACGGCGTTGGCGATCATCTTCACCGACCTGCTGACCGGTGTGCTGCTGGGCTTTGCCCTCACCTTGCTGAAGCTGGCGTTGAAGGCGGCGCGGTTGAAGATTGCCCTGGTGAGCCTGGGCGAGCCGGGGCACATGGAGCTGCGCCTGAGCGGTGCGGCGACTTTTCTCAAGGTGCCGGCGCTGACCCAGGTGCTCGATGGCGTGCCGCCAGGGACCACGCTGCATGTACCGCTGGGCAACCTGAGCTACATCGACCATGCCTGCCTGGAACTGCTGGAAGACTGGGGGCGCAGCCAGGCGGCCAAGGGCACGCGGCTGGTGCTTGAGCAGCGGCGGTTGAAGCGGCGGGTCGAGGGACGGTTGCGCACGACGGCGGGGGTTGGGGTTTAGCCTGGCAGATTGCTGGGGCCGCTTTGCGGCCCTTTCGCGACACAAGGCCGCTCCTACAGGAGCGCGCGTGCCCCTGCAGGCGCGGCCTTGCGCAGCAGCCCCGGCAATATCGAATGTTACTCAGGCCGATTGCCCCAACTCCACACCCAGCTGGCGCGACAGGCACGGCCAGCGCTTCCAGGCCTGGCCAGTGGCCGGGCTCGACAGCTTGTCGCGGTAGGCCTCCACCGACTCCACGGCAAAGCTCTCCTCGCTGAGCATTTCGTCCACCGAGTGATGCACCACCTCATCCAGCTGGTTGGCGAAGGTCTCGCCGATCAGCTGGTGGGCGATCAGGTTGGCGACGGTGGTGTCCACCGGGATCAACGGCTGCTTCAGGTGGCGGATATACAGGTCGTTGACCTCCTCCACCAGGCGATGGGCCAGGTAGGCCTCGTCCAGCAGGCAGTCCAGCCCGACCTGTCCGGCCATCACGCTCGGCGGCTGCAGGAAGTAGGCTTCGGCGATCTTCAGCACCGGTTTGATCTGCGACTCGATACCGGCCTCGACTGCCACTGTGTGCGCGGCTTCGAGCAGTTCCGGTACCTCGTTGATATAGGCGCCGACGAAGCGCGCCAAAGTACCCTGTGCGTCCTGCTGGGGTAGCTGAATCGAAGGATGCAAATGCGGCAGTTGCTGCTCGAGGCGTTGCTTCAATTGGCCGGTCTGGCGTTCGTGTTGATGGGCATTTTCGATCTGCTCGCGTACAGCAGCGATGTTCATGACAACTCCAGGGACAAGGCGTTACAAACGGAAGACACTAAGTTAGCTTGCTTACGAGAATGGCTAAGACGCATTTGTTATATCACTGAGACACGTGTAGGAAATTCGCTATATCACTATGCCATCATTGTGCCAGAGCCCAGTATTCATGGGGCTTTCAGCGCAAACGTTTGGTTTCATGAAGTTGATTTCATGCCCTGCGTTGCGCGCCATTGGTCGGTGGCTATACTCCCGGTGAAACGTGATTCGTTGATGAGGCCCGACTGCCTTTAGCAGGGGGCTCGGTCGTCGAAGCCAGGCAGTCTTGGCCGCCGTTCCCCCCTTTGTCGTAGCAGGTCGTCCACGCCTCCGGGACTACAAGAACGATAAGGGGAACCCGCAATGATGCGACATCCACATGTCTGGATGGGCCTGTTGCTGTGGTCGGTATTCGGACAGGCACACGCCGCATGGACGGTGAACATGGCCCCCGGGGCGACGGACGTCTCCCACGCCGTGTTCGACCTGCACATGACCATCTTCTGGATCTGCGTGATCATCGGCATCGTGGTGTTCGGCGCGATGTTCTGGTCGATGGTCATCCACCGCCGCTCCACCGGCCAGCAACCGGCGCACTTCCACGAGCACACCTGGGTCGAGATCCTCTGGACCGTGGTGCCCTTTCTGATCCTCGTGGCCATGGCCATCCCGGCGACCAAGACCCTGATCGACATCTACGACGCCAGCGAATCGGACATCGATATCCAGGTCACCGGCTACCAGTGGAAATGGCACTACAAGTACCTGGGCCAGGACGTCGAGTTCTTCAGCAACCTGGCCACCCCCGCCGATCAAATTCACAACAAGGCGCCCAAGGATGAGCACTACCTGCTCGAAGTGGACCAGCCGCTGGTGTTGCCGGTGGGGGCCAAGGTGCGCTTTTTGGTGACCGCCGCCGACGTGATCCACTCCTGGTGGGTGCCGGCCTTCGCGGTCAAGCGTGATGCCATCCCAGGCTTCGTCAACGAGGCCTGGACGCGTATCGAGAAGCCCGGCATCTACCGCGGCCAGTGCACCGAACTGTGCGGCAAGGACCACGGCTTCATGCCGGTCGTGGTCGAGGTCAAGTCCAAGGCCGACTACGAAACCTGGCTCGGCGAGCGCAAGGCCGAGGCCGCCAAGCTCAAGGAGCTGACCAGCAAGGAATGGACGCTCGAAGAGCTGGTCGAGCGCGGCGACAAGGTTTACCACACCACCTGCGTGGCCTGTCACCAGGCCGAGGGCCAGGGCCTGCCGCCAATGTTCCCGGCGCTCAAGGGCTCGAAGATCGCCACCGGGCCGAAGGAAGGCCACCTGGGCATCGTCTTCCACGGCAAGCCGGGCACCGCCATGGCCGCCTTCGGCAAGCAGCTCTCGGAAGTCGATATCGCCGCCGTGGTCACCTACGAGCGCAACGCCTGGGGCAACAACAAGGGCGACATGGTCACGCCGAAGGACGTGCTGGCGCTCAAGCAGGCCGAAGGCCAATGAACCGGCTCACTCGCGGCAATCAACGGATTGCAGGAGACAGGACATGAGTGCAGTGATCGACGACCACGCCCCCGGCCATGAGCACGCCCACGGCCCGGCCAAGGGCCTGATGCGCTGGGTACTGACCACCAACCACAAGGACATCGGCACGATGTACCTGTGGTTCGCCTTCTGTATGTTCCTGCTCGGCGGCTCGTTCGCCATGGTGATACGCGCCGAGCTGTTCCAGCCCGGGTTGCAGATCGTGGAGCCTGCGTTCTTCAACCAGATGACCACCATGCACGGCCTGATCATGGTGTTCGGCGCGGTGATGCCGGCCTTCGTCGGCCTGGCCAACTGGATGATCCCGCTGATGATCGGCGCGCCCGACATGGCCCTGCCGCGGATGAACAACTTCAGCTTCTGGCTGCTGCCGGCGGCGTTTCTGCTGTTGGTCTCGACCCTGTTCAGCCCCGGCGGCGGGCCGAACTTCGGCTGGACCTTCTACGCCCCGCTGTCGACCACCTACGCCCCGGCCAGCGTGACCTTCTTCATCTTCGCCATCCACCTGATGGGCATCAGCTCGATCATGGGTGCGATCAACGTGATCGCCACCATTCTCAACCTGCGCGCCCCGGGCATGACCCTGATGAAGATGCCGCTGTTCGTCTGGACCTGGCTGATCACCGCGTTTTTGCTGATCGCAGTGATGCCGGTGCTGGCCGGGGTGGTGACCATGATGCTGATGGACATCCATTTCGGCACCAGCTTCTTCAGTGCCGCCGGCGGCGGCGACCCGGTGTTGTTCCAGCATGTGTTCTGGTTCTTCGGCCACCCCGAGGTGTACATCATGATCCTGCCGGCCTTCGGCGCGGTCAGCTCGATCATCCCGGCGTTCTCGCGCAAGCCGCTGTTCGGCTACACCTCGATGGTCTACGCCACCGGGGCGATCGCCTTCCTGTCGTTCATCGTCTGGGCCCACCACATGTTCGTGGTCGGCATTCCGGTGGTCGGCGAGCTGTTCTTCATGTACGCCACCATGCTGATTGCGGTGCCCACCGGGGTGAAGGTGTTCAACTGGGTCAGCACCATGTGGGAAGGCTCGCTGACCTTCGAAGCACCGATGCTGTTCGCCATCGCCTTCGTCATCCTGTTCACCATCGGCGGCTTCTCCGGGCTGATGCTGGCCATTGCCCCGGCCGACTTCCAGTACCACGACACCTACTTCGTGGTGGCGCACTTCCACTACGTGCTGGTGCCCGGAGCGATCTTCGGCATCTTCGCCTCGGCCTACTACTGGCTGCCCAAGTGGACCGGGCACATGTACGACGAAACCCTGGCCAAGCTGCACTTCTGGCTGTCGTTCGTCGGCATGAACCTGGCCTTCTTCCCCATGCACTTCGTCGGCTTGGCCGGCATGCCGCGGCGTATCCCGGACTACAACCTGCAGTTCGCCGACTTCAACATGGTCTCGTCGATCGGCGCGTTCATCTTCGGTGCCACGCAGGTGTTCTTCCTGTTCATTGTCATCAAGTGCATCCGTGGTGGCGCGCCGGCCCCGGCCAAGCCCTGGGATGGCGCCGAGGGCCTGGAGTGGTCGGTGCCGTCGCCGGCGCCTTACCACACCTTCCAGACCCCGCCGGACGTGAAGTAGGAGCCTGCCCATGGACGGCCTGTCGCTCAGACGCCTGGTCACCCGCCTGCTGATGCTGACGGTGGTGATGTTCGCCTTCGGTTTTGCCCTGGTGCCGATCTACGACGTGATGTGCAAGGCCTTCGGCATCAACGGCAAGACCGGCGGGCAGTACGCCGGCAGCCAGGTCAGCGACCCGTCGCGTTCGGTGCGGGTGCAGTTCATGTCGACCAACGCCGGCGACATGAGCTGGGAGTTCCATTCCACCGCCGACCAGCTCGAGGTCAACCCCGGGGCGGTCAACCAGATGATCTTCATCGCCCGCAACCCCACCGACAAACCCATGAGTGCCCAGGCCATCCCCAGCATCACCCCGGCCGAGGCGGCGGCGTACTTCCACAAGACCGAGTGCTTCTGCTTCACCCAGCAGGTGCTGCAGCCCGGCGAGCGCATCGAGATGCCGGTGCGCTTCATCGTCGACCGCGACCTGCCGGACGCGGTGAAACACCTGACACTGGCCTACACCTTGTTCGACATCACCGCTCGCCACCCCCCGGTCGCCGCGACCGCGGGCGCCCGTTGAGGGAAGGAGATCCGCCATGGCAAGCCACGAGCACTACTACGTCCCGGCGCAGAGCAAGTGGCCGATCATCGCCACGATCGGCCTGTTCATCACCGTGTTCGGCCTGGGCACCTGGTTCAACGACCTCAAGGCCGGCCACCCGGAATCCCACGGGCCGCTGATCTTCTTCGTCGGCGGGCTGTTCCTGGCGTACATGCTGTTCGGCTGGTTCGGCGCGGTGGTCAAGGAGAGCCACGCCGGGCTGTACAGCGCGCAGATGGACCGCTCGTTCCGCTGGGGCATGAGCTGGTTCATCTTCTCCGAGGTGATGTTCTTCCTGGCTTTCTTCGGCGCGCTGTTCTACGTGCGGGTGCTGGCCGGGCCGTGGCTGGGAGGTGAAGGGGACAAGGGCGTGGCGCACATGCTCTGGCCCAATTTCGAGTTCGTCTGGCCGTTGTTGCACACGCCCGACCCGAAGCTGTTCCCGCCGCCCAAGGAGGTGATCGACCCGTGGCACCTGCCGCTGATCAACACCATCCTGCTGGTGAGTTCCAGTGTCACCGTGACCATCGCCCACCATGCCCTGCGCAAGGGGCACCGTGGCGCGCTGAAACTGTGGCTGGGGCTGACCATCCTGTTGGGGATCGCGTTTCTCGTGCTGCAGGCCTACGAGTACCACGAGGCCTACAACGAGCTGGGGCTGACCCTGGGGTCGGGGATCTACGGGGCGACGTTCTTCATGCTTACCGGGTTCCATGGTGCCCACGTGACCTTGGGCACCGTGATCCTGTTCGTGATGTTCTGCCGGGTGCTGCGCGGGCATTTCAACCCGGACAAGCATTTCGGGTTCGAGGCGGCCAGCTGGTACTGGCACTTCGTCGATGTGGTGTGGGTGGGGTTGTTCATCTTTGTGTATGTGCTTTGACGGGTTGCGCGACCCTTTGTAGGAGCGGCCTTGTGTCGCGATGGGCTGCGCAGCAGCCCCAGGATCTCGGCGCCATGGGCAATCGCCGGGGCTGCTGCGCAGCCCTTTCCGACCGGTCCGACGCTTCGGCAAGGCCGCTCCTACAGGGATCGAGATAATTCAGAACGGCGCGTGCGACACCAATTGCCCGCTGAAGAACCCCCAGGCCACCAGCCCGACGGTCAGGGTGGCGAGGGTGACGCGCAGGGTGAGGGCCTTGAGCAGGCGGGTCGACTGGTCGTCGTCCTTGACCAGGAACACCAGGCCACTGAACAGGCTGGCGATGGTGGCCAGCAGCATCAGGACAATCGCGGCCTTGAGCATGGCGAAACTCCGGGGGGATGCGGTGATGAGGACAAGTATAGCGTTCGACCTCGCGGGGCCGCGGTGAAGCCGTTTCGCCCCGGGCTGGTGCCGACCCTGGTGGTGCTTGCGCTGCTGCCGGGGCTGATCGCGCTTGGCTGCTGGCAACTGCGCCGGGCCGATGAGAAGCGCCTGTTGCTGGACACCTACACCGCGCGCCAGGCCCAGGCGCCGGTGGCCGTGGCGCAACTGCAGCAGTTGCCGGACCCGGCGTTCCAGGCGGTACACCTGCAGGGCCGCTTCGACGGCGAACACAGCCTGTTGCTGGATAACCAGATGCGCGACGGCAAGGCCGGCGTCGAGCTGCTGCAACCGTTTCACGATCAGGCCAGCGGCCGCTGGCTGCTGGTCAACCGCGGTTGGCTGCCTTGGCCGGATCGCCGCGTACCGGTCCACTTCGACACGCCCGAGCGCACCCTGACCCTTGACGCCTCGGTCTATGTCGCCCCGGGCAAGACCTTCCAGTTGCACCCCGACCCCGCCAGCGGCCAGTGGCCGCAACTGCTCACCGCCGTCGACCCGAGCACGCTCTGGCAGCAGTTGGGCCGCGACGGCTTTGCCCATGAACTGCGCCTGCAAGCGGGCCCGGCCACCTACCGGCTGGATTGGCCGGTGGTGGCGATGGGCCCGGAAAAGCACCTGGGCTACGCCGTGCAGTGGTTCGCCCTGGCCAGCGCACTGGTGCTGCTCTACCTCTATTTCGGCTGGCATCACAACGACAAGGAGAACCGCCATGGCCGTCGCCACGCGTCCACTGGACACGCCTGAAGCTGGCAAGCCCCGAGCCCGCGGGCGCTTGCAGCTGTTGCTGATCCTGTTCGTCGTGCTCGGGCCGATGATCCTCGCCACCAGCATGTACAAGCTGCAGTTCTGGGTGCCGGAAGGGCGCAGCTATCACGGGGCGATGATCGGCAATGGCCAGGGCCGCGCCGATATCGGCATCGATGCCCAGGAATCGCGCTGGCAACTGCTGGTCAGCGCGCCGCAGGCCTGCGCGCAGGACTGCCAGCAACTGGTGTACCTGGCCCGGCAGATCCAGATCGGCCTGGGCCGCGATGCCAGCCGCGCCAGCCATGCCTTGGCCGCCGCCCAGCCACTGACGGCGGACTACCTGGCGCTGCTGGGCCGCGAGTACCCACAGTTGCAGCGCTACCCGCTGGATGCCGCGCGCTATCGCGCCAAGGTGGCCGAACCCGGCCCGCAACTGTGGATCGTCGACCCCCACGGCAACCTGGTGCTGCGCTACGACGCCAAGGTCAATGGCAAGCAGGTGCTGGATGACCTGCGCCACCTGCTCAAGCTGTCCAACATCGGCTAGGAGGCTGTCATGGCCAGACCCGGATTCCGCCTTGCTGTGTTCGCCACCCTGCTGGCGCTGCTGGTGGTGTTGCTCGGCGCCTACACGCGGCTGACCCACGCCGGCCTGGGTTGCCCCGACTGGCCGGGTTGCTATGGCTTCATCGGCGTGCCGAAAAGCGCAGCCCAGCTGGCCCATGCCGAGCAGCACTTCCCCGAGCACCCAGTGGAAGCGGCCAAGGGCTGGGCGGAGATGACCCATCGCTATTTCGCCGGCACCCTGGCGCTGGTGATCGCCCTGCTTGCCTTCCAGGCCGTGCGCCGGCATGCCCGCGACGGCCAGCCGTACCGCCTGCCGCTGTTGCTGCTGGGGGTGGTGCTGGCACAGGCGGCGTTCGGCATGTGGACGGTAACCCTGAAGCTCTGGCCGCAGGTGGTCACCGCCCACCTGCTTGGCGGGTTCACCACCCTGAGCCTGTTGTTCCTGTTATCGCTGCGTCTATCCCGGGCCTTTGCGCCTTTGCCGAAGCTGCCGCTGAGCCTGCGCCGGATCGCCGCGTTGGCGCTGCTGGTAGTGATCGGGCAGATCGCCCTGGGCGGCTGGGTCAGCGCCAATTACGCCGCCGTTGCCTGCATCGACCTGCCCACCTGCCATGGTCAGTGGTGGCCGGCGGCGGACTTCAGCAACGGCTTCCACCTGACCCAGCACGTCGGGCCCAACTACCTGGGCGGGCAGCTGGACAGCGATGCGCGCACGGCCATTCACCTCAGCCACCGCCTTGGCGCGTTGATGGTCACGGCGGTGCTGCTGATGCTTGCCTGGAAGCTGCATCGCCACGGTCAGGGCGGCCTGGCCCGCCTGGTGCTGCTGGCCCTGGCGCTGCAACTGAGCCTTGGCATCAGCAATGTGCTGCTGCACCTGCCGCTGGGCGTGGCCGTGGCACACAACGCCGGGGGCGCCCTGCTGCTGCTGAGCATGGTGCTGGTGAACTATCGCATCCGCGTGGCCGACAAGGTGCGCGTGGGCCATGGCTGGCGCCTGCGGCCGATCACCAGCGTGGGCATTTCCCATCACATGAGGAACGACTCGTGGCGACGCTTCTGAGCACGGATCGCCCACGCGCCGGTTGGCGCGACTACATGGAGCTGACCAAACCCAAGGTGGTGGTGCTGATGCTGATCACCTCGCTGGTGGGCATGTTCCTCGCCACCCGCGCGGGCGTGGCCTGGAGCGTGCTGCTGTTCGGCAACCTCGGCATCGCCTTGTGCGCGGGGGGCGCGGCGGCGGTCAACCACGTGCTGGACCGGCGCATCGACGCGCTGATGGCCCGCACCCACAAGCGTCCATTGGCCCAGGGCCGGGTCGCGCCAGTGCCGGCCTTGCTGTTCGCCCTGCTGCTGGCCTTGGCGGGGATGGGCCTGCTGCTGGTGTTCACCAACCCCCTCACCGCCTGGCTGACGCTGGCCTCGCTGTTGGGCTATGCGGTGCTCTATACCGGCTATCTCAAGCGGGCCACGCCGCAGAA
This sequence comes from Pseudomonas muyukensis, assembly GCF_019139535.1. Taxonomy (NCBI): domain Bacteria; kingdom Pseudomonadati; phylum Pseudomonadota; class Gammaproteobacteria; order Pseudomonadales; family Pseudomonadaceae; genus Pseudomonas; species Pseudomonas muyukensis. The sequence goes on along the minus strand of NZ_CP077073.1, from coordinate 601,704 downwards.
TATCGTGATCGGCGGCCTGGCCGGGGCGGCCCCGCCATTGCTCGGCTGGGTGGCGGTGAGCGGTCATGTGAGCGCCGAGCCATTGCTGCTGGTGCTGATCATCTTCGCCTGGACCCCACCGCACTTCTGGGCCCTGGCCATCCACCGCAAGGCCGAGTACGCCAAGGCCGATATTCCCATGCTGCCGGTGACCCATGGCGAGCGCTACACCGCCCTGCATATCCTGCTCTACACCTTGATTCTGCTGGCCGTGAGCCTGCTGCCGTATGCCATCCACATGAGCGGCCCGCTCTACCTGGCCTGTGCCCTGGGGTTGGGCCTGCGCTTCCTGCAGTGGGCCTGGGTGTTGTACCGTGGCACCCGGCCGCACGCGGCGATCGGCACGTTCAAGTACTCTATCGGCTACCTGTTCGCCCTGTTCATCGCGTTGCTCGTTGACCACTACCTGTTGCTGAACCTATGACCCGAACCCAGAAAACCGTCTTCATCCTCGTTGCCCTGGTCGCGCTGATCATGGGCCTGACCGTCAACAAGGTGCTCAACGACCGCGGTCAGTTGAACCCCACCGAACTGATCGACGCCGGCATCATCCTGCTGCCGCAGAGCCGTACCGTGCCGGACGTGAGCATGACCGACCAGAACGGCCAGCCGTTGGCGCTGGACCAGCTCAAGGGCAAGTGGTCGTTGCTGTTCTTCGGCTACACCTACTGCCCGGACATCTGCCCGACCACCCTCGCCCAGCTGCGCCAGGTCAAGAGCGAGCTGCCCAAGGAGGCGCTGGAGCGTCTGCAGGTGGTGCTGGTGAGCGTCGACCCGCACCGCGACACGCCGAACCAGCTCAAGCAGTACCTGGGCTATTTCGACAAGGATTTCGTCGGGGTGGCGGGGTCGATCGAGGATACCCAGAAGTTGGCCAATGCCTTGAGCATCCCGTTCATTCCGGCCGATACCAGCAAGCCGGGGTATACCGTGGATCACAGCGGCAACCTGGCCATCGTCGGCCCGGATGGTCGTCAGCGCGGGTTCATTCGTGCGCCGTTCAACAACCAGAAGCTGGTGGCGCAGTTGCCGGGGCTGGTCAAGCGGGATTGAGATCGGCGGGCCTGCTGCGCAGGCCTTTCGCGACACAAGGCCGCTCCTACAGAGAATCGCGTGTCCTCTGTAGGAGCGGCCTTGTGTCGCGATGGGCCGCAAAGCGGCCCCGGGGATGTCAGCTTAGAATGCCGGCACCACAGCGCCCTTGTACTTCTCGGTGATGAACTGCTTCACCTCGGGCGAGTGCAGGGCCTGCACCAGTTTCTTCACCGCGTCCGCGTCCTTGTTGTCCTCGCGGGTCACCAGGATGTTCACGTAGGGCGAATCGCTGCCTTCGATGGCCAGCGCGTCCTTCTGCGGGTTGAGCTTGGCTTCCAGCGCGTAGTTGGTGTTGATCAGGGCGGCATCGACCTGGGTCAGCACGCGCGGGATGGTGGCCGCTTCCAGTTCGCGGAACTTCAGGCCTTTCGGGTTCTCGGCGATGTCCTTGATGGTCGACAGGATGTTCTTGTTGTCCTTGAGCTTGATCACCCCGGCCTTGTCCAGCAGCAGCAGGGCGCGGCCGCCGTTGGTGGCGTCGTTGGGGATGACCAGCGCGGCGCCGGATGGCAGCTCGTCGAGCTTCTTGTACTTGCTCGAGTAAACGCCCAGGGGCTCGATGTGCACGCCGGCGACGCTCACCAGGTGGGTACCCTTGGCCTTGTTGAACTCATCGAGGTACGGCTGGTGTTGGAAGAAGTTGGCGTCCAGGCGCTTTTCCGATACCTGCACGTTCGGCTGGATGTAGTCGGTGAACTCCTTGACCTTCAGCTCCACGCCCTCCTTCGCCAGCTGTGGCTGTACGAACTTGAGGATCTCGCCGTGCGGCACCGGCGTGGCGGCGACGGTCAGGGTCTCGGCGTTGGCCGAGAAGGCCGCGACGGCGGCGACAACAGCAAGCAGCTTCTTCATTGATCACTCCTTGTGAGGGCCGCGACGGCCCCCGAACGGGTCGGCCGGGCCGACCCCATTGGGGTTACTTACGGGAATAATGCACGACCAGCTTGTCGCCGATCATCTGCAGCACCTGGACCAGGATTACCAGCAGCACCACGGTGACGATCATCACGTCGGTCTGGAAGCGCTGGTAGCCGAAGCGGATCGACAGGTCGCCCAGGCCACCGGCGCCGACCACGCCAGCCATGGCGGTGTAGGACACCAGGGTGATCGCGGTCACGGTGATGGCGGCGATGATGCCCGGCATGGCTTCTGGCAGCACGGCCTTGAAGATGATCTGGCCAGTGGTGGCGCCCATCGACTGGGTGGCCTCGATGATGCCGCGATCGACCTCGCGCAGGGCGGTTTCCACCAGGCGCGCGAAGAATGGCGTGGTACCCACCACCAACGGCGGGATGGCGCCGGCGACCCCCAGCGAGGTGCCGGTGATCAGCACCGTGACCGGGATCATCACGATCAGCAGGATGATGAACGGCACCGAGCGCACGATGTTGACGATGGTCGCCAGCACCGCATAGAACTTGGTGTGCTCGAACATCTGCCGCGGGCTGAAGAGGAACAGCACCACGCCCAGGGGCAGCCCCAGCAGCACGATGAACACCAGCGAGGTGAACAGCATGATCAGGGTGTCGTTGGTTGCCTGCCAGATCTCGACCCAGTCGACGTTGGCGAAGTAGTTCAGGATATCCATCAACGCAGTACCTCCATATGTACGTCAGCCGCGGTGAAGCGGGCGAACGCCGCCTCCATGTCGCCACCCATCAGGGCGAGGGTCAGCTGGCCATAGGGAATGTCCTTGATGCGGTCGATACGCCCGGCAAGGATGCTGTAGTCCACGCCGGTTTCGCGGGCCACGGTGCCGAGCAACGGCGCATAGGTGGCGTCGCCCTGGAAGGTCAGGCGCACGATGCGCCCCGGCACGTGGGCGAAGTCGTCGCGTTGCTCGTTTTCGTCGACTTGCTCGTCTTCCTGGACGAAGCGTTTGGTGGTCGGGTGCTGCGGGTGCAGGAACACCTCGGCCACCGGGCCCTGCTCGACGATCTGCCCGGCATCCATCACGGCCACGCGGTCGCAGACGCGGCGGATCACATCCATTTCATGGGTGATCAGCACGATGGTCAGTTTCAGCTCGCGGTTGATCTCGGCCAGCAGTTGCAGCACCGAGGCGGTGGTCTGCGGGTCGAGGGCGCTGGTGGCCTCGTCGCACAGCAGGATCTTCGGGTTGGTGGACAGGGCGCGGGCGATGCCGACGCGCTGCTTTTGCCCGCCCGACAGCTGCGCCGGGTATTTCCTGGCGTGGTCCTGCAAGCCAACGCGGGCCAGCAGTTCGGTCACGCGCTTGTCGATCTGCGCACGGGGCAGCTCGCCGGCCAGTACCAGCGGCAGGGCGACGTTGTCGGCGACGGTCTTGGAGGCCAGCAGGTTGAAGTGCTGGAAGATCATCCCGACCTGCTGGCGGAAGTGGCGCAACTGGCTGGCATCGAAGGCGGTGACGTCTTCGCCGTCGACGACGATGGTGCCGCCAGAGGGCTCCTCGAGGCGGTTGATCAGGCGCAGCATGGTGCTCTTGCCGGCGCCGGAGTGGCCGATCAGGCCGAACACCTGGCCATCTTCGATGGTCAGGCTGGTCGGGTTCAGGGCCGGGATATCCCTACCGGCGACGCGGTAGGTCTTGTGGACGTTTTGAAACTCGATCACTGAGCGAACCTTGTGGGGCGCATGGAATTTGGGCTGGCGGTGAGCCGGGGTGGCGCATTTTAGCCTTTTTCAATAGCGGTACTTATCACTTATTTCTGATTCATCCAACTCGCCGGCTATAACGCGACAACCGGTAATCCAGATTGAACGCTCGTCGTCGCACCCCAGTCACTACTTCAACCAGCCCCCAGGGGCAGCCTGAAGACTGATGAGGAGAGCCGGACATGGCCAGCAAGAACAAGTCGGAGCCACGGGAAAGCCAGGTGGCGGGCACCCAGACACCCGATCGGGCCAACACCAACGCCAAGCTGCAGAGCCTGGAGAACTTCCGCAGCGACGCCAGCGGCCAGGCGCTGCGCACCAACCAGGGGGTCAAGGTCGCCGACAACCAGAACAGCCTCAAGGCCGGTGCCCGCGGGCCATCGCTGCTCGAAGACTTCATCATGCGCGAGAAGATCACCCACTTCGACCATGAGCGCATCCCCGAGCGCATCGTCCATGCCCGTGGCACCGGTGCCCATGGCTACTTCCAGAGCTATGGCTGCCACGCCGAACTGACCAAGGCCGGCTTCCTCCAGGACCCGGACGCCATCACCCCGGTGTTCGTGCGTTTTTCCACCGTGCAGGGGCCGCGCGGCTCCGGCGACACGGTGCGTGACGTGCGCGGCTTCGCGGTGAAGTTCTACACCGACGAGGGCAACTTCGACCTGGTCGGCAACAACATGCCGGTGTTCTTCATCCAGGATGCGATCAAGTTCCCGGATTTTGTCCACGCAGTGAAGCCCGAGCCGCACAACGAGATGCCCACCGGCGGCTCGGCCCACGATACGTTCTGGGATTTCGTCTCGCTGGTGCCGGAGTCGGCGCACATGGTGATCTGGGCCATGTCCGATCGCGCCATCCCCCGTAGCCTGCGCATGATGGAAGGCTTTGGCGTGCATACCTTCCGGCTGATAAACGCCGATGGCGTGGCCAGTTTCGTCAAGTTCCACTGGAAACCGCGCCAGGGCGTGCACTCGGTGCTGTGGGACGAAGCCCAGAAGCTGGCCGGCAAGGACACCGACTACCATCGCCGCGACCTGTGGGACGCGATCGAGACCGGGCACTACCCGCAATGGGAGCTGGGCGTGCAGATCATCCCCGAGGCCGACGAGCACAAGTTCGACTTCGACCTGCTCGACCCGACCAAGCTCATCCCCGAGGAGCTGGTGCCGGTAACGCCGTTGGGCAAGATGGTGCTCGACCGCAATCCGGACAACTTCTTCGCCGAGGTGGAGCAGATCGCCTTCTGCCCGGGGCATATCGTGCCCGGCATCGACTTTTCCAATGACCCGTTGCTGCAAGGGCGGCTGTTCTCCTACACCGATACGCAGATCAGCCGTCTTGGCGGGCCGAACTTTCACGAAATCCCGATCAACCGGCCCATCGCTCCCAACCACAGCAGCCAGCGCGATGCCATGCACCGCATGACCATCGACAGGGGGCGGGCTTCCTACGAGCCCAATTCGATCGATGGCGGTTGGCCCAGGGAAACCCCGCCGGCCCCGCGCGATGGCGGTTTCGAGAGCTACCAGGAGCGTATCGAGGCGCACAAGATCCGCCAGCGCAGCGAGTCGTTCGGCGATCACTTCTCCCAGGCGCGGCTGTTCTTCCACAGCATGAGCGCCACCGAGCAGCAGCACATCATCAAGGCCTACAGTTTCGAGTTGGGCAAGGTGGAGCGTGAAGCGATCCGCGCGCGGACGGTCAACGAGATCCTGGCCAACATCGACCTCAAGCTGGCCTCGGCGGTGGCGGCCAACCTTGGCCTGCCGGCGCCCAAGGCCGGGACGGTCAAGGTCAAGGGCAGCAAGCCAGGGCAGTCCAAGGCGTTGAGCCAGATGAACCACCCCGGCGACATCGGTATCAGTGGGCGCAAGGTCGCCGTGCTGGTGGCCGATGGCGTGGACGCGGCAAGTGTCGACAAGCTGGTCAAGGCGCTGGAGGCCCAACGCGCCCGGCCAATGCTGCTGGGGCCGACTTCTGCGCCGGTGAAGGACGCGCGGGGCAAGGTGCTGGCGGTGGATGCGTCGATGCAGGGCATGCCGTCGGTGATGTTCGACGGGGTCTGGGTGCCGGCTGGCAAGGCGTCGCTCGAAGCGTTGGAGAACAGCGGCGTGGCCAAGCACTTCCTGCTCGAGGCCTACAAGCACCTCAAGCCCATGGGGCTGGCGCTGGAGGCCAAGCTGTTGCTGAACAAGCTGGGCCTGCAGGAAGATGCCGGCTTGCTGCTGGGCGATGATCAGCAAACCTTCGAGGCCTTCTTCAAGGCAGTCGAGGCACATCGGGTGTGGGCGCGGGAGGCGGTGGCCGAGGGGGTGCCGGCGTAAGCAAGGCCGCTCCTGCAGGGATTTCGCGCTCACCTGTAATCGGATGGACTCGCCCCCGCCGAGGCATCACAGTGCCACGGTGGCGTTCTAAGAAGCCAACGGCAGCGAGGGCGAGACCATGAGCAAGCATAGGACGAAGCGCAATTCCCTGTCTTCCACCGATGTAACGCTTTGCCAACACCTGTCAGTCGACTTGGCCAAGCAAGTCTTTCAGGTGGCCGGAGATGACGGCTCCGGGCGCGTCATCTACGAAGATCGAATCAAATCCCGTGAAGCCTTTCACGCGTTCCTGACCAAGCTGCCACCCACCGTGACGGTCCTGATGGAAAGTGGCCCCGGCGCTCAAGCATGGGGGCGTTTGCTCCAGGCGCAGGGCACCCCAGTCCGCATCCTGCCCGCGCAGCGAGTGGCGGAGCACCGCAGTGGTGCCAAGAATGATCGTAACGACGCCCATGCCATCTTGCGCGCAGGCCGGGATACCAGCATTGCTGCGGTGCCGATCAAGAGCACTGCCGCTTTGGCGATTCAAGCTTTACACCGCGCTCGCAGAGGCTATGTCAGGCGCCACACCGCGCTAGGCAACCAGATCCGCGGCCTGTTACTGGAACAGGGCGTCGCCCTGGCGCAAGGCGATTTTGCCGTCAGCCAAGGTGTGTCGCGGATTCTTGAAGATGCGACCCAACCATTACCAGATCTGCTGCGTGAATTGCTCGATGAACTGCTCGCCGAATGGCGCTATCTGGGCGAGCGTATCGCCGTCCTGACAGGACGGCTCGAAACAGCGGCGGGGGCCGACAAGGTCGCATGCCGCCTGATGACGATACGCGGTGTCGGCCCGATCATCGCCACAGCGATGCTGGCCAAGCAGCCTGAACCTTCGCGGTTCCCCAATGCTCGACAGTTTGCCGCTTACTTTGGCCTGGTGCCCGACCAGCACAGCAGTGGAAAGAAGGTCAGGCTGGGCAAGATGAGCAAGCGAGGTGACGGCTACTTACGCAGCATGATGATCCAGGGTGCGCACGCGGTTCTTAGCCATTTGAAGCCTGATTCCGATCAGCCAGACGATCGCCGCCTCTTGCGATGGTTAACTCGGCTTGGTCGCAAGGAGGCGGCGATCAGACTGGCTAATCGAAATCTGCGCATCATTTGGGTGCTGCTACAAGGAGAGCAGGTTTACCAACGTCAACCGGATGATCGTCAGGAGCCCGCCATGAGCCGCTGACTTACAGCGTTACGCCACCGGGGTGCCGAGCGCCCCAGCCCCTGCTAGTGAACATCGACCCTAGGTAAGACCGTCGCGGATCAATGCCTACGCTCCTACCGGCCCAAGAGGCCTGAATGTAATGGGCATGCTGCGAGCTCACCCGATGTTGGCCAGAAGCACCAAGCTTCCTCGAATAGGCCTGATACATAGATGCAACCGGGTAACCTTGTTCGAAAAGCAGGTAGACAATGTAGGCGAGTCCATACATAGGAGCGGCCTTGTGTCGCGATGGGGCGCAGCGGCCCCGGCAATCTCACTGCCGGTGCGGAACCAGCACCACCTGCGCCGGCAGCGAACGCTGGATCTCATGCGTCTGCTGCAACGCGAAGCCGCTGTCGAGCTTGCGCACGCGTTTCTCCAGCAGGGTCTTGAGCCACGGCGCATCCTGGGTGCGCGGCACCTGGAACACCACCTCGCACTGGTAGCTCACCACGTCGGCGGCGATGTCATCGAGCTGCCGGCGCAGGGCGCGACTGTCGGTAGTCTGCAACGCCACCACGGTAGATGGCGCACTCGGGTCGATCAGGCGCGCCTTGGGCTTGGCTTCGGCGGCCTTGAGCGCGGCCTCGGCTTTTTCCAGCTCGGCCTTGCGTGCCTGGGCCATGGCGTCGCCGCCGGTCAGCGCCGGTGCCTGCGGCATCAGCGCGCGGGCACGGGCCAGGGCAGTGGCCGCGGCGTTGACATCGCCCTTTTGCAGGACGATCTGGCTGCGTTGCAGGTAGGCCTCGGCAAGCTGGCGCTGGTGCGGCTCGACCCGAGGATCGTCCGGGGCCTGGGTTTGCAGGGCGGCCAGCTGGTCCTCGGCGGTGGCCAGCTCGTTGCTGGCGATGCTTTGTTCCAGCTGTTGCCAGGCATCCGGCTGGGCAGGCGCGCTCGGCTGCTCTGCCGGGGTGCTGGAGCACGCAGCCAGGAACAGGGAAAACGCGGCAACAAGCAGATAACGTGAGGCGAACGGCTTCATTCCTGCGACTCTCTATTTGCGCAAAAAGCGAGCAAGTCTACACCCAGGTGCGCACGCTCGAAAACAAGTCCTACAGACCTGCAACCGCTGAAAAGGTTGCAGGATGCGCCTGCGCGCATCCAGATATTTCAGCGTTTGGGTAATGCCAGGCTCAGCAAGAATAGCACTGCCGCGCAGACCACGATCGATGGCCCGGCCGGGGTGTCCTTGAACCACGATAGCGCCAGGCCGCCGCACACCGCGGTGACGCCCAGCAGGCTGGCGCCCAGGGCCATCTGCTCCGGCGAGCGGGCGTGACGTTGTGCCGCGGCGGCCGGAATGATCAGCAACGAGGTGATCAGCAACACGCCGACGATCTTCATCGCCACCGCGATCACCACCGCGATCAGCAGCATCAACGCCAGGCGCAGGCCCGCCACCGGCAGGCCTTCGACCATGGCCAGTTCCTCGTGCACGGTCACCGCCAGCAGCGGCCGCCAGAACACCGTCAGCAGCATCAGCACCAGCGCGCTGCCGCCAAGGATCCAGGCCAGGTCGGTGGTGCTGATCGCCAGCAGGTCGCCGAACAGGTAGGCCATCAGGTCGATGCGCACGTCGTGCATGAAGCTCAGCACCACCAGCCCCAGTGACAAGGTGCTGGGGGCGAGGATGCCGAGCAGGGTGTCAGAGGCCAGCGGCTGGCGCTGTTGCAGGGTGACCAGCAGGATCGCCAGCAACAGGCAGCCGACGGTTACCGCCAGCGCCGGGCTGACGTCCAGCGCGAAGCCCAGTGCCACGCCCAGCAGCGCGGCATGGGACAAGGTGTCGCCGAAATAGGCCATGCGCCGCCACACCACGAACGAACCCAGCGGGCCGGCGACCAAGGCCAGGGACAAACCGGCAAGCAGGGCGTAGAGAAGAAAATCAGCCATGCTTGCAGTGCTCTCCGTGGACATGGGGGCCGGGGGCGATCACCGAGCCGTGCAGGTCATGGCTGTGATCGTGATGGTGGTGGTAGACGGCCAGGCTCGGGGCGTTCTGGCCGAACAGCTCGACGAAGGCCGGATCGTTGCTGACCTGCTCGGGGTGGCCCGAGCAGCACACATGGCGGTTGAGGCAGACCACCTGGTCGGTGGCGCTCATCACCAGGTGCAGGTCGTGACTGACCATCAGCACGCCGCAGCCGTGGCGGTCGCGCAGGCGGGTGATGAGGTTGTACAGCTCGGTCTGGCCGACCACGTCGACGCCCTGTACCGGTTCGTCCAGCACCAGCAGCTCGGGTTCGCGCAGCAGTGCGCGGGCCAGCAGCACGCGCTGCATCTCGCCGCCGGAAATGCTCTGGATCGGGCTGTCGATTACCTGCTCGGCGCCGACCTCCTGCAATGCCGACAAGGCAGCTGCGCGGTCCACCCCGGGCACCAGGCGCAAAAAGCGCAGCACCGACAGCGGCAGCGTGGCATCCACCTGGATCTTTTGCGGCATGTAGCCGATGCGCAGCCTGGGCTTGCGCCAGACCTTGCCGCGGTGCGGCTTGAGCAGGCCCAGCACGGCGCGCACCAGGGTGGTCTTGCCGGCGCCGTTGGGGCCGATCAGGGTGACGATCTGGCCTGGAGCCACCGACAGGTCGATGCTGTCGAGCACCGCCTCGCCGCCAAAGCTGACGCCGACCTGCTCGAGGCGGATCAGGGCGTCGCTCATGCCTGGCCCCGGCAGTTGCCGCACAGGCCCACTACTTCGACGGTCTGGGTCTCGACGGCGAAGCCCACGGCCTTGGCGCTGTCGACGATGGCGTTGCTGATGCTGTCCTGCTCCAGCTCGATGGCCACGTGGCAGGCGCGGCAGATCAGGAACTGACCCTGGTGCGCGTGCTCGGGGTGGCTGCAGCCGATGAAGGCGTTGAGCGAGGCGATGCGGTGCACCAGGCCGTTGTCGAGCAGGAAGTCCAGGGCGCGGTACACCGTCGGCGGCGCGGCGCGGCGACCGTCCTGTTCGCTGAGCACGGCGAGGATGTCGTAGGCGCCCAGTGGCTTGTGGCTCTGCCACACCAGTTCCAGCACCCGTCGGCGCAGGGCGGTCAGGCGCAGGCCCTGACGGTTGCACAGCGCGTCGGCCTCGGCCAGCGCGCTGTGCACGCAATGGGAATGATCGTGGGGACGGTGGGCCAGCGGCGTGATGGACATGGGCAGCGACGGTTCTGGATGGAGACGTTATTATGTTACCTGTTTCTGACGACCCGAGTAGCCACCGTGTCCCGATTCCTTGCCTTCTTTGTCGCTTTCATCGCGTGCTCGGCCCAGGCCGAGGTGCGCCTGCTGACCAGCATCAAGCCCCTGCAACAGATCGCCGCCGCCGTGCAGGACGGTGTCGGCAGCCCCGACGTGCTGCTGCCGCCGGGCGCTTCGCCGCACCATTACGCGCTGCGTCCGTCCGACGTGCGGAAGGTCGCCGATGCCGACCTGCTGTACTGGATCGGCCCGGACATGGAGGGCTTCCTGCCCCGCGTGCTGGCCGGCCGCCGCAAGCCGACCACGGCGGTGCAGTCGTTGGCGGGCATGCAACTGCGCCACTTCGGCGAGGACAGCCATTCCCACGAAGAAGCCGACCACGACGATCACGACCATGATCACCGTCCAGGCAGCCTCGATGCCCACCTGTGGCTGTCGTCGCTGAATGCCCGGGTGATCGCCACGCAGATGGCTGGCGACCTGGCAGCGGCCGACCCGGCCAATGCCCCGCGCTACCAGGCCAACCTCAAGCAGTTCGTCGAGCGCCTGGATGCCCTGGACCTGCGCATCAAGCAGCGCGTGTCGGGTATCGCCGGCAAGCCCTACTTCGTGTTCCACGAGGCGTTCGACTACTTCGAGGCGGCCTATGGCCTGAAGCACACCGGTGTGTTCAGCGTGGCATCCGAGGTGCAACCGGGCGCGCAGCACGTGGCCGCCATGCGCCAGCGCCTGCAGGCCGTGGGCAAGACCTGCGTGTTCAGCGAGCCGCCGCTGCGCCCGCGCCTGGCCGAGACCCTGACGGCGGGGCTGCCGGTACGCCTGGCCGAGCTGGATGCGCTGGGCGGCAGCGATGCGGTGGATGGCAAGGGCTATGAGCGCTTGCTGGAGAAGCTGGGCGGCGACCTGGCTGGCTGCCTGGAACAGCTCTAGGGTCGTTATTTGTAGCACCCTGTAGGAGCGGCCTTGTGTCGCGATGGGCTGCGCAGCGGCCCCAGGGTCTCGGCTTCCTGCAAGACTGTCGGGGCTGCTGCGCAGCCCTTCGCGACACAAGGCCGCTCCTACAGGGGTAGGGACGGCCGGGAAATCCACATTGGCCGGCGAGCAGGCAGGCGCGCTCTACAAGGCGAAGGGCAGCTTCAACGCCACTTGCTGGCGCTGCGCCAGGCGTATCTCGAACTCGCTCGGGTCGTGGATCATCACGTCCATCCCGGCGAACGCTTGCGCCGCGATCAGCCGCGACAGCCAGAAGCGCACGCACGCCACCCGCAGCATCACTGGCCACAGCTCGGCCTCGGCGGCCGTGAACGGCCGTAGCGCCGCATAGGCGCCCAGCAGCGCCTGGGCGCGCGGCAGGTCGATGCCATCCGTTTCGTTCAGGCACCAGTCGTTCACGGTGATGGCGATGTCATACAGCATCGGCCCGGAGCAGGCGTTGTAGAAGTCGATCAACCCGGTCAGGTGGGTGCCTTCGAACATCACGTTGTCGCGGAACAGGTCGGCGTGCAGGTTGGCCCTGGGCAAGGCAAGGATCTGCGCCTTGTGCGCGCGGATCTCCTCCAGTGCCGGGGTCAGCAGCGCCGCCTGGGCCGCGCTCAGGCCCGGCAGCAGCTCGGCGCCCGAATCCAGCATCCAGTCCAGGCCACGGTCGGTGCGGCGCTCGAGGATGCGCTCGCGGGTGGCCAGGTGGATATGCGCCTGCAGCTCGCCGACCTGGGCGCAGTGCTGGTTGTTCGGGGCCTTGACGTGCTTGCCCGACAACCGCGGTTGCAGCAGCGCCGGCTTGCCGCACAGCTCGCGCAGGCCATGGCCGTCGCGGTCGCGCACGGCGTAGGGCACAGGCATGTCGGCAGCGTGCAGCACGTCGAGCAGGTCGATGAAGAACGGCATGTCTTCAGCCGGCCCGCGCTCGATCAGTGTAAGGACGAACTCCCCTTTTTCCAGGCTGACGAAGAAATTGCTGTTCTCGGTACCGGCGGCGATGCCCTGGAAGTCGAGCAGGCGGCCCAGCTCGTATGGCGCCAGAAAGGTTTCCAGCTCAGGCCGGGACACAGGGGTGAAGACTGACATGTTGAAGAATTGCCCATGCGGGCACCTCCGCCGGGAAGTGCCTGGTTGATATGAACGGTACGCGAGCCTACTTCCACTCGAAGATTTTCCAGGACGGAATCAGCATGTCCGGCTGGTCTGAGCGAATGAAATTGGCATCGGTGCCATCGGCGCGTACCAGGAAATAAGGTTTGCCGCCCTTCGGCGTGACCTTGATCGCATACAGGAAGCCGTTCTGCCGGTATTCCTGGATGGTTTTATCGCCTTCCGTGCGAATGGTTACATCGGGATCGGCCGATGGGGCTTCGTCCGCCGCCTGGGTGACGACCGGCATGGTGGCCAGCAGACCGAGCAGTAACAGGCGATTGAGTGTGCGCATGATAACCTAGTCCTTTTGTCGTCATTGATCCGGCTATTCTAGCTCCGGACCCGCCGAAAAGGTTGATTCTCCTCATGAGCCAAGCGCCCCTCGTCCTGGTGGACGGTTCGTCCTACCTCTACCGCGCCTTTCACGCGCTGCCGCCGCTGACCACCTCCAAGGGCATGCCCACCGGCGCGGTCAAGGGCGTGCTGAACATGCTCAAGAGCCTGCGCAAGCAATACCCCGACAGCCTGTTCGCGGTGGTCTTCGACGCCAAGGGCGGGACCTTCCGCGACGCCATGTTCGCCGAGTACAAGGCCAACCGCCCGAGCATGCCCGACGACCTGCGGGTGCAGGTCGAGCCGCTGCATGCCAGCGTACGCGCCCTGGGCTACCCGCTGCTGTGCGTCGAGGGTGTCGAGGCCGACGACGTGATCGGCACCCTGGCGCGCAGCAGCGCGGCGGCTGGCCGGCCGGTGATCATCTCGACCGGCGACAAGGACATGGCCCAGTTGGTGGACGGCCATGTCACCCTGGTCAACACCATGACCGGCAGCGTGCTGGACGTGGCGGGCGTGCATGAGAAATTCGGCGTCGGCCCCGAGCACATCATCGATTTCCTCGCCCTGATGGGCGACAAGGTCGACAACATCCCAGGCGTGCCGGGCGTTGGCGAGAAGACCGCGGTCGGCCTGCTGACCGGCATCGGCGGCGGCCTGCGCGATGTGTACCAGAACCTGGACAAGGTGCCGGGCCTGGCCATTCGAGGCGCCAAGACCCTCGCCGCCAAGCTTGAGGAGCACCGCGACGCGGCTTTCCTTTCCTACGAGCTGGCCACCATCAAGTGCGATGTCGAGCTGGACGTCGAGGTCGATGCGCTGGTATGCGGCGCGCCAGACCGTGAAACCCTGCTGGCGCTGTACACCGAGATGGAGTTCAAGAGCTGGGTCGCCGACGTGCAGCGCGAGGCGAGCCAGGCCGGGGGCACCGCCGTGGTGGCCGAGGCGCCCGCCGTCAAGGTCGAACCGCAGTACGAAACCATCCTCGACCAGGCGCGCTTCGACGCCTGGCTGGAAAAACTGCGCCAGGCGCCATTGTTTGCCTTCGACACCGAAACCACCGGCCTCGATGCCCAGCAGGCGCAACTGGTCGGCCTGTCGTTCGCGGTAACGCCGCATGAGGCGGCCTATGTACCGCTGGCCCATGACTACGAAGGTGCCCCGGCCCAGCTGGACCGCGAGCAAGTGCTGCTGGCGCTCAAGCCGCTGCTGGAAGACCCGGCCAAGGGCAAGGTCGGCCAGAACGCCAAGTACGACATCAACATCCTGGCCAACGGCAGCCCGGCCATCCACCTGCGCGGCGTGGCCTACGACACCATGCTCGAGTCCTACGTGCTGGACTCCACCGCCACCCGTCACGACATGGACAGCCTGGCGCAGAAGTACCTCGACCACAGCACCATCGCCTTCGAGGACATCGCCGGCAAGGGCGCCAAGCAGCTGACTTTCAACCAGATCGCCCTGGACAAGGCCGGCCCCTACGCCGCCGAGGACGCCGACATCACCCTGCGCCTGCACCAGGCCTTGCAGGCGCGCCTGGCCAAGACCCCCAGCGTGCTGCCGGTGCTGATGGACATCGAGATGCCGCTGGTGCCGGTGCTGGCCAAGATCGAGCGCCAGGGCGCGCTGGTCGATGCCGCGCTGCTCGGCGTGCAGAGCGGCGAGCTGGGGGCCAAGCTGGTCGAGCTGGAGCGCGAGGCGTTCGAGCTGGCCGGCGAGGCATTCAACCTTGGTTCGCCCAAGCAGCTTGGCGCGATTCTTTATGACAAGCTGGGCATGCCGGTGCTGAGCAAGACCGCCAAGGGCCAGCCGTCCACCGCCGAGGCGGTGCTGGATGAACTGGCCGAGCAAGGCTACCCGCTGCCCAGGGTGCTGATGCAGTACCGCAGCCTGAGCAAGCTCAAGAGCACCTACACCGACAAGTTGCCGGGGCAGATCAACCCGCGCACCGGGCGTATCCATACCTCCTACCAGCAGGCCGTGGCCGCCACCGGCCGGCTGTCGTCCAGCGACCCGAACCTGCAGAACATTCCGATCCGCACCGCCGAAGGCCGGCGCATCCGCCAGGCCTTCGTCGCCAGCCCCGGCTACACCCTGCTGGCGGCGGACTACTCGCAGATCGAGCTGCGCATCATGGCCCACCTGGCCAAGGACGAAGGCCTGTTGCATGCCTTCCGCAACGACCTGGACGTGCACCGCGCCACCGCCGCCGAGGTGTTCGGCGTGGCCCTGGACGCGGTGACCAGCGACCAGCGGCGCAGCGCCAAGGCGATCAACTTCGGCCTGATCTACGGCATGAGCGCGTTCGGCCTGGCCAAGCAGATCGGCGTCGATCGCAAGCAGTCCCAGGACTACATCGACCGCTACTTCGCCCGTTACCCGGGCGTGCTGGCGTACATGGAGCGCACCCGCGCCCAGGCCGCCGAGCAAGGCTTCGTCGAAACCCTGTTCGGTCGCCGCCTGTACCTGCCGGACATCAACGCCAAGAACCCGTCCCTGCGCAAGGGCGCCGAGCGTACGGCGATCAACGCGCCGATGCAGGGCACCGCGGCAGACATCATCAAGCGCGCCATGGTGGCGGTGGATAACTGGCTGAGCGCCAGCGGGCTGGATGCACGGGTGATCCTGCAGGTGCATGACGAACTGGTGCTGGAAGTACGCGAGGACCTGGTCGAGCAGGTGAAAGCTGAGATCCGCAGTCACATGAGCGCTGCCGCGCAACTGGATGTGCCGCTGCTGGTGGAAGTGGGCGTTGGCGCGAATTGGGACGAAGCTCACTAAACGGCGCGTGAAAGCTGTGTAGGATCTGCGGCGTAGTGTCGCGGATCCGGTGCTGGCTGCAGGCCATTAGATCGGGGTTTCATGAAACTATCGCAAATAGTTTCCAGGGGCCCGGAACTAATCCGGTGAACCGCCACTCAGAGGTACTGAATGGCTGGTGAAGCCTTTCGATGCTCCTATGTTGTGTTAAGTGTTGGCAGATACCCGGACCCCGCCCTAGCGGTCCGGACTTGAACCCCGAACTTCCCCCTCCCCATATGAAGTCCGGGGTTTTTTTTGCCTGAAATTTGACCTCCAGGCCCTGCGCAAGCCTTGCGTAGGCGCGTCGCGAAAGGGCTGCGCAGCAGCCCCGGCAATCTTGCATGCCTGTGGTCTTTGGGGTCGCTACGCGGCCCATCGCGACACAAGGCCGCTCCTACAAGGGCGGGTGTCGCCTCAGGCTGGCTTGTCTTCCAGCTCCATCCAGTTCGCCAGCACCCGGTAGGCTTCTTCCAGGCCCAGGCGCTTGGGCGCCGAGAACAACTGGATGGTCACGCCATCGCCCCAGCCCTTGCGAATTTCCGCCTGCACCTTGAGCAGGGTGTTCTTGCCAGCGCCGTGGGTCAGCTTGTCGGCCTTGGTCAGCAGGATGTGCATCGGCATGCCGCTGGCCCTGGCCCAGTCGAGCATCATCTTGTCGAAGTCGGTCATCGGGTGGCGGGTGTCCATCATCAGGATCACCCCGCGCAGGCACTCGCGGCTGCCCAGGTAGGCCTCCAGGTGCTTCTGCCAGTGCTGCTTGAGCGGGATCGGGACTTTTGCATATCCGTAGCCCGGCAGGTCGACCAAACGCCGTTCATCGTCCAGACTGAAGAAATTCAGCAGCTGGGTGCGGCCCGGAGTCTTCGAGGTCCGCGCCAGGCTGGCGTGGGTCAGGGTATTGAGGGCGCTGGACTTACCGGCGTTGGACCGGCCGGCGAAAGCCACCTCGTAACCCTGGTCTTGGGGGCATTGTTCGACCTTGGCAGCGCTGAGGGCGAATGTGGCTTTCTGGCACAGGCCGAGGATGGGGTTCTTGACTTGCATGGGATTTCCGAAGTGGTGTTGCCCAGCACTGGCGTCGAAGGACCAGGCCCGGCAAGCGGTGTCGTTTCCGTTTGGCTGGCGGAAGTATATAATGCCCCAGTTTTTGTGTGCTCATTCGCCTGAAGCAGGCAATGTGAGCATGGGGTGTCGAACAATAGCTCGCGCAACAGAACGCAGCGCGGCCCCCAACCCTGTCAGGTCGTTTCGCATGGCGATATGGCTGCTTGCTGTCGGTATGTTCCTGCCGTTTTACAGCGCACAGGCTACACAGGATCCCAAGGCGTTGTACAACCGCACCTGTGCGGCCTGTCACGCCGGACAACTGCCACAGGCGCCCAAGCAGGGTGACCGGGCGGCCTGGGAGCCAAGGCTGGCGCAAGGCATGGAGCGACTGGTGACACATGTTACACAGGGTTTCAAGGCTATGCCGCCGCGTGGATTGTGCATGGACTGCAGTGCCGAGGACTACCGTTTGGTCATCCTTTGGATGAGCGGCAGTCCCGATACATAACATTTCACCCTTAGCCGTGTTGGATTAGCTGATGAACAAACTAGTCGTGAGTCTGCTGTTGACCATGGGTGTCGCAGGTGCGGCCACTGCTGCAGAACCTATCAAGGGCGACGCCGCCGCCGGCCAGGCCAAGACAGCCGTCTGTGGCGCCTGCCACAACCCCGACGGCAACAGCCTGGCGCCGAACTTCCCGAAACTCGCCGGCCAAGGCCAGCGTTACCTCGAAAAACAACTGCACGACATCAAGTCCGGCAAGCGTACCGTGCTGGAGATGACCGGCATGCTGGCCAACCTCAACGACCAGGACCTGGCCGATATCGCCGCCTACTTCGCCAGCCAGAAAGGCAGCGTCGGCGCCGCCGACCCGAAACTGGTCGAACGTGGCCGCGCACTGTTCAATGGCGGCGACCTCGAGAAGGGCATGCCGGCTTGCACCGGTTGCCATTCGCCCAACGGCGCAGGTATCGCCCTGGCCGGCTTCCCGCACCTGAGCGGCCAGCACGCGCAGTACGTTGGCAAGCAGCTGACCGACTTCCGCGAAGGCAACCGCACCAACGACGGCGACGCCATGACCATGCGCACCATCGCCGGCAAACTGAGCAACAAGGACATCGAAGCGCTGTCCAGCTACATCCAGGGCCTGCACTGATCGCGGCGCCGGGTTCGCCAGCAAGGCCGGCGCCCGCACAATGTGGGGGGCGTTAACGCTCGGTTAATGCACTGGCGCTAAAGATGAAAAGGGCAGCCCAGGCTGCCCTTTTTTCTGTCCATAGCCGTTACACTACAGAACTCGAGCCCTTCCCGACCTGTCCTACTCAGGTCGCGTCGAGGCGACCAAAGACTGCTCAGGAGTAAAGCATGCGTAAACTGATTCTCAGCGCTGCGCTGGTCGCCGCCAGCGTATTCGGTATGGCCGCCGTGCAGGCCGCGGAACCTGCCACTGCCGGCAAGGAATATATCGAGCTGAGCAACCCGGTGCCGGTATCGGTGCCAGGCAAGATCGAAGTCGTCGAGCTGTTCTGGTACGGCTGCCCGCACTGCTACCACTTCGAACCGGTCGTCAATCCATGGGTCGACAAGCTGCCCAAGGACGTCAACTTCAAGCGCGTCCCCGCCATGTTCGGTGGCCCATGGGATGCCCACGGCCAGATGTTCCTGACCCTCGAGGCCATGGGCGTGGAGCACGCCGTGCACAATGCCGTGTTCGATGCCATCCAGAACAAGCGCATGCGCCTGACCGACCCGAAAGACATGGCCGACTTCCTGGCCACCCAGGGCGTGGACAAGGACAAGTTCCTCGCCACCTTCAATTCCTTCGCCATCAAGGGCCAGGTCAACCAGGCCAAAGAGCTGGCCAAGAAGTACGAGATCACTGGCGTCCCAAGCATGGTGGTCAACGGCAAGTATCGCTTCGACCTGGGTACCGCCCAAGGTCCGGAAGGCGTGCTGAACGTCGCCGACCAGCTGATCGCCAAGGAGCGCGCCGCTAAGTAAGCGGCGACTGCCATGGGCCGCTTTCGCTCCACACGAAGCGTCGGCCTGCACCAGCCGCAGGTCAACGAGCATCACCTGCAGGCCACTGGCCTGCCGGCCGATGGTCGCCTGCGGCTGCTCAGTTTCAATATCCAGGTCGGTATCAGCACCGAGCGCTACCGCCACTACGTGACCCGCAGCTGGCAACACCTGCTGCCGCACAACGGCCGTGCCGGCAACCTGCAGAAGATCGGCGAGTTGCTCGGCGACTTCGACCTGGTGGCCTTGCAGGAAGCCGACGGCGGCAGCCTGCGCTCCGGCTTCGTCAACCAGGTGGAGCATCTCGCCCAGCTGGGGGCCTTCCCCTACTGGTACCAGCAGCTCAACCGCAACCTCGGGCGTTTCGCCCAGCACAGCAATGGCGTGCTCAGCCGGCTCAAGCCCCAGCACCTGGAAGACCATCCCTTGCCTGGCCCGTCTGGGCGAGGCGCGATCCTGGTGCGTTTCGGCGAAGGTGCCGACGCCCTGATCGTGGTGATGATGCACCTGGCGCTCGGCTCCAAGACGCGCGCCCGGCAGCTGGCCTACATCCGCGAGCTGATAGGTGGCTATCGTCACCAGATCCTCATGGGTGACATGAACACCCATGCCAACGACCTGCTCGACCATTCGCCCTTGCGTGATCTCGGGCTTGTCGCGCCCCAGGTCGAGGCCACTTTTCCCAGCTGGCGTCCCCAGCGCTGCCTTGACCACATCCTGCTCAGCCCGAGCCTTACGCTGGAACGCGTTGAGGTGCTGGCACAGCCAATTTCCGATCACCTGCCCGTCGCCGTCGAGATCCGATTGCCTGATGCCCTGACTGTGGATACGCTGCCGGTCCTGAGTTAGCCCTGCCTGGGTGAATCCTGCACTCAAGTGTTGGGCTTTTCCGCCGAAATCCAGTGATTGCAGGACTAGATGCCACCACCCGTTGCGGAACCAGGCATGACCGAAGAAGCCGAGCGCTGGAAAGAAAAATACCTCAAGAGCATCGAGCAGCAGGAAAAGCTCGAGCGGCGCTGGGAAGCCCGCCTCGACCTGCTGCGCCGTGGCCTGGTGCGCAGCACCCTGGCGGCAGAGGGTAGCGACAAGACGGTTGACCAGTGCATGAAGGAAATGCGCGAGGTCATCCGTGGCGACAACATGGACGCGGGGCTGGCCGGGCTGATTCCGCGCCTGGAAAAAGCCGTGCTCGACTCCGAGCAGCGTCGCGAGACGCGCATGAACCAGGTCAGCGAAGCGCTGA
Source organism: Pseudomonas muyukensis (assembly GCF_019139535.1). Lineage (NCBI taxonomy): Bacteria > Pseudomonadati > Pseudomonadota > Gammaproteobacteria > Pseudomonadales > Pseudomonadaceae > Pseudomonas > Pseudomonas muyukensis. The sequence continues at coordinate 581,596 of NZ_CP077073.1, read as the reverse complement.
CGGCGCTGGTCAGCCAACTGCAGAGCCTGCCGTTGCCGGGCGAAGTCGCCCGCCCCTTGAAAAAACTCGCCAAGAAGCTCGACGGTGGCGTCAGCCAGTCTCGCGAGCTACCGCCGCTGTTGGGCGAGCTCAGCGGTTTGCAGGGGCGTGCCCTGAATGCCGTGCAAAGGCCGGACGAAGACGCCAGGCCCGGCTTCTTGCAGCGCCTGTTCGGTGGCCGTGACGAGGCGCCGGCCGATCTGGCGCCGCTGCCCGTTGCTGGCGAGGCTCCGCCTGCGCAACCTGCGCCCGTGGCGCCAGTTACCGCGGCGCAGGATGCCGATGAGCTGCATGCCTTGGCCCCGCTGCCACAAGTCCCGCAGGCGGCGCCCGCCCCCGAGGCAACGGCCCCGGTTGCCGCGGCCGAGCTGCCAGGCCCGGCGCTGGTCGAGGCCACGCCGGTGGTGGCCGCCGAGCCCCCGCCACAGCCTGAGGTGCAGGCGCCCCCCGCGCCGATCGAGGCCGAGCCTGAGCCCAGCCAAGCCGAGCCTGAACCCCTGCCCCCCGACGCGGCGCCGGAAAGCCTGCTGGAGGATGAGGCGCAAGCGCCCGCGGACAGCCTCGGCGAGGATGGCCCCTACGCCCTGCCGGATGCCGTCGAGCCGCCCTACAGCCAGGTCGCCGCGCATATCGAGCAGACCCTGATCGGCCTGCTCGACGACCTCAGCCTGCCCGAGCGCCACAAGGCCCAGGCCCTGCAGATGCGCGAGCGGGTCTCGCGAGGCCTGAACTGGTACGAGTTGATTCCGGTGCTGGATGACCTGGCCGTGCTCATGCTGGCGATCACCGACAGCGGCCAGCATGAGTTCGAGGCTTACCTGCAGGAGCTCAACGGGCGCCTGGAGAGCTTCCAGAGCCACTTGCACGAAGCCAGCGCCGGCCATGCCGACAACAGCTCTGCCGCCCGCGAGCTGGACAGCCAGTTGCGTGAGCAGGTCGATGGCCTGCAAAACAGCGTGCAGGGCGCCGCCGATGTCGATAGCCTCAAGCACATCCTCGAGAATCGCCTCGAAGGCCTGCTGGTGACCATGGACGAGCACCAGCATGAGCGCGATCGCCGCGAACAGGAGCTGGCGGGTCGCCTGCAAGGCCTGGCCGAGCGGGTGGCAAGCATGGAGCAAGAGGCCCAAGGTTACCGCGAGCACCTTGAGGAACAACGGCAGAAGGCGATGATCGACCCACTGACCGGCCTGCCCAATCGCGCCGCCTGGTCCGAACGGGTCGAGCGCGAGGTACTCGACTGGCAGGAGCACGGTGGCCACCTGGCCATGGCCATCCTCGACCTCGATCACTTCAAGCGCATCAACGATGGCTACGGACACCTGGCTGGCGACAAGGTGCTGAAGATCGTCGCCGAACAGTTGCGCAAGCGCCTGCGTGGCCGCGATTTCATCGCCCGCTTCGGCGGCGAGGAATTCGTCCTGTTGCTGCCGCAGACCACGCCGCCGGCCGCGGCGCAGGTGGCCGAAGCCTTGCGCGCGGCGATCGAGGCCTGTCCGTTCCATTTCAAGGGCGAGCGGGTGGTGATCACCACCTCCATCGGCCTGAGCGCCTTCCGCTCGGGTGAACGTGGCGACCAGGTACTCAAGCGTGCGGACGAGGCGCTGTACCGGGCCAAGGACCAAGGCCGCAATCGGGTCGAGCAGGCATAAATAGTTACCGCACTGGCGACGCCACTGTCCTCGACACTGCGGGCCTGCGCTGGAATCCCAGCGCCTTGCCCGTAATCGATCGACACAAGGAGTCGAACATGAACATGACCCGTTGCTGCCTGCCCGTGCTGCTGGCCCTGATCTTCCAGGGGGCGGCCATGGCCCACGAAGTGGCCCTCACCGCCCATATCGCCGCCGATGGCCGCATCTTGAGCCAGTCGCCGCACTGGATCAGCCAGGTGCAGGTGCAACCCCAGGCCAACTACTTCACCCAGTACAAGCTGAGCCTGGACAAGGACCAACTGCGCCAGGCCCCAGGCTTCTGCTCGGTCTCCCCGCTCGACGCCAGCAGCTACGAGCGCCAGCTGCATGGGGCGGCCAAGGTGGTCGGCACGCCGCTGGCCGACAAGCTGACGGTGCAGACCCAACTGGTGGATGTACCCGGCGCCAGCGGCGACAACTCGCTGGAGTTTCAGGTGCTGTGCGTGCGCTGAGGCGTGACGAACCTGGTAACCCGATGCGTGGAGCACGTTATACTGTAGCGCTATTGCCGCCTACTTGATGACGTGTTCCTGCAATGAAAAGACTCTTCACCGCCCTGCTCCTGCTGGCCCTGGCCGGTTGTTCCAGCGGCCTGCGCATCGACCGCAGCCACCCTTCGGCGAACCAGGACAGCCGCATCCAGTTCGTCGTCCTGCATTACACCAATGCGTCGTTGCAGCGCTCGCTTGCCCTGCTCACCCATGGCGAGGTCAGCAGCCACTACCTGATCGGCGATGGCCCGGCCACGGTCTACCAGCTGGTGGACGAGAACCGTCGTGCCTGGCACGCCGGTGACAGCCAATGGCAGGGCCGCACCTGGCTCAACTCAAGCTCGATCGGCATCGAGATCGTCAACCCGGGCTACACCGACACCCCGTCCGGGCGGGTCTGGCACCCGTACAGCGAAGCACAGGTGCAGGCGCTGATCGCCTTGCTCAAGGACATCGTCAAGCGCAACAACATCGACCCCCGGCACATCATCGGCCACAGCGACATCGCCCCGCTGCGCAAGCTCGACCCAGGCCCGCTGTTCCCCTGGAAACGCCTGGCCGACGCTGGCCTGGGCATTTGGCCGGATGCCACCACGGTGGCGCGCCAGCAGGCCTATTTCGAGGCCAATCCACCGACCCTCACCTGGTACCAGCAACAGTTGGCGCGCTTCGGCTATGCCATCGACCAGACCGGCGAGCTGGATGTAGCCACCCGCCATGTGATCGCGGCTTTCCAGATGCGCTTTCGCCCGCAGCGTTTCGACGGCATGCCGGATGCGCAAACGGCGGCGATGTTGCAGGTGCTCAACCGCAAGCGCTAATAGATTTTTGAGCGTTCAGCGTGGGAGGGGGCGTGCCCCGCGATGCGCTGCCCCACGCAGGTAGTACCTTTTTTCCTGTGTAACAGCGCAACCTGAATCGCGGGGCGATCTTCGATAGGTCTTCTCTATATGCCCAGCGGCCACGCCAAGCTTCGATTCAGTTGCTATACCTTTGGTATTCAACTGGATGCCGCGCATGCCTGCCCTGTTCGCCGTGGTGCGTCAATTTTTCCACCGGCCCTGGCTGCTGGCCGCTCTCGCGGCCCTGGCCAGCGCCGCGCTGTTGCTGGCCGCCAGTGTGGGCTTGACCCTGCAACAGATGAAACAGAGCGAAAGCGCCCAGATGTATGCCCAGGGCGAGCGCTTTCTCGAGCGCCTCGAGCAAGTGTTCGGCCAGTTGCGCGAGGCGGTCGACCAATTGCAGGCGCAGCCCCTGCGCGGTTGCGATGCGGCCATGCTGGCGCAGTTGCAGCAGGTGGCGCTGAAATCGCGTTTCATCTATGAGGCGGCGTACGTAAACGGCACCCAGGCCTGCTCCAACCGCGGTGGCGAGCGCAACATCGAACCGCTGCGTACCCCGGATATCCAGGGCCCGACCTACAGCTACTGGCTCAACACCACCACCGAACCCAACGAGAACCTCGCCGCGCTGATGCTCGGGCGTGGCAACTTCCTGGTGTCTACCTCCCGCGGCCATCTCACCGACGTGGTCGACTTGCCGGCCGGCGGCAGCCTGCTGGTGGTGCTGGACCACAGCACCCGCGCCATTCCGGTGCTCGGCCCGACACAGCACTGGCCGCCGATTGCCGACTGGCCACCACCGGCGAACAAGTCGCTGGTCGAGCTGCCCGACCGGCTGGTGTACCGCATGGCGACCAAGTCGCCGGACTACCAACTGGTGCTGATCGCGCCCAGGGCCAGCTTGCCGCTGAAGCTCAATGGCATGCTCTGGCTGCTGTTTCCCGGCAGCCTGGTGCTGGCGTGCTGTATCGGCTGGCTGGTGCTGCAACTGATCCTGCAACGGCGCTCGATGAGTGCCGAGCTGCAACAGGCCTTGCGGCGGGGTGAGCTGCAGGTGCTGTACCAGCCTATCTTCGAACTCGACAGCCGCCGCTGCGTGGGCGCCGAGGCGCTGGTGCGCTGGCGTCGCCCGGACGGCAGCCTGACCAGCCCGGAGCTGTTCATCCCGCTGGCGGAGAACACCGGGCAGATTCGCCAGATCACCGACTTCGTCCTGCAGCGGGTGCTGGAACAGCTGGGGCAGTTGCTGCGGGCCAACCGGCAGTTGTACATCTCGGTGAACCTGGCCGCGTGCGATGTGATGGTGCCGCGTATCGGCCGGGTGGCGGCGCGCTTGCTGGCGCAGCATCGGGTGGCCGCCAGCCAGATCGCCTTCGAGGTGACCGAGCGTGGCCTGATCGATGTGGTGGTGGCGCGGGACAACCTGCAGGCCCTGCGCGCGGTGGGGCACCAGGTGCTGATCGACGACTTTGGCACCGGCTATTGCAGCCTGGCCTACTTGCAGACCCTGCCGGTGGATTGCCTGAAAATCGACAAGTCGTTCATCGATGCCCTGGGCCATGACGCTGCCAGCAGCGGCGTCGCCCCGCACATCATTCGCATGGCCCACGACCTGCACCTGCGGGTGATCGCCGAGGGCATCGAGTGCGAGGACCAGGCGCTGCTGCTCAACGCCGAGGGGGTTCACTATGGCCAGGGCTGGCTGTTCGCCCACCCGTTGAATGCCCGCCAGTTCGCCGAGTTGATCACCCGCGGCCGGCGGGTGGCGGGCCGGCGCATCGACGATGAGCCTTGAGGCTGCCTTTGCCTGTCAGCCGCACCCGGCAGGGATCGTCAGACCGGCAAGGCCATGTAGAACTGCGTGCCCTGCCCCGGCCGGGAGAACACCCCCATGCGCCCGCCATGCAGTTGCACGATTTCCTTGCACAGCGCCAGGCCCAAGCCTGCCCCGCCTTTCTTGCGGCCAACCTGCACGAAGGGCTCGAAAATCCGCCCCTGCTGGCCATAGGCAATACCCTCGCCACTGTCCTCGACGCTGATGATCACCCGTTCGGCGTGCCGGCGTGCATGCAGGCGAATACGCCCGCCGCTGCCGGTGTGGCGGATCGCGTTGTGCAGCAGGTTGTCCAGCACCCGGTCGAGCTGGGCGATGTCGGCCTGGATTCGCGGCAGCGGCGGCTCCAGTTCGGCCACCAGTTCGACCTGCTTGGCCGTGGCCTGTTCGGCGAAGCGCGCCTGGGCGCGCTCGAACAGCTCGCCGAGGTTGCACGGTTGCAGCTCCAGTTTCTGCAGGCCGCTCTGGTAGCGGGAGAAGTTCAGCAGGTCGTTGATCAACTGGGTCAGGCGCTGCATTTCCTCGCCGATGGTCTCCAGCAGGTCGGTCTCGCGGGCCTCGGGCGGGAAGCTGATGCGTTCGCGCAGCAGGCCGAAGGCCATGTGCATGCCGGTGACTGGGGTGCGCAGTTCGTGGGAGGCACGCAGCACGAATTCGCTGCGTACCCGTTCGAAGGCGCGTTGCTCGGTGACATCGTGCAGCACCATCACCGCCCCGAGAATCGGCCCCTGGGGGTGGCTGACCGGCGTCAGGCTGTAGGTCAGCAGGCGGCTTTCCTCGTCCACCTCCAGGCTCAGGTCGTCGGGTGGGCGATCCAGGCTGCCGCCGCGCAGCACCTGGCGCAGTTGCTGTTCCAGCTCAGGGCGTTGCAGGGCTTCGGCCAGGCTCACGCCCAGGCGGCTGGGGTCCCAGCCGAGCTGGCGCTGGGCCACCGGGTTGAGGTGTTCCAGGCGCCCCTGGCGGTCGATGATCAACAGCCCGTCGTCAATGCTGTCGAGCACTGCTTGCAGGCGCTGCTGCCCGGCCAGCAACTCGTCGATATTGGTGGCCTGGTGCTTGCGCAGGGCATCGGCCATCAGCCCGAAGCGACGGGTCAGCTGGTTGAGCTCGGTGGCTTGGGTGACCGGCAGGGTCACGTCGAAGTTGCCCTGGCCGACCTGGTCGGCGGCCTTGGCCAGGGCCTCGATCGGCTGGCCGAAGCGCCGGGCGATGTTGTGCGCGGTAATGAAGCCCAGGACCAGCACGGTCAGGCCCATCAGGCCGAGGACGCCGCCGACCAGCAGGGCGTGGTCGCGGGACTGTTCCTCGCTGCGGGTGATGTGCTCCAGGGCTTGCTTGTGCGAGTCGATCAGGTCGTTGCGCACCTGGTTGAACGCCGCGCCCAGCGGCTGCTCGACGCCCATGCTGCGGGCCGGTACCGGGCTGTCGCGGTAGGCCTGGAGGAAGGCCTGGTAGTTGCTGCTGGCCTTGCTGAAGCCGGTGCGCTCGCCGCCTTGTTCCAGGCCCTGGTTGAGCAGGTGCTGGAACTGGTTCTGCAAGGTGACCAGGCTCTTGGGATCGGTGCCGGCGTCGAGCATCAGGTTCAGCTGCTCGCCGAGGTTCTGGCGTAGTTGCAGGCCCAGGGACAGGGTGTGGGTGGTGTCCTGCACCAGGCGCTGCTGCAGGGTCGCCATCTGCAGCACGCTGACCAGCCCCAGCAGCAAGCCCAGCAGCGCCACGGTCACCAGCGCCGAGATGCTGAGGAACAGCCGTGTACGCAGCTTCATCGGCCATTTCATAGGTTGTACTGCTTGCGCTTGCGGTACAGGGTGGAGGCATCGATACCGAGGGTCTTGGCGGCCTGGTCGAGGGTATCGCTGGCCGCCAGCACCGCGCCGATATGGGCCCGTTCCAGCTCATCCAGGCTCAGCGCTGCGCCGACCCGCGGGGCATTGCTGACGGGCGCCTCGGCCATGCCCAGGTGGCTGATTTCCACGCGCTCCTGCGGGCAGATGATGCTGGCGCGCTCGACCACGTTGCGCAGTTCGCGGATGTTGCCCGGCCAGCGGTAGTTCAGCAGCGCGCTGCGGGCTTCGTCGCTGAAGCCCCGGGCGGGGCGCGAGTATTCCTTGACGAAGCGCGCCAGGAAACGGTCGGCCAGGGTCAGGATGTCCTCGCTGCGCTCGCGCAGGGGCGGCAGGTGCAAGGTGATGACATTCAGGCGATACAGCAGGTCTTCGCGGAAGCGGTTTTCGCGCACCATCTCATCGAGGTTGAGGTTGGTGGCGGCGAGGATGCGTACATCCGCGCGACGGGTGACGGGGTCGCCGACCCGCTCGTATTCCTTGTCCTGGATGAAACGCAGCAGTTTTGGCTGCAAGGTGAGGGGAAAATCGCCGATTTCGTCGAGAAACAAGGTGCCGCCATCCGCCTGGCTGACCCGCCCCAGGGTGCTCTCGCTGGCACCGGTGAAGGCGCCACGGGTATGGCCGAACAGTTCGCTTTCCATCAGTTCGGCGTTCAGCGACGGGCAGTTGATGGTCACGCAGGCCTTGCGCGCCCGTTTGCTCCAGCCATGGATGGCCCGGGCCAGTTCGCCCTTGCCGGTGCCGGATTCGCCAAGGATGAGGATGTTGGCGTCGGTGGTCGCTACCTGCCGGGCGGTCTCCAGTACCGCCATCATCGCCGGGCTGTGGGAGTCCAGGCCGTCCTTGGGCTTGCGCACCTCGCCTTCGAGGGCCTCCAGGCGCGCCGACAGCTGGCGCACCTCCAACTGCTTGGCGGTCGCCAGGCGCAACTGGTCGGGGCTGCACGGCTTGACCAGGTAGTCGGCGGCGCCGGCCTGGATCGCGTCCACCGCAGTATCGATGGCCGAGTGGGCGGTGACGATCACCACGCGCATCCACGGTGCCTGGATGCGCATCTGTGCCAGTACATCCAGGCCGTTGTCCTCGCCCAGGCGCAAATCGAGGAAGCACAGGTCGAACACCTGGCGTTGCAGCAGGGTCTCAGCCTGTGCGGCGCTGTTGGCGGTGGCCACGCTATAGCCTTCGTCTTCGAGGCAGTAGCGGAAGGTACGCAGGATGGCGGACTCGTCGTCCACCAGCAGAATGCGGCCTTGGTTGTCCTGGGCTGATTCCATTTTTCCTGCGCTCCTTTGGGATTGGTCTCAATTAGTGTCGGAAAAATCGGGCAAGTTGCATGGTCGATTCTGATTGATTCCGCGCCATGCATGCTAGCTGAGTGCCTTCATGATGGCTAAGTGATTGATAAACCGCAGGATGGTTCCCTGTTTTGCACTGGCACGCCGCTTGCGCCTGCCTTCGGTTGAGCTATTGGCAAGGAGATCTGTTCATGTTTCGTTCCCTCCGAATGACCGCGCTGGCTGCCTGCCTGCTGCCGATGATTGCCCCGGCGCTGGCCGACCCGGTGCAGGACGCCCGCCTGGAAGGCGCCCTGCAAACGGCGTTGTCACTCAATCGCATGCTCAATCCCTTCTCTATAAAGGTGCAGGTCGATGGCCAGCGGGCACGGCTGACCGGCGAGGTCGAGAACCCGGTAGAGCGCGCCCTGGCCGAGCAGGTGGCGTTGGCCACCCGCGGCGTGGAACAGGTCGACAACCAACTGCGGGTCAATCCGCAACTGGTGGAGCGGCCACTGGAGCTGCGCGCTTATGCCCAGCGCCTGGAGGACGCCACCTTGGCCGCGGTGATTCGTGCCCGTTTGCTGTGGAGCCGGGTCACGCAAAAGGCGCCCATCGAGGTTCAAAGCCGCGACGGCGTGATTACCTTGCGCGGCAAGGTGGACAGCCCGCAGGCCAAGGAGCTGGCTGGCGTGCTGGCGCGCACCAGTACCGGCGTGCACCTGGTCAACAACCTGGTCAGCCTGGACAGCACCGCGCTGGCCAAGGCCCGGCAGACGCCGGTGGATGCAGCGGATGGCCCGCAGCCCAGCGACAGCTGGATAGTGGACAAGATCCAGGCCAGCTATCGCTTCAGCCGCAACCTCGACGGTCTGAACCTCAAGGTCGCCAGCGAACAGGGACTGGTCAGGCTGGCCGGCGAGGTGGTCAGCAGCGAGCAGAAAACCATCGCCGTTGAGGTGGCGCGGCAGATCGTCGGCGTGCGTGGGGTGGATGCCGACCTGCTGAAGGTGGCGACCAAGGTGGAGGGATGAATCGTGCAATTCGCACGGTGCGCCAGCCGGCATCGTGCAGGATACGTCCTTTCAGTTTTCGTGATTAATATCTAACCGTCTGATTTATAAGGATTTTTTTAGTTAGATAATACTGGCATGCAGCCTGCAACAGCCCTTCCAGCATGGATAACAAGTACAGCAGGAGGAGCCGGCATGAATCGCCCCAACGTCAACCGCGCACAGGTCACCGACTGGTCACTGCGACAGCTGCTGTTCCTTGGCCTGGCCGTACTGCTCACCCTGGCGGCCGGCCAGGCGTACTACAGCTGGCAGACCGCGCGGCTGGCCGAGCAGGTGGCGGCGCAGACCGCCCTGTTGACGCAGCTGCGGGCCACCACCGGCAACACCTTGGTCCGGGCCGCCGAACCGCTGCCCCAGGCCGACGCCGCGCCGGCGGTGCTTGAACGTGTCGAGCCCCAGGAACGCTGGGTGTTCTGATCCTGCTAGCGCATACCGATTTCGCACGAGAAAAGGAGAAACATCATGCTGAGTTGGGCTATCACCTTCCTGATCATCGCCATCATCGCCGCAGTTCTGGGCTTTGGTGGTATCGCCGGCGCCGCGACCGGCATCGCGAAGATCCTGTTCATCGTCTTCCTGGTGCTGTTCGTGGCGTCCTTCTTCTTTGGCCGCGGCAGAGGTTGACGATCATGGGCAGGATGCTCCCCAAGCTGCTGGTCACCGCCCTGTTGCTGGGCGGTGGCACGGCGGCGATGGCCGCCAACGACGGCCAGGCCCGGGTCAACCAGCTGCTGGGCAGCGACCCGGAATACCGCCAGACCTGGCAGAAGACCATCAAGGATGAAGAACGCTTGCCCGAGTGGGTGATCAACCTCAGCGGCAGCTCGGCGCAACAAATGTCGGCGGTGACCGAGGATGGCGATCGCTACTTGGTCGGCCCGCTGTGCGAGGCTGAGGACAAGTGCACCTACAAGCGCTTGATCGTCGCCTTCAGCTGGGACAAGGACGATGCCTACGGGATGCTCGTGGAAGTGCCCGAAGGCCTGCCCACGGACAAGTCGCCTACCCGCCATGCGGACTACCGCTGGCTGGGCAAGCCGGACGAGGGCATGAAGGCCTTGCTGCAAGAGCAACTCAAGCGCGACCCGAACTGGTACTGACCAACGGTCGCGCGCTGTAACGCTATAGAAGCTGAACCTTTTTATCTTTCTGGCTTCTATGATGCGCCGCCCCGAGGAGGGGTAGCGCATGACCAGGGGGCCGGGCTGTTCTGATTGTTGCAGGATCGGAGTGGCCTAGGGGCACAGGGAGTGCCTCCGTCATGGGCCGGGTCAGGAGAAGGTGGCATCGGAAGTTGCAGGTCGGTTGGCGCGCATTTGTGTGTGACTGATCTGGCTTCCGAAGCGCCTTATGTAGGAATCCTTCCTTATATACGGGCGACTTTTTTCTCAGACACATTTTGTCGCTACCGTACATCGAAATTTTTTTACCTGTCCGACACGTCAGTTTGAGTGGCATTTCAGCCATTCGGATTGTCGAACACGCCACGTCCACCCATATCGTCACCCCGCCAAATCTGCCGGAAAATGGCGTTTTGGTCTTGTTCGGAAATCCGAACGTTGAAAATCAAGGGCTTGGCGATGCCCGATTTTGTCTTTCGGTCTCATGCCGATTCGGCATAGGGTAGTCGTTTCCGGCATTAGACTGCCCCCTACCCGCATCGCAATAGTTGCCGCCTTTTTCCTCGGCCCGAGCGCCAGCCAAGCTCGCTCGCGGTGTCCTTACAGAGGGGCAGCGGCCCGCAAAGTTGTCATCCACGATCCTTTCCAAGGCTCTGGGGTGCGCTTTTCAGACCGATGCTCGTGACCACTACAACAAAGGGTAATGACATGAAGAAGGCAAAACTGAGCCTCGCCTGGCAGATCGTCATCGGTCTGTTGCTGGGCGTTGCAGTCGGCGCGCTACTGAATCATTTCAGTGCAGAAAAGGCATGGTGGATCAGCAACGTCCTCCAACCTGCCGGCGACATCTTCATTCGCCTGATCAAGATGATCGTCGTCCCGATCGTGATTTCGTCGCTGATCGTGGGCATCGCCGGGGTTGGCGACGCGAAGAAACTGGGCAGCATCGGCCTGAAGACCATCATCTACTTCGAGGTGGTGACCACCATCGCCATCGTCGTCGGCCTGGTCCTGGCCAACGTGTTCCATCCGGGCGCCGGCATCGACATGAGCACCCTGGGCACTGTCGACATCTCCAAGTACCAGGCCACCGCGGCCGAGGTGCAGCATGAGCACGCGTTCATCGAGACCCTGCTCAACCTGATCCCGTCGAACATCTTCGCGGCGTTGATGCGTGGCGAGATGCTGCCGATCATCTTCTTCTCGGTCATGTTCGGCATGGGCTTGTCGAGCCTCAACGCCGACCTGCGCGAGCCACTGGTGCGTACCTTCCAGGGCGTGTCGGAGACCATGTTCAAGGTCACCCACATGATCATGAACTACGCCCCGATCGGCGTGTTCGCCCTGATCGCCGCCACCGTCGCCAACTTCGGCTTCGCCTCGCTGCTGCCGCTGGCCAAGCTGGTGCTGCTGGTGTACTTCGCCATCGCCTTCTTCGCCTTCATGGTGCTGGGCCTGGTGGCGCGGGTGTTCGGTTTCTCGATCATCCGCATCATGCGCATCATGAAAGACGAGCTGATCCTCGCCTACTCCACCTCCAGCTCCGAGACCGTGCTGCCGCGCGTGATCGAGAAGATGGAGAAGTTCGGTGCGCCGAAGTCGATCTGCTCGTTCGTGGTGCCGACCGGCTACTCGTTCAACCTCGACGGCTCGACCCTGTACCAGAGCATCGCGGCGATCTTCATCGCCCAGCTGTACGGCATCGACCTGTCGTGGAGCCAGCAGCTGCTGCTGGTGCTGACCCTGATGGTCACCTCCAAGGGTATCGCCGGCGTGCCGGGCGTCTCCTTCGTGGTGCTGCTGGCCACCCTGGGCAGCGTGGGCATTCCGCTGGAAGGCCTGGCCTTCATCGCCGGTGTCGACCGCATCATGGACATGGCCCGTACCGCGCTGAACGTGGTGGGCAACGCCCTGGCCGCGGTGGTCATCGCCAAGTGGCAGGGCATGTACGACGCCGAGAAGGGCGAGGCGTACTACCAGTCGCTGGTGCTGGCCAAAGGCACCCAGCCAGCTTCGGTGGCGGGCAAGACCGTCAACCAGTAAGCCGCTGAGCTGAACGAAAAGCCCCGACTAGTCGGGGCTTTTCGTTTTATAGGCGACCCCCCCCTGTAGGAGCGGCCTTGTGTCGCGAAAGGGGCGCGCAGCGGCCCCAGAGTCTCGGCATCATGCAAAATCGCCGGGGCCGCTGCGCAGCCCTTTCGCGACACAAGGCCGCTCCTACAGGTACGCGGCCCCCAGCCAGGCGCCGGCATGCGCTATCATTCGGGCATTTTTCACGGGGGTATACACGGATGCTCAACGGCCTGTGGCTCGGCTTTTTCCTGGTGGCGGCCATCTCCGCCCTGGCCCAGTGGCTGGTAGGCGGCAATGCCGGCATCTTCGCCGCCATGGTCGAGAGCATCTTCGCCATGGCCAAGTTGTCGGTGGAGGTCATGGTCCTGCTGTTCGGCACCCTGACCTTGTGGCTGGGCTTTCTCAAGATCGCCGAGAAGGCCGGCATCGTCGAATGGCTGGCCAAGGTCCTCGGCCCGCTGTTCGCCCGGCTGATGCCGGAAGTACCGCCTGGCCACCCGGCCCTGGGCCTGATCACCATGAACTTCGCCGCCAACGGCCTGGGCCTGGACAACGCCGCCACGCCGATCGGCCTGAAGGCCATGCGCGCGTTGCAGGAGCTCAACCCCAGCAGCACCACGGCGAGCAACGCGCAGATCCTGTTCCTGGTGCTCAACGCCTCGTCGCTGACCTTGCTGCCGGTGACCATCTTCATGTACCGCGCCCAGCAAGGCGCCACCGATCCGACCCTGGTGTTCCTGCCGATCCTGCTGGCCACCAGCTGTTCGACCCTGGTCGGCCTGCTGTCGGTGGCCGTGATGCAGCGCCTGCGCCTGTGGGACCCCGTGGTGCTGGCGTACCTGATCCCCGGCGCCTTGCTGTTGGGCGGCTTCATGGCGTTCCTTGGCACCTTGTCGGCCGCCGCCCTGGCCGGCCTGTCGTCGATCCTCGGCAACCTCACGCTGTTCGGCGTGATCATCCTGTTCCTGGTGATCGGCGCGTTGAAGCGGGTGCAGGTGTACGAAGCCTTCGTCGAAGGCGCCAAGGAAGGCTTCGATGTGGCCAAGGGGCTGTTGCCCTACCTGGTGGCGATGCTGGTGGCGGTCGGTGTGCTGCGCGCCTCGGGCGCCCTGGAGCTGGCCCTGGATGGCATTCGCCATGCAGTGAACTGGATGGGCCTGGATACCCGCTTCGTCGAAGGCCTGCCCACCGCGCTGGTCAAGCCGTTCTCCGGCAGCGCGGCGCGGGCCATGTTGATCGAGACCATGCAGGCCCATGGCGTCGACAGCTTCCCGGCGCTGGTGGCGGCAACCATCCAGGGCAGCACCGAGACCACCTTCTACGTGCTGGCGGTCTACTTCGGCGCGGTGGGCATCCAGCGGGTGCGCCATGCCGTCGGCTGCGCCCTGCTGGCCGAGTTGTCCGGGGTGATCGCGGCGATCTTCGTCTGCTACTGGTTCTTCGCCTGAGCCTGGGCGACTGTCCAGGCAATCACCTGGCGCGCCAGCACATCGCTGGCCGCGCCGAAGCCGGCAACCACTGCCGGCACTTTCCCATCGTTGAGCGGCTGGCGCACCTCGAAGCGTTTGCTGGCGAGGATGCGCTGGGTGCGCCCCTGCACCAGGCGTGCGTCATAGCGGATCACCACCTCCAGCTGCGCGCCGGCACGGTACTCGCTCTGGAACGCCTGCAGCTCGCCGGCCAACTCGTAGTCGGCTTGCAGGTTGCTGTCGTCGGCGCTCAGGCGCGGCACCCGGCCGTCACGCTGGAAACCATCGAGCAGGCGATTGCGCAGCAGCATCGGCACCGGGTCGCTCCAGCGCGCGCCCTTGTAGCTGCTGATCACGTCGCCTTGGGGGATCACCGCGATGCGCGGGCCGGCCAGGGCTTCGCTGGTCAACGGCTTGTTCAGGCGCAGCGACCAGTCCAGCGGCGCGGCATTGGCCGTGGCCTGGGTCACCGGCAGGCGGTAGATATCCACAGGCTCGCTGTGCGGCAGGATCGAGCAGGCCGGGACCAGGCCCAGGGTGGCGGCCAGCGCGGCCAGGCGCAGCGACGGGATCATGGCTGGAACTCCTTGTTGTTGTCGCGGCCCAGCAGGTAGCCGCTGGGGTCGGCTTCCAGGCGCCGGGAAATGCCCTTGAGGGCGTTGAGGGTCTCGCGCAGTTCACGGATGGCCGGGGCCAGCTGATTGAGGCCCTGGGCGCCGTCGTCGAGGGACTGGCGGTTGTCCTTGAGCAGGCTGTTGATGGTCGCGGTGCTCTCGGCCAGCGCCTGCATGGCCTGCTCGGCGCTGCCGATGGCCTGTTTGCCCTGGTTGCCGAGCAGGCCGTTGGCGTTGCGCATCAGCGCCTGGGTCTCGGCCAGGGTGGCGTTGGCCTGGCGGCCGACTTCGGCCAGTTGCGCCAGGGCATCGGCGATGCCGCCGCGCTTGCTGGCGAAGGCGCCGGTGGTCTGGTCGAGGTTGGCCAGGGTGTTGCTCAGGTGCTCGACGTTGCTTTGCGAGAACATCTGGTTGGCGTTGTGCAGCAGCAGGTTGATATTGGTCACCAGGTCGCTGCTGTCGTTGAGCAGGCGTGAAATCGGCGATGGCGAGGCGACGATCACCGGCAGCTTGCCATCCTTGCCCTTGAGCTCGGGGCTTTGCGGGGTGCCGCCGCTGAGCTGGATGAACGAGTTGCCGGTCACCCCGGCCAGGGTCAGCTTGGCCTGGGTGTCCTGCTTGACTGGCGTGTCGGCGCTCAGGCGCACCCGCGCCAGCACCCGGCGCGGGTCCTTGGGGTCCAGGCGCAGGGTGCTGACGTCGCCCACCTTGATGCCGTTGTACTGCACCGGGCTGCCGCGCGACAGGCCCGACACCGCCTCGTTGAACACCACTTCATAGTCCTTGAAGGTGTCGTCGACGCTGGCCTTGGTCAGCCACAGGCCGAACAGCATGGCGCCGGCCACCACCAATACGGTGACCAGGCCGATCAGGACATGATGAGCTCGGGTTTCCATCGTTCAGCGCTCCTGGCGGGCGCGCAGGGCGGCATCTTCGGCCGCCCGGCCGCGCGGGCCGTGAAAGTATTCGTGGATCCAGGGATCATTGGTCTGCTCGACCTCGGCCAGCGGGCCGGCCACCAGCACCTTCTTCTGCGACAGCACGGCGATGCGGTCGGTGATGGTGTACAGGGTGTCGAGGTCGTGGGTGATGAGGAACACCGACAGGCCCAGGGCGTCGCGCAGGGTCAGGATCAACTGGTCGAAGGCGGCGGCGCCGATCGGGTCGAGGCCGGCGGTGGGTTCGTCGAGGAACAGGATGTCCGGGTCCAGGGCCAGGGCGCGGGCCAGCGCGGCGCGCTTGATCATGCCGCCGGACAGCGACGCCGGGTACTTGTCGGCGGCGCTGATCGGCAGCCCGGCCAGGGCCAGCTTGACCCCGGCCAGGTGCTCGGCGTCGGCCCGCGACAGCCCGGCATGCTCGATCAGCGGCAGGGCGACGTTCTCGGTCACGGTCAGCGACGAGAACAGCGCGCCCTTCTGGAACAACACGCCGAAGCGCCGCTCGATCAGCGAGCGTTGCGTCTCGCTGGCCGTGGCCAGGTCCTCGCCGAACACCTTCACCCTGCCCTCGTTGGGCCGGCGCAGGCCGACGATGCTGCGCAGCAGCACCGACTTGCCGCTGCCCGAGCCACCGACCACGGCGAGGATCTCGCCGCGGTACAGGTCCAGGTCGAGGTTCTCGTGCACGCTCTGGCTGCCAAAGCGGTTGCACAGGCCCCGGGCTTCGATCACCGCTTCGCTCACCAGCCCATCTCCATGAAGAACAGCGCGGCCACGGCGTCCAGGACGATGACCACGAAGATCGATTGCACCACCGCCGAGGTGGTGTGGGCGCCGACCGACTCGGCGCTGCCGCTGACCTTGAAGCCTTCCAGGCAGCCGATGGCGGCGATCAGGAAGGCGAAGAACGGCGCCTTGGCCAGGCCCACCAGGAAGTGCTGCACACCGATGTCGCTTTGCAGCAGCGAGAGGAACATGGCCGGCGAGATGTCCAGGGTCAGGGCGCAGACCACCGCGCCGCCGACCATGCCGCAGATCATCGCGACGAAGGTCAGCAGCGGCAGCGCGATCAGCAACGCCAGCACCCGCGGCACCACCAGCAGCTCGATGGGGTTCAGGCCCAGGGTGCGGATGGCGTCGATCTCTTCGTTGGCCTTCATCGAGCCGATCTGCGCGGTGAAGGCGCTGGCGGTGCGCCCGGCCATGAGGATGGCGGTCAGCAGCACGGCGAACTCGCGCAGGAAGGAGAACGCCACCAGGTCGACGGTGAAGATGGTCGCGCCAAAGTCGGCCAGCACCGTGGCGCCGAGGAAGGCCACCACCGCACCCACCAGGAAGGTCAGCAGGGCGACGATCGGCGCGGCGTCCAGGCCGGTCTGCTCGAGGTGGGCGACCACCGGGGTGACGCGCCAGCGGTGCGGCTGGAACAGGCGCAGGAACAGGGTCTGCAGGATCAGGCCGATGAAGCCCAGCACCTGGAGGGAGTCCTGCCAGAGCTGATCGACGGCGCAACCGATGCGAGCCAGCAGCAGGATCAGCACCGGTCGCTCGGGTTGCTTGACCGGGATGCAGTAGTCCTGCACCGAGCAGTACACGTTCTTCAGTAGCGCGCGGCTGGCTTCGGGGAGCTCGTCGGTGCAGTGGGCCAGGCGCTTGGCACCGAGCAGTTCGGCCAGCAGCGAGGCGCCGGCGGTGTCCAGGCGGCCAAGCTGACTGAGGTCGGCGAGGGTGTCGTCGGCGTATTGGCTGCCCAGACGCTCGCACTCGCGCTTGAGGCTGCTGTAGTGGGCCAGGGTCCAGTCGCCGACGATACGCAGGCGCGACGGCTGCTGGCTGGTGTCCAGGGTGGCGCTGGGGACGGTCATGGGCTCCATGCTTCAGACAATGGGCGGCGAGTCAGATCATAGCTCAGCGGGCAGTGTCGTCGACCACCTTGAAGCGCAACACCCCGATCACCTGGCCATCCTCGGTCAGCACCCGCACCTGCCACTTGCCCACCGGGTTCGGCGGGAAGTTCTGCTTGTGGGTCCAGGCCCGGTAGCCTTCCTTGCGCCCGCCGTGGATATCCAGGGCGATACGGTCGACCTCTTTGCCGTCGAACTGCCACACATGGTAGATGCGCTCGTCCAGGCCCCGTGGGGCGTTGATCGCGGTGTAGGCGTACAGCCCGCCATTGCGGATGCGGCTGGCGGGCACCTGCTCCAGCGAGGCCCCCGGCTGGCGGTTGATCACCTCGGTGCTCACCGCCACATCGGTCATCCACAGGGTCGCCGGCGGCACCCAGGAGCGCATCAGCCACCCGCCCCCGCCCACTGCCAGGGTCACCAGCACCAAGGCCACGCCGCGGCGCCAGTTGTTGATCGGGAAGCTGCTGGCCAGGCTCGGGAACGACAGCAGCATGGCGGCCACCAGCGCCAGCTTGAAGCTTTGCGCGGTGGTCAGGTGCAGGATGATCGGCAGCGCCGTGAGCATCGCCGCGAACAGCGTCAGGGTATGCAGCGCGAGGAACAGCCAGCGCCGTGGCGCCAGCCATTTGTAGTACAGCGGGTCGACGATGGAGATCAGCCCGGCGGCGCCGAGCAGCCCGGTGAAGATCAGCTGGCCGCTGTTCCAGGTGGTGGTGATGAAGAAGAACGGCAGGACGAAGAACAGGCTCTCCTGGTGGATCAGCTGGGTGGCGTAGCGCAGCAGCGGCTGCGGGATCTCGCGCTTGAAGGTGCGGGCGAACAGCTCGGTGAGGGTGTTCTCCAGCATCAGCCAGACCCAGCTGACCAGCATCAGGATGGCGATCCAGCTGGCCAGGCCGGCCTGGCGGTCGACCAGGATGAAGCTGCCGATACCAGAGAGGAAACCATAGAGCGCGATGATACCGGGGTAGCGCTTGAGCAGCTCGATGAGGCGCAGGATGAAGCTGGGGATTGGGGGCATGGGTCTACAGCAGCAAGGGGCGTGTTCGAGGCGTCATGGGAGCGTGCTTGCCCCGCGATGGGCTTATCGCGGGGCAAGCACGCGCCCACGCAGACGCTGTTGGCCGACAGGATACCGCCGAATCACGGCGCCCGTGTAGCGCCGCTGGGCTTGGCTGCTGCCTGGCGGCGTCGGCGCACCAGCCCGACCGCGAGGATCAGCGCCAGCCCCAGCGCCACCAGGCCGTACAGCTCGTCATAGCCCAGCAGCGGCTTCTCGATGCGCAGGTAACCTGGGTCCTTGAGCAGTTCGCGCAGCGCCGCGTCGGCCTGCTTCAGGCTGACCCGGCGCAGTTTGCCGATCGGGTCGGCGAAGCGCCCGTCCTCATAGGCGTTGAGCGCGCCCCAGTAGTAGTCGGCCAGCGCCGCGTTGCCCTGGGTGGTCCAGCTTTCCCGGGCGATCGCCGCCTCCTTGATACGGGCGAAGGTGTCTGGGTCCAGGCCGTGCTTGCGCAGGTGCTCGAACAGCTGTTCGAGCACCTTCACCGCCGTGTCGAGGTCCTGGCGCTCGAGGTCGGCGTTGAGGCTGAACAGGCCGCTGTCGCCGAAGCTCTCGCGCTGCACCGACGGCCCGTAGGACAAGCCATGGCGCAGGCGCAGCTGGTCGTACAAGGCCCAGTCCAGGTAGCGCGACAACAGCTCGAGGGTCTGATCGTGGCCCTCCTCCAGGGTCGGCTCGAGGAACAGCCAGTGCAGCTTGACGTTGTCGCCCAGCCAGCCGCGGGTCAGGCTGCGCCGTTGCTCGGCCTGCTGGCTGATGCTCTCGAGGCTGCGGCGTTCTTCCGGCTCGGTTGCCGGCAACTCGCCAAAGGTGCGCTCCAGATAGGCCGGCAGCAGGCGGTCGAGGCCACCGACGACGATCAGCGACATGTTGTTGGCCGCGTACCAGTGTTCGCGCAGGTGCTGCACCTGCTCCAGAGTCATGTCGTCGAGGTAGGCGCGTTCCGGGCATTTCAGGCCCAGCTCGGTGGCCAGCTGGTCGCTGGCCGGGTGGCCGATGTCCTGGCGGTCGAGCCAGCGTTGCAGGCGCCCGTAATGGCCGCCATCCTCGCGCTCGATGATGGTCTTGGCGGTCGCCAGGGCCTTGGCGTCGATGCGCGTGTCGCGGATCACCGCCAGCAGCAGGTCGAGCACCTTGCGCTGGTTGCGTGCCGGCGCTTCGATGACGAAGGTGGTGTCGGCGCTGCTGGTGTAGGCGTTCCACTCCCCGCCCAGGGCCTGCATGCGCTCCTCCAGGCCGCCTTCGCCGGTGTCGTCGATACCGCTGAACAGCAGGTGCTCGAGCAGGTGCGGCAGCTCGCGCTGGTCGCAGGCGAAGTCGTCCAGGCCAACACCGACCACCAGACGGATCGACACATGGTCGCGCTCGTAGCCCGACTTGAGGATCACCTGCAAGCCGTTGGGCAACAGGTAGCCCTCCACCCGCGAGCGGTCGAGGGCGAGGGTCGGCAGGCTGCAGATCAGCAGGCAAACGAACATCAGGCAACGCATGGGCGAGCTTCGGTCTCCGGGGTGTGTCGGTTCAGGGCTGGCGGGCTTCGTCCGGCACGCTGTCGAGCATCAGCCCGCCGGTGTCGGTGCCGCCCAGTACCACATAGGCACTGCTGCAGAACAAAGAGTTCAACCGTTTCATGTCGGCAATGAGCTCCAAGTGTAGCGAACTGGTTTCGATACTTTGCACCACTTTACGTTGCAGGCGGCTGACATGGGCGTGGGCCAGGCGCCGCTCCTGGGCGCGGAAGCGGCGTTTTTCACGCAGCAGCTGGCGCGCGCTGTGCGGGTCGGCACTGAGGAATACCGACAGGCCCAGGCGCAGGTTGGCCAGCAATTGCTCCTGCAAGCCGGTCAGCTCCTCCAGGCCGACCTGGGAAAACTCGCGGCGTTGCGAGGTCTTCTGCTGCTGGACCTTGCGCAGCATGCGCTCGATCAGGTCGCTGGCCAGCTTGAGGTTGATCGCCAGCTCGATGATTTCCGCCCAACGCCGGTTGTCCTGCTCGCCAAGGTCTTCGCGAGGCATCTGCGCCAGGTACAGCTTGATGGCGTTGTACAGCGCCTCGGCGTCCTCGCCCAGGGTGCGCACCTGTTGCGGCATGGCGGTCTGGGTGCCACGCAGGGCGCCGAGCATGGCCTCGAGCAGGCTGTCGACGATGTCGCCCAGGCGCAAGGTTTCGCGCACGGCGTTGGCCAGGGCCAGGCTGGGAGTGTTCAGCGCGGTCGGGTCGAGGTGGCGTGGCTGGGTATGGCCGTTGCCATGCTCGCGCTCAGGCAGCAGGTAATTGCACACCCGCCCCATGGGCTTGACCGTCGGCAGCATCAGCAGGCAGCGCAAGGTGTTGTAGAGCAGGTGGAAGCCGATCACCAGCTCCTGCGGGCTGAAGCTCAGGCTATCCATCCACGCCACCAGCGGGTGCAGCACCGGGATGATCAACAGCAGGCCGATGACTTTGTACAGCAGGCTGCCCAGCGCCACGCGGCGCCCGGCGCTGTTCTGCAGGCTGGTGGTGAGGAAGGCGAGCAGGCCGCTGCCGATGTTGGCGCCGATCACCAGGCCGATGGCCACCGGCAGGCTGATCACCTCGGCGCCGGCCAGGGTGGCGGTGAGCAGCACGGCGGCCAGGCTGGAATAGGAAATCATGGCGAACAGCGCGCCGATCAGCGCGTCGAGGAGGATGTCGCCGGTCAGCGAGGCGAACAGCACCTTCACCCCTTGGGCGTGGGTGATCGGCGCGGCGGCGTGGACGATCAGCTGCAAGGCCAGGATGATCAGGCCCAGGCCGATGCCCACCCGGCCCAGTTGCCCGGCGCGGGTCTGCTTGCGCGAAAGAAAGAAGATCACCCCGAGGAAAATCAGCAGCGGTGACAGCCACGACAGGTCGAAGGTCAGCACCCGCGCCATCAGCGCGGTACCGACGTCGGCGCCGAGCATGATTGCCAGCGCCGGGGTCATGGCCATCAGGCCCTGGCCGACGAACGAGGTGACCAGCATGGCGGTGGCGTTGCTGCTTTGCACCATGGCGGTGACCAGGATGCCGGCGACGAATGCCAGCGGGCGCTTGTTCATGTTCTGCCCAAGCACGCGGCGCAGGTTCGAGCCGTACACCCGCAGGATGCCGGTACGCACGATGTGCGTGCCCCATACCAGCAATGCGACGGCGGAGAGCAGGTTGAGCAGGGTCAACATGGTCGGGCCCCCTTTTGTTCTATGCCCCTGGTCGGGACCAATGGTGCGGCGGTGAGCCTGGCCCGGGGGTGGGCTGGTTTTTTCCAGTGCTCACTGAAGCTTTAGTTGTTGTGCGCGATGGGTGCCAGCTTGGCATGTGTGAAACATATTTGAAACATGGGTGCCTGTAGGAGCGGCCTTGCGTCGCGATGGGGCGCGCAGCGGCCCCAGGTTTCAGCGGCGCCGCATGGATCGCCGGGGCCGCTTCGCGGCCCTTTCCGACCGGTCCGGCGCCCCGGCAAGGCCGCTCCTACAGGGGACGTGGATGCAAAAAGGGCCCTGCGAAGGGCCCTTTTTTACCGCGCTCCTGATCTTACTGACCCGGAATGTCCTTGCGCAGTTTCACCGGGTCGTGCTCCTTGCCCTTCTTGCGCGCCAGGGCGGTGCGCATGCGGATGTTGATCGCCTCCACCGCCAGCGAGAAGGCCATGGCGAAGTACACGTAGCCCTTGGGCACATGCACATCGAAGGATTCGGCGATCAGCACGGTACCTACGACGATCAGGAACGAAAGTGCAAGCATCTTCAGCGAAGGGTGCTTGTCGATGAAGTCGCTTATGGTGCCGGCGCAGAGCATCATCACCAGCACCGCGACGATGATCGCGGCGATCATCACCGGCACGTGGGAGACCATGCCCACCGCGGTGATCACCGAGTCCAGCGAGAACACGATGTCGATGATGGCGATCTGGATGATGGTGTAGAAGAACTTGCCGCCCGCCCCTTTTGGCTCCTCGGCGCTTTCGTCCTCGCCTTCCAGGCCGTGGTAGATCTCCTGGGAGCTTTTCCACAAGAGGAACAGGCCGCCGAAGAACAGGATCAGGTCGCGGCCGGAAATACCCTGGCCGAGCACATGGAACAGGTCGTCGGTCAGGCGCATGACCCAGGTGATCGACAGCAGCAGCATGATCCGCGTGACCATGGCCAACGCCAGGCCGAAGATCCGCGTGCGTGGCTGCATGTGCTTGGGCATGCGGCTGACCAGGATCGAGATCATGATGATGTTGTCGATCCCGAGCACGATCTCAAGCGCGGTGAGGGTGAAAAAGGCAACCCAGATTTCCGGGCTGGTCAGCCATTCCATGTGTATTCCTTCGAGCGGTAAAGGCAAAGCGCCCTGATGGCGGGCGCTTTGCGGTTGGATGAGGCGCTTGTTGTTACAGACTGCTGAACAGCGGGAAAGTCCCCAAGGCCAGCGCGCCGAGCATTATGCACAGGCACACCAGCACTGCCCACTTGAGGGTGAAGCGCTGATGATCGCCGAACTCGATGCCGGCCAGGGCCACCAGCAGGTAGGTGGAGGGTACCAGCGGGCTGAGCAGGTGTACCGGTTGGCCGACGATCGACGCGCGGGCCATTTCCACCGGGGTGACGCCGTAGTGGCTGGCGAACTCCGACAGTACCGGCAGCACGCCGTAGTAGAAGGCGTCGTTGGACATGAAGAAGGTGAACGGCATGCTGATGATGGCGGTGATCACCGCCATGTACGGGCCGAACGCCTCCGGAATCACCGCCAGCAGGCTCTTGGACATGGCGTCGACCATGCCGGTGCCCGACAGGATGCCGGTGAAGATGCCGGCGGCGAAGATCAGCCCGCTCACTGCCAGCACGCTGGAGGCGTGGGCGGCAATGCGGTCCTTCTGCTGCTGCAGGCACGGGTAGTTGACGATCATGGCGATGCTGAAGGCGATCATGAACAGCACCGGCAGCGGCAGCACGCCGGCGATCAGCGCCACCATCAGCGCGGCGGTCAGGGCGCCGTTGAACCAGATCAGCTTGGGCCGGCGTGCTTCCGGGAACTGCGACACGCTGATTTCGCTGTGGTCGATGTCGTCGGTGGGCAGGTGCAGCTCGCCCAGGCGGGCGCGCTCGCGCTTGCCGTACCAGTAGGCGATGGCCAGGATCGCCGCCACGCCGAAGGCCATGGCCGGGATCATCGGCACGAAGATGTCCGACGGATCGACGTGCAGGGCGCTGGCAGCGCGGGCGGTGGGGCCACCCCAGGGGGTCATGTTCATCACCCCGCCGGCGAGGATGATCAGGCCAGCCATGATCCGCGGGCTCATGCCCAGGCGGCTGTACATCGGCAGCATGGCCGCGCAGCAGATCATGTAGGTGGTGGCGCCGTCACCGTCCAGGGACACCACCAGGGCCAGCACCGCAGTGCCTACCGAGACCTTCAGCGGGTCGCCCTTGACCAGCTTGAGGATCTTGCGCACGGCCGGGTCGAACAGGCCGGAGTCGATCATCAGGGCGAAGTAGAGAATGGCGAACATCAGCATCACGCCAGTGGGCGCGAGCTTGCTGATGCCTTGCAGCATCATCGGGCCGATGTCGCTGTAGAAACCCCCGAACAGGGCGAACAGGATCGGTACCAGGATCAGGGCGATCAAGGCCGACAGGCGCTTGGTCATGATCAGGTACATGAAAGTGATGACCATGGCGAAGCCGAGGAAGGTCAGCATGGCAGTACTCCAGGCGTGGCGCGGCGAAAGGAAGGACGCTTCGGGCGGATCAGCGCGTCAGGCGCTGCGCGGGGAGTAGCTGCGGGGGTACGGCGGGAAGGCGGGCACAGGAAAACATCGGGAATCACCATTGTTGTTGTTGATTGGGCCGGGCACGGAAGATTCCGCGTGCCCTGGCTGACCGGTCTTTGCCGGTGGTGGCGCTATCCTAGGTGGGCAAGCTTTCAGCCAGCTTTCGGCTGGTGCCAGGCGACGGGAGGTCGTTTCGATGGTGGATGTCGTGGAAGGCGGGTGTCATTGCGGGGCGTTGCGCTATCGGCTGCAGGCCGACCTGGGCGATGTCGCCCATTGTCATTGCTCGATCTGCCGGCGGGTCAGCGGCGCTACGCTGGTGACCTGGGTCACCCTGCCGCTGGCGGGTTTCCAGTGGCTGGCCGGCTCGCCCCAGCGCTATATGGCGCCGCAGAGCTGCAGCCGGTATTTCTGTGGCAACTGCGGGGCGCACGTGGCGCTGGTGACCGCGCATAGCCCTGACACGATAGATGTGACGGTGGCGACCTTGGATCACCCCGAGCGGGTGCCGGCCAATCGGCATATCTGGGTGACGAGCCGCTTGCCGTGGTTGCAGGTGGATCAAGGGTTGCCGGAGGAGGATGAGGAGCGCCTTTGAGGTGACCGGCTGCGAGGTTTTCTGTAGGAGCGGCCTTGCGTCGCGAAGGGGCTGCAAAGCAGCCCCGGCGATGTCTGCTGCGCCGCTGAAATCTGGGGCCGCTTCGCGCTCCTTTCCGAGCGGTCCGACGCCTTGGCAAGGCCGCTCCTACAGCGATGAGGGTGCACCTGCAGGCCTCAGGGCAACTGTAACCCCCCGGCGGCCTTGTGCAGAGCCCGCAGGCGTTCGCCGATCTGCTTGATGTTGGCCTCCACCGCCTTGATCTGCCTGCCCCGCTCGGGCCCCAGCAGCGCCCTCACCTGCTGGTCCAGGTCGGTGCTCAGGCGCAATAGCTGGGCCTGGCGCTCGCTGCTCACCTGCTCCAGCTGTTTGCGCTCCTGCGGTTGCGGCAGGCCGTAGCCCCCTGCCCCGAGCAATTCCGCCGGGCGGCTGAGGAAGCCGCTGTTGGCCAGCATCGCCTGCAAGGTTTCATTGGCCTTGTCGAAACTGCCGTCCTTGAGCGCGCGGCCATTGAGGTAGCGCTGCTTGACCTCATCCTGGGCCAGCAGCAACTGGCGGCGCAAGCCGGCCTGTTCGAGCAGCAGCAAGGCCGCGCTGGTGCGCAGGTCGGCTCGCTCGAACCACGGGCGGCGTTGTTCGGCATCCAGCGCCAGCCAGTCTTCCACCGCCGTCTGCTTGATCGGCAACTGCTTGCGCAGCACGTCGAACATGGCCTGGTAGCGTTCGCGGTAGGAATCGAAGCGATAGCCCAGGCGCAACGCCTCGCGTGGGTCGTCGAGCACGCTGGTATCGGCCAGCCCCCTGCCCTTGAGCACCTCCAGCAGGCCGTTGGGCATGATGTTGTCGAGGTCGTTCAGGCGCGGGTTGGCCGTGCCGCTGCGCAGCAGCTTGAGCGACTCCACCGCGCAGTTGTTGGACAGGAAGTAGTAGTTGCCGTCGTAGCTCCAGTGCATTTCGGCGGCCTGGCGCACCAGGTTCTCGATCTCGTTGCGGCTGAGCTTGAGCGGTACCGAGGCCAGGCTGCGCAGCTCGGTCTTGGTGTATTCGTCGATCACCTGCCCCAGCGGCAGCACGAACAACCGCGATGGGTAGGCACCGACCAGGCCGTCCCAGCTGGACAACTGCACGTCGTTGACGAAGGCGCGGTACGACAGCACCAGGCTCTGGTCCAGGTCCAGCCGGCAGGCCGGGCCGCGCGGGCGGCCCGGGGCGCAGATCACCAGGCGCAGCATGCTGTGGCCCCAGCGGCTGACCCAGTTCTGGTTGGCCTCGGCCAGCAGGTAGTCCACCTCGTACACCCGCTCCGGGTCGATCTCGCCCAAGGGCTGGCGAGCGAAGTCGTTGCCGGCGTTGAGGAACGGCAGGCCCTTGGCGCAGGTGGCCTGTTCGGGCGCCCAGGCAAAGTGCTCGCGCAGGTACTGGTTCAGCGCCGGGCGTCGGCAGCCGTAGCTTGGGTCGAGGAGGAAGTACTCCATGTTGACCGCGACGAACTCCTTCGGGCTGCTCAGCTCGTAGCTGTCCGGGCTGCGCACGCCCTGGCCGTTGTGCTGCTCGCGCTCGCCCCGCCGGCCGACGTATTGCGGCCAGCCGGCCAGGTCGAGCAGCCGCGGGTCGTCGCTGAGGGTGAAACGGCGCTCGGCCTGGCCGCGGCAGTCCTGGGGCAGGCCGACCTTGCCCAGGGCGCCCTGTTGGCGCGCGCAGCGGCTGATCAGCCGGCGCTCGGCGCTGGGCCACAGGCGCGCGCGGTCGTAGATATGGGTCAACTCGTGCAGCACGGTGGCCAGCAGCTCCTGGCGGACCGTGCCGTGGGGGCGGTTGGTCTGTTCACGGGCGGCGCTGCCATCGACCAGGCCTGGCAGCAGGCGGCGGTTGAGGTCGAGGGTGGCCACCGGCGAGGCCTGCCCGTAGGCGTCCTCGGGCATGCGCACGCTCCAGCTGACCAGGATCTGCCGGTCGAGTTGCTGCTTGAAGCGCGGTGGCAGCTTGGCCATGGCCTCGTCGAGCAGCGCCTGGCTGGCCTGCTGTTGGGCCGAATCGAGGCCGTCGTGTTGCAACAGCAGTTGCAGGTCGGCCAGGGCGGGCGTGCCGAGCAGCGTCAGGGCGCAGCCCAGCAGCCAGGCACGCACGCGCTTCACAGGGCGAGGATAGCTTCGGCCAGCACCTGGTCGCTGGCGTCACGGGCCTCTGGCACGCGGGCGCGCAGGGTGTCGAACGCGGCTTCCAGCTGGGCGCCGCGGATGTCGCCGTTGCTGGCGACGAAGCTGGCGGCGTCGTCGTGGGCCTCACGGACCACTTTGGAATCGCGGATCGAGGTGGTGGTGTCCGAGGTGAAGTCGATCGAACGGCCGAAGGCACGGACGATGATGTTGCTGGTGGCCACCAGGGTGTGCGCCTGGGCCAGGTCGGCGAGCAGCAGCATGCCGAGGGTGGCGGCGATCAGCGGTTTACGCATGGAGCATCTCCGGGAGTGCAAAAGGAGCAGGTGTAGTTATTGGACGAGAATCGCTTCGGCCAGTTCACGGTCGCCGACAGAGTGCCGGGTGCAGCCCTGGCGCAGGGTGTCGAATGCCGCTTGCAGGCGCGCGCCGCGGATCAGGCCGTCACTGGCGACGAACGCGGCGGCATCGTCCCGGGCGGCGACGATACGCTTGCGGTCGAACGGCGCGGCGGTCACCTGGCTGGTGACATAGCCGGTGATGACCAGGCTCTGGGTGGTGGCATCCATGGCATGGGCGCTGCCCACGCAGGTGAGGGCGAACAATGATGGCAACAGATAACGCATGGCTGGCTTGAAAGCAGTTGTCTCGGGCGGCGAAGGCTACCCCGGATGCACCGGCCGGGGCCAGTGAATCCGGGCTGATAGCGGGATCAGAGGGCGAGGATGGCGCTTGCCAGTTGCGCGTCGCTGGCCTGCAGCGCCGGCAGCTGCTGGCGGATGTGCACGAATGCGCTCTCCAGCTTGGCGCCACGGATCGCGCCTTGGCTGCCGACGAAGCTGGCGGCGTCGTCGCGGGCGGCCTGGACGATCTTGTCGTCACGGAACGAGGAGGAAATGTCGGAGGTGGCGTCGGTGGAAGCGGCCACCGCGCCGACCACGGCATCGGTGGTGACGACGAAGCTGGTGGCATTGGCCGCGCCGGCCAGGGACAGCAGCAAGGCGGCGCCAAACAGGTGATAACGGGACATGATCGGTGGACTCCTGCACAGGGTCTTGGGTGGTTCTGGTTATCGGACGCTCGCTTGGCTCGTCACGGTACTTTATCTGCCAGGCGCGTAGGACAAGCGTAACACGCGCAGGTTCTAACGCTTGGCTTGGGTAAACATCACAAAACGTAACTGTACCGGTTATATTTTAATTTTATAAAACTGTACACGTTTGCGTCCGAGGTGCTCTAACGCGGGGCATACAAACAAAAAACCCGTCGCAGTTACCTGCGACGGGTTCTTGGAAATTCGCGGTGCCGGGCCAGGCCGGCAGCCGGGGCTTAGCGCCAGAACGGCTTGCTGAGCTCTTCGTAGCGCTGCGACTCGCTGATACCGGCGTCGGCCAGCAGGCGAGAGTCCAGGCGCGCCAGTTGGCGGCGGCTGGCCATGCGGCGCTGCCACAGTACCAGGGTGGACAGAACGCGCAGTGGCAGGGCAGCGTTGGAAGCTTGGGCGTTTTCGAAAACCAGGTCGGAACTGAGGGTACGTTCCATGATGTGTCATCCTTCCGCTTGTGGCGGGATTAGGTAGTGATTTAACTGGTGCCCATCTTCCTCCTCTCTCGTCCAGAACAGTAGGTACAGTTCAGTTGTATTGCGATGGCTCAGTTAACTGTTGAAAGCGACTGTTGCACTGGTTATTAGCGGAACTGTACCGGTAGGCACTGTTTTGGTGCGCTTTTTATCAGATGAGGGTGTGGGAGGGGGCTGCAAGTGCTGTGAATGGCAGTACAGTAGTACAGTTTTTTATGATGGTGGGTGTTGAGGTGTTCGACGACACAGTTGCGGCGCCTATCACATCGAGCGCCGCCCGCGCGGCGCATCGCGGATGAATCCGCTCCCACATTTGTTGCAACGTGGCCATGTCTGATAGGCCATGGTTGTTAGCCTGGTGCGCTCGACGTGATTTCTGCGTGGGCATTGCTGCCGCCTCGCCTGTCTTGCGCCCTGCGCCAAGGCTGGCAACCATGGCCTGACAGGTTCGGTACGTTGCAACAGATGTAGGAGCGGATTTATCCGCGATGCGCCGCGCGGGCGGCGCTCGATCTCACTGCCCCTGCATGCCTTGCGTCATGCACCTGGGCGCATCGCCCAGCCCCAACCCCCTCAAGCCGAAACCGCCGTCCCCCGCGCCTGCCCGGCCTTGCCCAGCAACCGCTTCATCCGCCACTCAAAGCCCAGCGTCAGCGCCACCGCCGCACAAGCCAGGCCCAGCGCCAGCCCCCACCAGATACCCGGAGCGCCCCCGCCAAGGGTGAACGCGAACAACCATGCGCTCGGCGCGCCCACCAGCCAATAGCACACCAACCCGATCAGGAACGTGGTCTTGGCATCCTTCAAGCCACGGATAGAGCCCATGGCAATGGTCTGCACGCCGTCGAACAACTCGAACCACGCCGCAACCATCAACAACTGTACCGCCAGCATGAAGATCGCCGCGAAGGCCGGGTCGTTGCGATCGATGAACAACGCCACCAGGCTATCGGGCAGCAGCCAGAACAACGCGGCGAAGGCGAACATCAGCGAGGCACCGAAACCAATGCCCACGCGCCCGGCACTGCGCGCCGCCAGCAGGTTGCCAGCGCCATAGTAGAGGCCGACGCGCATGGTCACCGCATAGGACAGCCCGGTCGGCACCATGAACGCGGTGGAGACGATCTGCAGGGCGATCTGGTGCGCCGCAAGCTCGGTGCTGCCCAGCACGCCCATGCACAGGGCGGCGAAGGCGAACAAGCCAACCTCGACCATGTAGGTGCCGCCAATCGGCAGGCCCAGCCGCCACAGTTCGCGCAGGGCCGGCAGGGAAGGGCGCGACAGACCCTTGCGCAATGGGTAGTCGGCATAGGCCTTGTGCCAGCGGATGTACAGCGCCAGGGCAATGGCCATGCCCAGGGTCACCAGCGCAGTGACCAGGCCGATACCCATCAGCCCCAGCTTGGGCAGGCCGAACATGCCCTCGATCAGCGCGTGGTTGAACAGGTAGTTGAACACCGTGCCGACCAGGCTGATGACCATCACCGGCGTCGAGTGGCCAAGGGCACTGGTGAAACCGCGCAGGGCCATGAAGGTCATGTAGCCGGGCAGGGCCAGCGGCAACAGGGTCAGCAGTTGCATGGCCGAGTCGACGTTCTCGGGCTGCTGCCCGAACAACAGCAGCACCGGCTTGAGGTTCCACATCACCAGCGCCGCCACCAGCGCCAGGCCCCAGGCCAGCCACAGGCCGCTCTGCGCCAGGCGGGTGACGCCCTCGGTGTCATCGGCGCCCTTGCGGATGGCCACCAAGGTGCCGACTGCGGCGATCACCCCCAGGCAGAAGATCGACACGAACGAATAGCTGGCCGCGCCCAGGCCGCCACCGGCCAGGGCCTGCGGGCTGATACGGGCCATCATCAGGGTGTCGGTGAGCACCATCAGCATATGCGCCAGCTGCGAGGCGATCAGCGGCCCGGCCAGGCGCAGTAGAGCCTTGAGTTCGGTGGTGGGCGCGACATGCATGGGGGTGGTCCTTCTGGATGGTGCGAAAGTGCGAGCAGGCAATTCTGAAGCTTCGGTCAACTTTGCACAAAAGGATAAAAGCGATTGCTCGCATGAGTTTGACTCATGGCTATATGATCCGGGTCTCGCGTTTCGGCCCCGTATGACAGGTGCATCATGTCCCGCCAGCTTCCTCCGCTCTATGCGCTGCGCGCATTCGAAGCCGCCGCCCGGCTGAGCTCGTTCACCCGTGCCGGGGAAGAGCTGTCGATCACCCAGAGCGCGGTCAGCCGGCATATCCGCACGCTGGAAGAGCATTTCGCCTGCCGCCTGTTCGTGCGCAACGGCCGCAGCCTGCAACTCACCGAGGCGGCGCGGGTGTTGCTGCCTGGGGTGCGTGAGGGTTTCGCCGCGCTGGAGCGGGCCTGCGACACCTTGCGCGGCGAAGACGACATCCTGCGCATGAAAGCACCGTCGACCCTGACCATGCGCTGGCTGCTGGCGCGGTTGAGCCGCTTTCGGCATTTGCAGCCAGGTAATGAAGTGCAACTGACCAGCGCCTGGATGGACGTCGACCACGTGGATTTCCACCAGGAGCCGTTCGACTGCGCGGTGTTGCTCAGCGACGGTAGCTTCCCGGCGGACTGGGAGGTGCGCCGGTTGTTCTCCGAGCTGTTGATTCCGGTCGGCGCGCCGGACCTGCTGGACGATGCGCCGTGGGACGAGCGGCGCCTGTGCGGCATCGAACTGTTGCACCCCACCCCCGACAAGCGTGACTGGCGGGCATGGCTGGCGCGCATGGGGCTGACCGACAAGGTATCGCTCAAGGGAGGGCAGGTGTTCGACACCCTGGAGCTGGGCATGATCGCGGCCGCCCGGGGTTATGGGATTTCCATGGGCGACCTGCTGATGGTGGCCGAGGACGTGGCCGGGCGGCGCTTGAGCCTGCCCTGGCCGACGGCGGTGGCCAGCGGCATGGACTACTACCTGGTTTGGCCACGGACCCGACCGGGTGGCGAGCGCCTGCGCCGGTTGAGTGTGTTCTTGCAGGAAGAGGCGGCGGCGATGGACTTGCCAGCGGTGCAGATCCTGTCGGCCCAGCATTGAACCGTTCGAGCTGGTAGGCGCCGGCCGCCGAGCACCAGGCAAAGGTTTGCGAATATCCAGGCTCCACGCTCAAGTATTCCCCCGCCAAGCCGATCAA
This sequence comes from Pseudomonas muyukensis, assembly GCF_019139535.1. Taxonomy (NCBI): domain Bacteria; kingdom Pseudomonadati; phylum Pseudomonadota; class Gammaproteobacteria; order Pseudomonadales; family Pseudomonadaceae; genus Pseudomonas; species Pseudomonas muyukensis. The sequence continues at coordinate 550,078 of NZ_CP077073.1, read as the reverse complement.
GTTGCACCAGCGTCCCGGAAGAGGGCGCGATTACCCGTCGATTGGAAGCGGGCGGTCAGCGTGATCAGGATGATCCCGGCCTCTTGCCAGGAGCTTTCCCATGTCTCAACCGCGTGCCCGCATCGCCTCGCAGCTCGGCATCGCCCTCGCCATCGTGCTGGCGCTGGTGATCACCGGCAGTACCCTGTTCGCCCTGCGTTCGCTGGACGACGCCAACCTCGCCACCCGCCAGGAACACCTGGCCAGCGAGGCGCGGCTGCTGGCCGACCAGCTCGACACTTTCCACGGTTCGCTCAAGGACAACACCCAACGCCTGAGCGGCCTGTTCGAGCGCCGCTTCGCCTCGGGCCTGGCGCTGCGCGCCGGCGAGACCGCGCAGGTGGCAGGCCAGGCCACGCCGGCGCTGTACCTGGGCGAGCGGCTGTTGAACAACGACTTCCAGGTGGTCGATGAATTCCAGCAGATGACGGCCGGGATCGCGACGCTGTTCGTGCGCAGCGGCGACGATTTCGTGCGCATCAGCACCAACCTGAAGAAGCAGGACGGCAACCGCGCCATCGGCACCCAGCTGGACCGCCAGCACCCGGCCTATGCCAAGTTGCTGGCCGGGCAGATGTACGTCGGCCGCGCGGTGCTGTTCGAGCGCAACTACATGACCCGCTACGTGCCAGTGCGCGATGGCAGCGGCCGGGTCATCGCCGTGCTGTTCGTCGGCTTCGACTACACCGATGCGCAGAACGCCCAGTTCGCCAACCTCAAGCGCTTTCGCATCGGCCAGACCGGCTCCCTGGCCATACGTGACGACCAGGGCCAATGGCTGGTGCCCCCGGCCAATGCCGAGCAGGACCTGTTCAGTGTCAGCGCGCCGTTCGCCGAAGGCCCATGGACCGTGGTGGCGAGCATGCCCAAGGCGGAAATCCGCGCCGTGACCTGGAGCGTCGGCTTGCGCCTGGCCATCGGCAGCCTGCTGGCCATGCTCCTGGCCGTCGCCGCCACGCTCTGGCTGCTGCGCCGCAAGCTACGCCCGCTGGGCGACCTGGTGCGCCAGGCCGAAGCCCTGGGCGCGGGCGACCTGAATGCCCGCCTGAGTGTCACCAGCCAGGATGAGATCGGCCAGCTGGCGCGCAGCTTCAACCAGATGGGCGAGGCCCTGGCGACCATGGTCGAGCATATCCGCAGCGCCTCCGACCAGGTCAGTGGCCGCGCCCGGTCGTTGTCCGGATTGTCGTCCGGGGCCTGCGAGGGCATGGACCAACAGTCCGGCGAGATCACCAGCATGGCCGGCGCGGTGGAGGAGTTCAGCGCCACCTCGATGAACATCGCCGACAACATGGCCGGTACCGAGCGCATGGCCCGCGACAATGCCCAGCAGACCCGTATTGGTCGCAATGCCATGGACGAAGCGTCGGCCTCGCTCAAGCAGATCGCCGACGCGCTGGGCGGCACCGCCGCGGTGATGGACACCCTGGGGGCGCGGTCCCAGGAGATCGGCGGGATTGTCGGCGTGATCACCGCCATCGCCGAGCAGACCAACCTGCTGGCGCTCAACGCCGCCATCGAGGCGGCGCGGGCAGGGGAGCAGGGCCGTGGTTTCGCCGTGGTCGCCGACGAGGTGCGTGGCCTGGCCGCGCGTACCCGCCAGGCCACCGACGAGATTTCCGGGATGATCGCCAGCATCCAGCAGCAGACCGGGCATGCCATCAACACCCTGGAGCAGGGCAACCAGCTGATGCAGGAGGGCCTGGCGCGCAACGACAAGGTGGCCGAGGCGCTGGCGCGGATCGACGAGCAGAGCAGGGCGGCGGGCGAGCAGTTTGCCGTGATCAGTACCGCGACCCAGGAGCAGAGCAGCACCGCGACGGTGCTCAGCCGCAACCTGCAGAGCATCGCCCAGGCCAACAGCGAACAGCGTGATGTGGCCAATGAGCTGGCCATGACCGCCCGCGAGCTGGAAGGGCTGGCAGGGCAGTTGCGCCAGGAAGTGGATCGGTTCCGCACCCACGGATAGTGCACTGGGGCTGCTTTGCAGCCCTTTCGCGACACAAGGCCGCTCCTACATGGGAACGCGCTCGCCTGTAGGAGCGGCCTTGTGTCGCGAAAGGGCCGCAACGCGGCCCCAGTGGTTTCAAACCCTACAGAGTCCCCAGCCCCAACGCTTGCGCACACGCCTGCAACGACCTGCGCTCGCTCTGCGCATACAGCGCCAACTCATCCTGCACCTTGAGCCCCAGCGCCGCCTCGAAGGCCTCGCGGTTGGCATTGCTGCCATACTCGGCCTGGCCCTCGTCGCCCAGGTTGGACTGGAAGATCCCCGCCGCGCTCACCGGCAGGAAATCCTCGTACACCAGCGCCTCGAAATGCACGTGCCCGGCCTCGATCAACCCCTGCAGGGTGGTCGGGCGATCCTGCTGCCCACGCGCCGCCAGGCCTTTTTCGGTGGCGAAATAGCGGAAGTACGCCAGCCCCTGCTCGCGCATCTGCCCCAGGTCATCTGGGAAGGCCCGGAACTGTTCGTGCAGCAGCGCCATGTAACGCTCGGCATTGGCCTCTGCCGGTGCGCCACCCAGGGCCGCGCGGGTGGCATCCAGCAGACGGTCGTACAACTGGCGTCCCTTGGGCGTCAGCGCCGCGCCACGCTGCTCGATTTCGCCGAAACGCGCGGTATGGCTGCCTTGTGCGTCGCTGAAGGCGACCTTTTCCTGCAGCGCCTTGAAGCTGGTCTGGCGCAGCAGGATCGGCTGGCGGCGGGTGGGCGGGCCCTCGACCACCGCCTTGGGCGGGATGCCCTTGGCCGGCATGCCGAGCTGGATCGCGTCGATGTCCAGGGTGCGCGGGGTCAGGTGGTTGATGTGCGGGCCCTTGAACGCCACCACATCGGCGATCAGCCGGTGCTGGTCGTGCAGTTGCTGGTACTGCGCGGCGGTCACGGTGGCGTCCTGGTGCCAGCGGAAGGTGTGCAGCGCCTCCTGCACGAAGGTGCCGGCATCGGCCTGGTTCAGGCCGCCGTCGCGCTCGCTTTGGGCGATCAGCGCCAGGGCCCGTGGGCTGAAGATCTGCCGCTGGTCGAGGATGCCCTGGGCCAGCGCGCGCAGCTGCGGGTTGTCGATCAGTTCCAGGCGCAGCAGCGAGGTGAACACCCGAAATGGGCTGATGTGCAGCGCTTGCTCGTGCACGGCGCGAAACGCGGTGGAATGCACCGGCACCCCGGCCGAACTCAGGTCGTAGTAGCCCACCGGGTGCATGCCCATCACCGCGAACAGGCGGGCGATGGTCGCCAGCTCCGCGGCGCTGCCGACGCGGATGGCGCCGTGGCGCTCCTGATCGAGGCGCTCGATTTCGCCGGTCCAGCGCAGGGCCTCGGCCACCTTGGGCTGCGCGGCCATGACCTGTTGGTTGATCTCGCTCACCAGCTCGAGCAGGGTGCCGTACAGCGGCACTTCCTGCTTGTACATGAGCGACATGGCGGCAGAGAACTGCGCGCGGATGTGGTCGGGGCTGACGAAATCGTGGGCGGGCATCGCAAGCTTCCTGGGGGTGAGTGGAGGAGGCTTACATGAAAGCTGGGAATGGACTTGCCGTACAAGCGAAAAAAAGTGCGGGTTTCATTCCTTTTTTGATCGACCCTCAGGGCCATGAGGCCGCTGTGCGCCCCTTTCGCGACACAAGGCCGCTCCTACAGGGGATCGCGTACTTCTGTAGGCGTGCGCAGCAGCCCCGGCCATCTCAAGGCGTAAGTTGTTCTCGAACCCACTCCACCAATGCCCGCACCTTCGGCACCTCCGCCGCATGCTCGGCATACGCCAGGTAGTGCGCGCCATTGCTCTTCATCGCATGGTCCCAGGCCAGCACCAGGCTGCCCTCGGCCAGCTCCCTGGCCACCAGATAGCGCGGCACCAGCGCCACCCCACACCCCGACTGCGCCGCGCTCAGGGCCATGTAGAACGTATCGAAACGCGGCCCGTGGTAGCTGTTGTCGGTGTGCAGCCCCTGTTCGAGGAACCACTCATGCCAGGCCTGCGGGCGCGAGGCGCTCTGCAGCAGCACCAGGTCCGTCAGTGCACCGGCGTCGGGCAGCGTGCGCCCCTGCAGCAACTCGGGCGCGCACACCGCTACCACCTCCTCACCGAACAGTTCCACGCATGTCGCCCCCGGCCAGGTGCCCTGGCCGTAGAAGAACACCACGTCCGCCGACCCTTGCAGCAGGGCGAACGGCTCCATTTCGTTGCGGATGTCCAGGTGGATGTTCGGGTGGCGCTTGCCGAAGCCCTTGAGGTGCGGGATCAACCAGCGCACGCCGAAACTCGGCTGGGTGGCGACTTTCAATACTTCAGTCTGGGTGCCGTAGGTGAGCACGTAGCGGCTGGACATGTCGACCTGGGTGAGGATCTTGTTCACCTCGGCCAGGTACAGGGCGCCGGCGGGGGTCAATTGCAGGCGCCGGCGGATACGCAGGAACAGGTGGTGGCGCAGCATCTCTTCGAGCTGCGCCACCTGCTTGCTCACCGCGCTCTGGGTCAGGTGCAGCTCTTCGGCGGCGCGGGTGAAGCTCAGGTGGCGGGCGGCGGCCTCGAAGCACTGCAAGGCGGTCATGGAGGGAACCAGGCGTTTGGACATAAGGGTCTCGGCGGCTGAAATCATTACCTGGCGGAATGATATGCGGAATAAAGGTCGTTTGTTGCACCTGTGTAATCGGATTAATACTGACCCACGTCATTTTCCAACCCTTCACCCGATGAAAGGAGAAGCACAATGGTTGCTGGACTGCTCGAGCGCCTTGGCGTTGCCGCCGCGGCTTACACCCAGGGCGACTACCCTGTTCACACCCCGATCGACGGCAGCCAGATCGCCGCGGTGAAGTTGCTCGGCAAGGCCGACACCATAGCCCGCATCGACCAGGCCCAACAGGCCTTCGAAGCCTGGCGCAGCGTGCCGGCGCCACGCCGTGGCGAGCTGGTGCGCCTGTTCGGCGAGGTGCTGCGTGCGCACAAGGCCGACCTCGGCGAGCTGGTGTCCATCGAAGCTGGCAAGATCACCCAGGAAGGCCTGGGTGAAGTACAGGAGATGATCGACATCTGTGACTTTGCCGTCGGTCTGTCGCGCCAGCTGTACGGCCTGACCATCGCCTCCGAGCGCCCGGGCCACCACATGCGCGAAACCTGGCACCCGCTGGGTGTGGTCGGGGTGATCAGCGCCTTCAACTTCCCGGTGGCGGTGTGGGCGTGGAACACCGCCCTGGCCCTGGTGGCCGGCAATGCGGTGGTGTGGAAGCCGTCCGAGAAGACCCCGCTCACCGCCCTGGCCTGCCAGGCGCTGTTCGAGAAGGCCCTGAAAGCCTTTGGTGACGCCCCGGCCGGCCTCAGCCAGCTGGTGATCGGCGGCCGTGAAGCCGGCGAAGCCCTGGTCGACGACCCGCGTGTGCCGCTGGTCAGCGCCACCGGCAGCACCCGCATGGGCCGCGAAGTGGGCCCGCGCGTGGCTGCGCGCTTTGGCCGCAGCATCCTCGAACTGGGCGGCAACAACGCGATGATCCTGGCGCCCAGCGCCGATCTGGACCTGGCCGTGCGCGGCATCCTGTTCTCCGCCGTTGGCACCGCCGGCCAGCGCTGCACCACCCTGCGCCGACTGATCGTGCACCGTTCGATCAAGGACGAGGTGGTGGCCCGGGTCAAGGCCGCCTACGCCAAGGTGCGCATCGGCGATCCGCGCAAGGACAACCTGGTCGGCCCGCTGATCGACAAGCAGTCGTTCGACGCCATGCAGGGCGCGCTGGCCAAGGCCCGCGACGAAGGTGGCCAGGTGTTCGGCGGCGAGCGCCAACTGGCCGACCAGTACCCCAATGCCTACTACGTGACACCGGCCATTGCCCAGATGCCGGCCCAGAGCGAGGTGGTGCGCCACGAAACCTTCGCGCCGATCCTCTACGTGCTGGCCTACGACGACTTCGAAGAGGCCCTGCGCCTGAACAACGAGGTGCCGCAAGGCTTGTCGTCGTGCATCTTCACCACCGACCTGCGCGAGGCCGAGCGCTTCCAGAGCGCCGCGGGCAGCGATTGCGGCATCGCCAACGTCAACATCGGCACCAGCGGTGCGGAGATCGGCGGGGCGTTCGGCGGCGAGAAGGAGACCGGTGGTGGCCGTGAGTCGGGTTCGGACGCCTGGAAAGGCTACATGCGCCGGCAGACCAACACCGTGAACTATTCGCGCGAGTTGCCGCTGGCGCAGGGTATCGTCTTCGATTGATGCACGATGGCCGGGGGCCTTGCCCCCGGATCGCCGGCAAGCCGGCTCCTACAGGGGATCGCACAACCCTGCAGGAGCCGGCTTGCCGGCGATAGGGCCACAAAAAAGAACAATATCGCTGGAGCCGGGCCATGTCCGAACTGCGTCAAGAATGTCTGTGGGAACACATCACCCAGCCGAGCGTCAGCGCCCAGGCCCTGGCCGGTGAGCACAAGGCCGATGTCTGCGTGATCGGCGCTGGCATCACCGGGCTGTCGGCGGCCATCCACCTGCTCGAGCAAGGCAAGTCGGTGATCCTGCTGGAGGCCTGGAAGGTCGGCCATGGAGGCTCGGGGCGCAACGTCGGCCTGGTCAACGCCGGCACCTGGATCCGCCCCGACGACGTCGAGGCGACCCTCGGCCACAAGCAGGGCAGCCGCCTGAACACGGTGCTCGGCGGCGCTCCGGCCGAGGTGTTCGCGATGATCGAACGTCTGGGCATCGACTGCCAGGCCCAGCACAAGGGCACCCTGCACATGGCGCACAACGCCACCGGCATCGCCGACCTGGAGGCCCGCCACCAGCAATGGACGCGCCGAGGCGCCGACGTCGAGTTGCTGACCGGGGCGCAATGCCAGGAATACTGCGGTACCGACAAGATTGCCGCGGCGCTGCTCGACCGCCGCGCCGGCACCATCAACCCCATGGCCTACACCCAGGGCCTGGCCGCTGCCGTGGAGCGACTCGGCGGCACGCTGTTCCAGCAGTCGGCGGTCGAAGGCCTGGCCCGTGACGGCGACGCCTGGCAGGTCATGACCGGGCGTGGTTCGGTGCGCGCCGACAAGGTGGTGATCTCCACCGGCGCCTACACCGAAGGCGACTGGAGCAACCTGCAGAAGCACTTCTTCCGGGGCTACTACTACCAGGTGGCCTCCAAACCCTTGCACGGCGCCGCCGCCGACAAGGTGCTGCCCCATGGCCAGGGCTCGTGGGATACCCGCACCGTGCTCAGCAGCATCCGCCGCGACGACCAGGGCCGCCTGTTGCTGGGCAGCCTGGGACGGGTCGACAACAAGCCGGCGTGGTTCGTGCGCAGCTGGGCCGACCGCATCCAGAGCCATTACTACCCTGAATTGGGCAAGGTCGAATGGCAGATGCACTGGACCGGCTGCATCGACTTCACCCCCGACCACCTGATGCGCCTGTTCGAGCCGGCGCCGGGGCTGGTGGCGGTGACCGGCTACAACGGCCGGGGCAACACCACCGGCACGGTGATCGGCCGGGCGTTCGCCGAGTTCCTGCTCAAGGACGACCCGCAGCACCTGCCGATTCCGTTCTCGCCGATGAAACCGGTGAGCGCACCCTCGCTGCGCACGGCGTTCTACGAGTCGGGGTTCTCGCTGTATCACGCCGGGCAGTGCTTGCGGGTCGTCCTGTAGTCGGCATTGGCGCGCGGCCTGGTGTCGTGAAAGGGCTGCGCAGCAGCTGCAGGATCTCGACTTCATGCAGAACCGCCGGGCCTGCTGCGCAGGCCTTTCGCGACACAAGGCCGCTCCTACAGGGGATCGTGGTGCGCCAGGCTACTTGTGCAACCAGCTCAGGAACCCGCCCTTCTTCACTTGCGGCGGCTTTTGCAGCAGCAGCGACTCGCGGCTCAGCTGGCGGAACCGCTGCAACTTGACCAGTGCCGACTCCACCTCGCCACGCTGCGCCAGGCAGCTGCGCACCTGGTCCTTCTCGATGCGGTACAGCAGGCAGCTGGTCAGGGTGCGGAACTCGGCCAGCGAGTCGTTTTCATCGACGATGCCCTCCACCCCCAGCACCTCGCCCGGCCCCATGCGGCCAGCCTCCAGCAACTTTTCGCCGTTGCGGATCGAGGCCTGGATCACCCCGCTGCCGATGACCAGCAAGTGATCGGAGTGGTCGCCGATCCCCAGGATCACCTGGTCGGCCAGGTACTCCACCGCGGTCATGCGCTGGCTCAGGGCATCGCGCTCCTCGCCGCTGAGCGAGCGAAACACCCGCACCTCATCCAGCAGTTCGCGCTGGCGGCTGCGCGGGGGCAAGGCGAGGTCGACGTTCCACATCACGCCGCTGGCTTCCAGGTGGCGGTGGGCCAGGTCGAACAGCTGGTTGCGCACCTCGGTCTTGTGCGCCATGTCGGCGACGAAGCCGCTGGCCTCGTATTCCACCGATTCGAGGGTGGACAGCTTCACCGTGACCTTGGGCGCGGGCGAGGGCAGCAACGCGCTGGTGCCTTGCAAGGCCTTCTCCAGGGCATCGAACACCCGCTTGGGCCGCACCTTGGCCGGTACCACCACGCTGACCGTCACCCCATGGCGGTCGGCCGGGCGGCTGTGGTTGAGCAGCCGCGCCTTGGCCGCCACCGAGTTGGGAACCACCGCCAGGCTGCCGCTGGCGGTGATCAAGCGGGTGGCGCGCCAGTCGATGTCCACCACCTTGCCCTCGGTGCCGTCGATGGAGATCGCGTCGCCGATCTGGTAGGGCCGCGTGGTGTTGAGCACGATGCCCGAGAACACGTCACTGAGGGTGCTCTGCAACGCCAGGCCGATGACGATGGCCATCACCCCCGACGTGGCCAGCAAGCCCTTGACCGGCAACTGCAGCACATAGGCCGCCGCCGCGACGATGGCGGCGAGGAAGATCAACGCCCCGAGCACATCCTGCAACAAGCGCCCGCCGTGGCTGCCGCGGGCTACCAGCAGCAGGCCGAAGACCACGGTCACCGTGCGCGCGGCGAACAGCCACCAGCCGATCGCCAGCACCGTGGCCAGCAGGTTGCGCGTGACATCGTCGGCCCAGGGTGGCGGTAGCAGCGGGCTCATGCCGGCGGCCAGCAGCACCGCGCTGAACGCCAGGAAGAACACCAGGCGCGTGGCGATGCGCCAGGCCCGACGGTGCAGCGGGATCAACTGCCAGAGCAGCAGGTCGAGCAGGATCAGCAGGGTGCCGAGCAACAGCGGGTATGACTGGATGAACGCCAGCATGGTGGTCTCGGGGCGGGGGAGGGTTGTGGGTAGTAATAGAGCAGGTTACCGAGCCAGGCAATGACTGGATGCGGGTATCGCAATCGCCGGGCCCCCCCCCCGCGATAAGGCCAGAACAGGCAATGCCAATCTATCGTTCATAAAACAGAACGCTAAAGCCAAATTTCACTATCTACCGTCACAAAGGTGCTGGTTTTAATCTTCTCCCATCAACGCGAAACACCCACCCCACTGAAGATCGAAACTCAAGGAGCACCGGCAATGAACCACTTCAAATACAACCGCCTGAACAAAGACGACGCCGCCGTACTGCTGGTCGACCACCAGGCCGGCCTGCTGTCCCTGGTCCGCGATATCGAGCCGGACCGCTTCAAGAACAACGTGCTGGCCCTGGCCGACCTGGCCAAGTACTTCAACCTGCCGACCATCCTCACCACCAGCTTCGAGCAAGGCCCCAACGGCCCGCTGGTACCCGAGCTCAAGGCGCTGTTCCCGGACGCTCCCTACATCGCCCGCCCTGGCCAGATCAACGCCTGGGACAACGAAGATTTCGTCAAGGCGGTGAAGGCCACCGGCAAGAAGCAGCTGATCATCGCCGGTGTGGTCACCGAGGTGTGCGTGGCCTTCCCGGCGCTGGCGGCCCTTGAAGAGGAATTCGAGGTGTTCGTGGTCACCGACGCTTCCGGCACCTTCAACGAAATGACCCGCGATGCCGCCCACAACCGCATGAGCCAGGCCGGCGCGCAGCTGATGACCTGGTTCGGCGTGGCCTGTGAGCTGCACCGCGACTGGCGCAACGACGTCGAGGGGTTGGCGGCGCTGTTCTCCAACCACATCCCCGACTACCGCAACCTGATCACCAGCTACAACGCCCTGACCGCCGGTAAATAAGGCGTTGCCCGCCTGGCGCCGCAGCGGCGCCAGGCAAGGCAGCACACCCGTCCAATCCTGCGCCCGTGCGCCGTTGCACAGTGCGCGTCGGCCAGTTCAGCACCGGGGCATGCAGATGAGCAGCGCACACAACCGCAACGTCGTCACGCTGGTGATCCAGCACAAGGTCCGTGCCCAGGCGCTGGCGCACTACGAAACCTGGCTCCAGCGCGCCGTGACCACCGCGCGCCAGCAGCCTGGGCACCTGGACGTCAACGTCATTCGCCCGCAAGACGGCGGCCGCCACTTCACCACCGTGGTGCGCTTCGCCGACGCCGCGCAGTTGCAGGCCTGGGTCAATTCGGCCGAACGCCAGGCGCTGGTCGGCGAAGTGTTGCCGCTGCTGGAGGATGGCGACCACACCCAGGTGCACGACGACCCAGAGTTCTGGTTCACCCCGCCTAGCCAGGGCACGGCGCAACCGCCGCGCTGGAAGCAGGCGCTGCTGACCTACCTGGTGATCTGCCCGATGACCCTGGTCATCCCGTCGTTGCTGGCACCCTTGTTCGCCCGTTACCCAGGCCTGGGCGGCCCGATCAGCGGCAACCTGATCGTCAACCTGTTCGTCATCCTGCCAGTGGTGTTCTACATCATGCCCTGGGTGACCCGCCGCTGCGCCGCCTGGTTGCGCCGCTGAGCGCCCGCCGTGATCCATTGCTAGCCTTCAACCGCCTGCCGAAACCATCCGGACGGAGAGCACCATGAGCCAGGACCCAACCGACCAGAGCCGCCGCAAGTTCCTCGCCACCAGCACCGTGCTCGGTGCCGCTGGCGCACTGTGGAGTGCATTGCCGTTCACCGATTCCGCCCATGCAGCCCTTTCAGGAGATCCCATGACCGCCGACCTCATCTTGTTCAATGGCAAGTTGCACACCGTTGACCGCGAAAAGCCCACCGCCAGCGCCGTGGCCATCAAGGACGGCAAGTTCCTCGCCGTGGGCAGCGACGCCGAGGCCATGGCCCACAAGGGGGGCGCCACGCAGATCATCGACCTCAAGCAGCGCACGGTGATCCCGGGCCTGAACGACTCGCACCTGCACCTGATCCGTGGCGGCCTGAACTACAACCTGGAGCTGCGCTGGGAGGGCGTGCCGTCGCTGGCCGATGCCCTGCGCATGCTCAAGGCCCAGGCCGAGCGCACGCCGAGCCCGCAGTGGGTGCGCGTGGTCGGCGGCTGGAACGAGTTCCAGTTCGCCGAAAAGCGCATGCCGACCCTCGAAGAGATCAACCAGGCCGCCCCGGACACCCCGGTGTTCCTCCTCCACCTGTACGACCGCGCGCTGCTCAACCGCGCCGCGCTCAAGGCCGTGGGCTACAGCAAGGACACGCCCAACCCGCCGGGCGGCGAGATCCAGCGCGACAAGTTCGGCAACCCCACCGGCATGCTGATTGCCCGGCCCAACGCCACCATCCTCTACGCCACCCTGGCCAAGGGGCCGAAGCTGCCGCTGGAGTACCAGGTCAACTCCACCCGCCAGTTCATGCGCGAGCTCAACCGCCTGGGCCTGACCAGCGCCATCGATGCCGGTGGCGGCTACCAGAACTACCCGGACGACTACCAGGTGATCCAGGAGCTGGCCGACAACGACCAGTTGACCGTGCGCATCGCCTACAACCTGTTCACCCAGAAGCCCAAGGAAGAGCTCACCGATTTCAAGAACTGGACGCAAAAGGTCAAGCCGGGCGACGGCAACGACTTCTTCCGCCACAACGGTGCCGGCGAAATGCTGGTGTTCTCCGCCGCCGACTTCGAGGACTTCCTCGAGCCGCGCCCGGACCTGCCGCAAACCATGGAGCAGGAGCTGGAGCCGGTGGTACGCCACCTGGTCGAGCAGCGCTGGCCGTTCCGCCTGCACGCCACCTACGACGAATCCATCTCGCGCATGCTCGACGTGTTCGAGAAGGTCAACCGCGACATCCCGTTCAACGGCCTGCCGTGGTTCTTCGACCACGCCGAGACCATCACCCCGAAGAACATCGAGCGGGTGCGGGCGCTGGGCGGCGGCATCGCCATCCAGGACCGCATGGCCTTCCAGGGTGAGTATTTCGTCGACCGTTATGGCGCCAAGGCCGCCGAGCACACCCCGCCGATCAAGCGCATGCTCGACATGGGCGTGCCGGTGGGGGCCGGTACCGACGCGACCCGGGTGTCCAGCTACAACCCGTGGACGTCGCTGTACTGGATGGTCAGCGGCAAGACCGTCGGCGGGCTGGAACTGTATCCGCAAGGCCTGAGCCGCGAGACCGCGTTGCAGTTGTTCACCCATGGCAGCGCCTGGTTCTCCAGCGAGCAGGGCAAGAAGGGGCAGATCAAGGTCGGCCAGCTGGCCGACCTGGCGGCGCTGTCGCTGGACTTCTTCAGCGTCGATGAAGAGGCGATCAAGGGTATCGAGTCGGTGCTGACCATCGTCGACGGCAAGGTGGTGTACGGCGCCGCCGAGTTCGACAAGCTGGGCCCGGCGCAGGTGCCGGTGTTGCCCGAGTGGTCGCCGGTGGCCAAGGTGCCCGGGCACTGGCGCGCCGGGGCGCCGATGGCGGCGGCGCTGCACCAGTGTGTCGGGCCGTGCGGGGTGCATGCCCACAGCCATGAGAAGGCGCGGCATTCCAGTGTGCCGGTGAGCGATTACCAGGGCTTCTGGGGCGCGTTGGGTTGTTCCTGCTTCGCCTTCTGATGGCCTGATCGCGGGGCCAGCCCGCTCCCACCGAGACCCTAGGGTTACGTGGGAGCGGGCTGGCCTCGCGCTGGCGTGCTACGCCATGTCGCTGATGGCGAATTCCTCCGCCAGATGATCGATCAACGACCGCACCGACGGCAGCAACCCGCGCCGCGACGGGAAGATCGCATGCACGATGCCGCAACGCGGATGCCAGTCCGGCAGCATCTCCACCAACCGCCCCGCTGCCAGGTCCTCGCGCACCGCCACCCGCGGCAGGTGGGCGATACCTATTCCGGCCACCACGAAGTGGCGCAAGGCAAACAGGTCGTCGGTGACCATCCGTGGTTTGTGCGGGATCACCAGGCTTTCGCTCATGTCCTCACCCTGGAACAGCTCCCACTGGTACTCACGCTGGGCGCCGCCCCAATGCACGCTGGGCAGCTCACTGAGCTGCTGCGGGTCGAAACCTTCGGCCAGCTGCTCGAGAAACGACGGATGCCCGACCAGGCACTGGGTGCTGTTGCTCAACACCTTCATCACCATGTCGGTGTTCTCCAGCGGCGGGAAGCGCACCCGCAGCGCCACGTCGAAGCCCTCGTGCAGCAGGTCGACGCGGCGGTTGGTGCTTTCGATGAAAAGCTCCACCTGCGGGTACTTGAGCATGTAGCGGGTGAGCATCGGCCCGACCCAGGAATTGAGCAGGGTGGTGGGGCAGCTGATACGCACCAGCCCACGGGGTTCGCTGCGGTTGCGTTCGATGATCTCGGCGGCGCCCTCGGCCTCCACGCGCATCGCCAGGCAGCGGTTGTAGTAGGCCTGGCCGATCTCGGTCAGCGAGCAGTGCCGGCTGGTGCGATGCAGCAGGCGCACGCCGAGGCGGTCTTCGAGGTCGGCGATGCGCCGGCTGAGCTTGGACTTGGGCATGTCCAGCGCCCGCCCGGCGGGGGCGAAGCCGCCGTGCTCGACCACCTGGGTGAAGTAGTAGAGGGAGTTGAGGTCTTCCAAGGGGGGCTCCGCAGCGCGCCGGGGATAATGGCTCGCAGTCTATCTGGTGGTGGGGCTGGAGGGCAGGGCGACAGCTTTGTGGCGCCTATCAGATCGAGCGCCGCCCGCGCGGCGCTCGATCTGATAGGCGCTGCAAGGCCATCGGCAAGCACTTGGCGGCCCTCATGCGATCTGCTTCTCAGGACGACTCAATACCCTCCAGCATCGCCTCCGTCAGGCCTTCGGCCATCTCGATGCCATGCAGGCTGGCCCACAGCAGGCTCCTGCCGGTTTCATCCATATGCTCCAGCGCCTTGTAGCCGACGTTGTAGGCACTGCGCAGGTATTCGGCGACATGCACCAGGGCGTCGTGGGCGTTGATGTTGGGGTTGACCGCAAACAGCGGTGGATGGCCGGCGTCGCATTGGCCGAAGGTGTGGTGGCGGGTGTCGGGAAGGGGTGGGTCGGGGACGATTTTTTTCATTGCAGATGCCTTCTTCAGGTTTGACTGCAACCGTCCGTTTCCACGCAGAGGGCGGCAGTTGTACACGGGGTGGAAATCCGGAAAGAAGGTCACCCGGTAGGCCAGAGGCCTCCCGCATACAACTGCCATTACGGCACCTTCTCAGGACTACCGGGTTTCCACGCCCGATCGCCGAACCGACAGCGACCCGGTCAGCCTAGAAGGCAGGATTTCCCCGGACAATCAGAAGGGGATCGACAGACTTTGTAGGGTATTTCTTGGGGTGCTGATTGCTCAGTAAGCAATATCTTCGGGGGCTGCGGGAATTATCTGATATTGAGTGATGGCCACCAGGTGTTTGCCTTTAAGGTTAGGGCGCCTATGAGATCGAGCGCCGCCCGCGCGGCGCATCGCGGATGAATCCGCTCCTACATTTGTTGCAACGTACCGAACCTGTCAGGCCATGGTTGCCAGCCTTGGCGCAGGGCTTGAGACAGATGGGGCGGCAGCAATGCCCACGCAAAAACCGCGTCATGCCAACCATGGCCTATCAGGCTATGGCCACGTTGCAACAAATGTAGGAGCGGCCTTGCGTCGCGATGCGCCGCGCAGGCGGCGCTCGATCTCATGGGCGAAATAACCCTCAAGACATGCACATGAGGCCCTCAATCCTCATCCGACGCAAACAACCGTTCCAGCTCCACCCGCGCTTCCTTGGCCGTCTGCATCACCTTGGCGCGATCGTCGCGCACCAGGCCCTGGGCTTCGAGCACCTGCTCGTCATGCTCGGTGAAGCGCTGGATGCGATACGCCGCCTGCTCCTGCGTCAACCCCAGCCCAATCAGGGTGCGGCGGCTCATCTCCAGGCTGGAATGGAAGGTCTCGCGGATCGGCTCGGCGCCGACGTCCATCAGCTTGTGCACGTGCTGGCGGTTACGCGCCCGGGCGATCACCTTCAGGTGCGGGTACAGGCGCTTGGCCCGCTCTGCCGTGTGGATCGCCACCTCGGGGTCGTCGATGGTGATGATGAAGTACTCGGCCTCGCCGACCTTGGCCGCCTGCAACACTTCAGGGCGCAGTGGGTCGCCATAGAACACCGGCACCTGCTCGAACATGCGGGTCATCTCGATGGCGTCCACCGAGGTCTCCAGGGCGACGAAGGGGATCTTCTGCGCCCGCAGGATGCGCGCGACGATCTGGCCCATGCGGCCCATGCCGGCAATCACCACGCGCGGGGTGCCAGCGTCGATGGTCTTGTACTGCTCGGGCACCTCAGGCACCGGCTGCGGGCGCTTGAGGGCGCGGGCGCAACCGAGCATCAGCAGCGGCGTGACGGCCATCGACAGGGTGATGGTCATCAGCAGCAGGTCGTAGGTCTGGGTATCGAACAGGCCCTGGTCCTTGCCCAGCTTGAACACCACGAAGGCGAACTCGCCGCCGGCCGCCAGCACCATGCCCAGGCGCAGGGCGCTGGCGCCGTTGAGGCCTCCGGCCAGGCGCCCGGCGCCGATCAGCAGCAGCAACTTCACCGCGATCAGCAGCAGGGTCAGGCCCAGCAGCACCAGCGGCATTTCCAGCAGCAGGCGCAGGTTGGCGCCCATGCCCACACTCATGAAGAACAGGCCCAGCAGCAAGCCCTTGAACGGCTCGATCTGCGATTCCAATTCGTGGCGGTACTCCGAGTCGGCCAGCAGCAGGCCGGCAAGGAAGGCGCCCAGGGCCATGGAGATGCCAGCCTCCTCCATCAGCCAGGCGGTGCCAATCACCACCAGCAGCGCAGTGGCGGTGGACACCTCCGGCAGGCCGGTGCGGGCGACGATGCGAAACAGCGGGCGCAGCAAGTAGCGGCCGCCAACGATGACGATGGCGATGCTGGCGAACACCTGCAGGCCATGCTCGAGGCTGTCGCCGTGGCTGGTGTCCGGGCCGCTGGCGGCCAACAGCGGCACCAGGGCGATCAAGGGGATCGCGGCGATGTCCTGGAACAGCAGGATGGCGAAGGCCAGGCGGCCATGGGGGGCGTTGAGCTGCTTGCTCTCGGCCAGGCTCTGCAGGCCCAGGGCGGTGGACGACAGGGCCAGGCCCAGGCCAACCACGATGGCCGCCGGCAGGCTCTGGCTGAAGCCGAACAGGGCGATGGCGCCGAGTGCCGCGCCGGTCAGCAGCACCTGGGCGGTGCCGACGCCGAACACCGACTTGCGCATCAGCCACAGGCGCCGTGGCGACAGTTCCAGGCCGATGATGAACAACAGCAACACCACGCCCAGCTCGGAGATGTGCGCGACGCTCTCGGTATCGCGGATCAGCCCCAGGGCCTGCGGGCCGATGGCTACGCCCGCCAGCAGGTAGCCGATCACGGCGCCCAGTTGCAGGCGTTTGGCCAGGGGCACGGCGACCACGGCGGCGAGGAGGAAGATGACGGCGGTTTGTAGAAGGCTGCCTTCGTGTGGCATTGCTCGGACTCCTTGAACTGCGTACGGCAGCGTTTGATGCAACAGCTTAATGCCATCGGTGAAAGAGGCGGGCATTTTCGGGTAGGGAGGGAAACAGGACAATCCTGGCATTACAGGAAGCAGCGTTCTGAAAGTAGGCGCTTTGCTCAATCGATCGCGGGGCAAGTCGGGCCGCCGTATCCTTGCCCCGCGATCAACTGCTTACTGCAGGTGGGCTTTCAGCGCCTGCGCCGCCTGGTCCATGGCGCTGCGCACGCTGGGCACGGTGGCCAGCACGTTGAGCAGGCCGTAGTCGTGGATCAGGCCGTTGTAGCGCACGGCTGTCACCGGTACCCCGGCAGCGCCCAGCTTGCGGGCATAGGCCTCGCCTTCGTCGCGCAGCACGTCCATCTCGGCGGTCTGCACCAGCGCCGGTGGCAGGCCCTGCAACTGTGCCAGGCTGGCGCGCAGCGGCGAAGCATGGATGTCGTCGCGCTGACGCGGGTCGGTGGTGTAGTTGTCCCAGAACCACTGCATCATGTTGCGGGTCAGGAAGTGCCCTTCGGCGAACTGGTTATAGGACGCGTTGTTGAAGTTGGCATCGGTCACCGGCCACAGCAGCGCCTGGAAGCGCAGCTTCGGCGTGCCGGCCTCCTTGGCCTTGAGTGCCACCACTGCAGCCATGTTGCCGCCGACGCTGTTGCCGGCTACCGCCAGGCGGCTGCCGTCCACGCCGATCTCCTTGCCATGCTCGGCGACCCAGCGGGTGGCGGCGTAGGCTTGGTTGATCGCGGTGGGAAACTTCGCTTCCGGTGACGGCGTGTAGTCGACGTAGACCGCCGCGGCGCCGGAGCCCACCACCAAGTCACGGATCAGCCGTTCGTGGGTGGGGTAGTCGCCCAGCACCCAGCCGCCGCCGTGGAAGTACATGAACACCGGCAGCTCACCCTGGGCGCCTGCAGGTCGCACCACGCGGATTTCCAGCGGCTGGCCGTCGGCCTGGATGGTCCGGCGCTCGACGCGGATGCCCGACAGATCCACCTTGACGCCGGCCTGGGCACCGCTCAACACCGCACGGGCATCCTTGGGCGTGAGGGTCTCCAGCGGCTTGCCGCCACCGGCGGCCAGGGCCTCGAGGAAGCCTTGGGTGGTGGGTTCGACGCCGGGGCTGCCGGCGGCGAAGGCGCTGTTCACGGCGAGGGCCAGCAGGCCGGCGGTCAGGGTGGGGGACAGTTTCATGTTCTAGCTCCTTTAGGGTTCGAGCCGTGGCTCAGTTCTGGTTGGCGAGGACGGTGGGTTGCACGTAGCTCACGGCGCGCAGCTGGCCGCTGCTGTCGCGGTAGGTCAGGGTGGCGGTGCTGGCCTGGCCTTGGACGCTGGCGGGTGCAGCGACGCTGACGACCTTGGCGATGTCCAGGTCCATGCCGTAGTGGTACGGGGTGGCTTCGCTGGCGAAGCTGCTGACGCTGGTGCCGAGGGCCAGGGTGGTAACGGTGAGGGCGAAGGCTTTGCGAAGGGTCATGATCGTTCTCCGGGTTCTGCTGAGTGGGGTTGGCGACGGCTTGCTGCTTGAGGTGTATATTGCGTACAAATATTTAACGCGCAAAATATATTTCCGCTATGACGCTGATTGAGTGCGTCTTGGCTAATTCCTGGAGGAGATCGCCCAGCCCTTCGGGTTGCGCTGTCGCGCAGGGAACTTGTCCCCCTGTGGGAGCGGCCTTGTGTCGCGAAAGGGCTGCGCAGCCGCCCCAGCAGTTTCGATGGTGACTCGGAATCCGAGGCCGCTGCGCGCCCTTTTCCGACCGGCCCTACGCCTCGGCAAGGCCGCTTCCTCAGGGGGCAGCATCAAGTGCCCGGTCGGTACTGCAACGCTTCCGCCAGGTGCGTCCTGGTGATGGATTGCGCGCCCTCCAGGTCCGCCAGCGTGCGGGCGACCTTCAGCAGCCGGTGCGCCGCCCGCAACGACAGTGTCAGCCGTTCGCAGGCCTGCTCCAGCCAGGCCTGATCAACCGGCTCCAGCGGGCAATGCCGACGCAGCCCCTTGAGGTCGAGGAAGGCGTTGGCGCAGCCCTGCCGGCGCTGCTGCAGCGCCCGCGCCTCGGCCACCCTCTGGCCAACGCTGGCGCTGGTCTCGCCACTGGGCTGGTGGGTCAGCACGGTACTTTCCCGAGCCACCGTCAGGTGCAGGTCGATGCGGTCGAGCAGCGGCCCGGACAGCTTGTTGCGGTAGCGCTGGACCTGTTCGCTGCTGCAGCGACAACGCCCGGTCGGGTCGCCCAGGTAGCCGCAGGGGCAGGGGTTCATCGCCGCCACCAGTTGAAAGCGTGCCGGGAAGCGCACCCGGTCCTTGGCCCGGGCCACCACGATCTCGCCGGACTCCAGCGGCTCGCGCAACACCTCCAGCACCCGCCGTTCGAACTCGGGCAATTCATCGAGAAACAGCACGCCATGGTGCGCCAGGGTGATTTCACCGGGTTGTGGGCGGCTACCGCCCCCCACCAGCGCCGGGCCGGAGGCCGAGTGGTGGGGGTGGCGAAACGGCCGTTGCGGCCAGCAGTCCAGCGGCGCATGGCCACTGACCGAACGAATGGCGGCCACCTCCAGCGCCTCGCGCTCGTCCAGCGGCGGCAGCAGGCCAGGCAGGCGGCTGGCGAGCAGGGTCTTGCCGGTGCCCGGGGGCCCTGTGAACAACAGGTTGTGGGCGCCGGCGGCGGCCACCAGCAGGGCGCGCTTGGCGGCAGCCTGGCCTTGTACCTCGCTGAGGTCAGGGTAGGGGCGTTGCTCCAGCAGCAAGCCGTTGGCGGCATAGGGCGCCAAGGCCGGTTGCTCGTTCAAGTGCGCCACCAGTTCTTGCAGATGCCCTACCGCATACACCATCAGGCCGCCGGCCAGGCTGGCTTCCTCGGCGTTTTCCCGCGGCACTACCAGCGCCCGCCCGGCATCGCGCGCGGCAAGCGCTGCGGGCAGCACCCCCTGCACCGGGCGCAGGGCTCCGGACAAGGCCAGTTCGCCCAGGCACTCGATGCTGTCGAGGCTGGCCACCGGCACCTGGCCATTGGCGGCGAGAATGCCCAGGGCGATGGCCAGGTCGTAACGGCCGCCATCCTTGGGCAGGTCGGCTGGGGCCAGGCTTTGGGTGATGCGCCGGGCCGGGTATTCCAGGCCGGAGTTGACGATGGCGCTGCGGACCCGGTCCTTGCTCTCCTTGACCGTGGCCTCCGGCAGGCCGACCAGGGTGAGGGTGGGCAGGCCGTTGGCCAGGTGGGTTTCGACGCTGACGGCGGGCGCCTGCACCCCTACCTGGGCGCGGCTGTGGACGAGGGCGAGGGACATGGGGCACTCCGTGTTCGCAAAGGGACGCCGCGTCCTGCGGCCCGCCCAAGCTTAGCGACGCCTTGTCGTCGGGTAGTGCAAAAAGTGCGTCGAGGTTTGTCGCGCTGCGAGGCTTCCCGTTCAAGCGGCCGATGCCTGGCGCCTGGCGCGGTCTTGCGCCGCGAAAGGGCTGGCGCTACGAGGCCGGTACCTCGACGAACCCGGCCTCCAGCCCTTGCACCATCACCCCTTGGCTCACGGCCACGCCCGGTACTACCGGTTTGCGTTGCGCCCGAGCGTCAGCGGTGGCCCGATACATCACATAGGTTTGGCCATCCTCCCCTTGGCGCAACGCCTGGGGCGGCACCGCCATGCCTTGCTCATCGCGCAACAGCAGCACCGCCAGCTGGGTGCTCATGCCCGCCCGCAGCGGCTGATCCAGCCCCGCCGGGGGCGTTTGCACCGAGACCTTCACCTCGAAATGCGCACCGGTCGCCTGCGGGTCGCTGCTGTCGCTCTGGATGCCGATGGACAGGATGCGCCCGTGCAGCTGCGCGGCGAAGCCGTCGCCGCTGATATGCACCGGCATGCCTTCGCGCAGCAGGTGCAGGTCGGTTTCCTCGACCCGGGTCAAAACCTGGAAGCGCTCCTGGCCGACCACGCCCAGCAATGGCATGCCCTGGGTCACTGCCACCCCTGGTTGCAGCAGCAGCGGCTTGCCGCCGTCCTGCGGCGCCGGGCGTACCACGTTGCCACTCAGCGGCGCGGTCAGTTCGCGGCGGGCATACAGGGCCTCGAGCGCCTGCTGGCGGGCCTGCGCGTTGGCCAGTTCGATCTCGGCAATCTGCCGCGCCGCGCCTTGGCCCTGGGCCAGGGTGCTGGCCAGCTCCTCGCTGGCGGCGCTGACATCCTGCTGCTGGTTGCGCACCTGCTGCTCCAGTGCCTCGAGTTCCATCCGCGCGACGATGCCGCGGTCGAACAGCGCGCGGGTGTCGCGCAGGTTGCTTGCGCCGCTGGCCAGGGCCTGGCGGGCACTGGCCAGGCTGCGGCGGGCGCGGGCGACCTCGCTGCCGTGCGCCCACTGCGCCAGGCGCCGGGTTTCTCCCTGGGCCTTGAGCAACTCTGCCTTGGCCTGGCGCAGTTGCACCAGCAGTTGCGCCGGGTCCAGCCGTAGCAGGGTCTGCCCCTGCTCGACCCGCTGGCCTTCCGCGACCCGCACCTCGGCCAGTTGGCCATCGAACGGCGCAGCCAGGGTGACCTGGTCCACGGCCTGCAAGCGCCCGACCAGGCCCAGGCGGTTTTCCAGCACCTGGGGTTCGACCCGCACCCAGGTCGCTTGTGCCACGCGGGGTTGACCGGCACTGTCGGCGCACTGGCGCAGCAAAATGACGCCGAACACGGCCAAGACCGCCAGGAGCAGCGCACGGCGTGGGGTGAGGGACTTAATCATTGAGGGCGATATCCCAGCTTTGCAGGGTGGTGCCCAAGGTCTGGTCCAGCTCGGCTTGGGCGTTGAGGTAGCTGATCAGGGCGTTCAGGCGGGCGTTCTGCGCCGAACGCAGGTCGTTCTCGAAGCTCAGCACCTGAAAGTTGCTCGAGCGCCCGACGGTGAGTTTTTCCCGTTCGATCTGCAGCTTGCGCTGCGACAGCGTCTGGGCGCGCAGGGCAATCTGGTACTGGCGCCAGCGCACAGCGATATCGCGCACGGCGTTGGTCACGTCGCGCTGCAATTGCTGGCGTGCCTCCTGCACGCGCACCTGCTGGTTCTCCACCCCGACCCGGGCCTGGACTTCGGCCTGGCGCGTGCTCAGGTCGCCGATGGGGATCTCCACCTGCACCCCCACGTAGTTCTCCCAGCTGCGCGAGCTCCCGTTGTGGCTGTTGCGGTCGCGCACCTGGCCGCCACCACCGACCAGCGATACATCCCACAGGCGCTCGTTGCGCGCGACCGTGAGGTTGATCGCGGCCTGCTGGTTGCCGATCAGCTGGATCAGGTAGTTGGGTTGCATGGTCTCGGCCTGGGCCATGGCTTGGGCGGCATCGACTTCGAGGGCGTCGGCTTGCACGGCGTCGCTGGCCACCAGCGGGGTGTCGAGGTCCAGGGCCAGCAGCTGCAACAAGGCCAGGCGCGCGGCGTCCAGCTGGTTGCGCGCCTCCTCGTGGCCCAGCTCCTGGGTGGCCACCTCGGCTTCGGTCTGGACGATCTCGAAGGCGGCCATGCGCCCGGCGCCGATCATCGCCTGGTTCACCTCCAGCAACTGGCGCGCGCGGGCCAGGGCATCGCCGGCGATCTGCAGCTGTTCCTGGCTCTGCAGCAGGGCGCGGTAGGCGGTGATGATCCGGGTGATGCTTTGCGCCACGGTGTCCTTGAGGGCCAGGCGATTGACCTGTTCGCCCAGGCGCGCCAGTTGCACCGGGGCCGTGGCGACATCACGCCCGGCGCCGCGCAGCAACGGCTGGATCAGCGTGAGGTTGGCGCCGTCGTTGCGCGTCAGCCCGGCCAGGTCGGCGTCGGTGTGACGATAGGCCCAGCCTAGGCTGACCCGGGTGCCGTAGGGCGTGAGCAGCGTCGTGCTGGGGGCGATGTCGCCTTGCCGGTAGCGGTCGGCCTGGTTGTGATTGGACAGGGCATTGCCGCGCACCACCAGCTTGGGGGTGAAGCGGTCCTCGGCCACGCGCAGGTCGAATTTTTGCGCGATACGCTCGAGGTAGGCGCTGCGGATCGCGCGGTTGTCGCGCAGGCCCAGGTAGATGGCATCGCTGAGGCTGAGGTCGATCTGCCGGGCCTTGAGCGACAGGCCGCCGAGGGCTGGCGACGGTGCGCCGGCGCGGCTCGCCTGCGCCGGCGCCAGGGGCGGCTGCGCCTGGGCGCCCAGGCCGAGGAGGCTGAGCAGCAGGGCCAGGACCAGGCGCTCAGTCATCACGCAACGCCTGTACCGGTTGCAGGCGTGCCGCCGCCAGTGCCGGGCTGAGGCCGAACACCAGGCCGGTCAGCAGGGCCCCGCCGATGCCCAGCGGCAGCGCCAGGGGCGCCAGGGTGAATGCGCCCCAGCCGGACAGTTGGCCGAACAACCAGCCCGCCGCCAGCCCCAGCAGCGCCCCGGCAGCTGCGCCGGCCAGCGCCAGCGCCAGCGCTTCGAGCAGGAACAGCCAGGCGATGTCCCGGGGCCGGGCGCCAAGGGCCATGCGCACGCCAATTTCGCGACGGCGTTCGCTGACGTTCATCAGCATCACGTTCATTACCCCGACGCCGCCGACCAGCAGCGCGATACCGCCCAGCCCGCCGAGCAGCCAGGTGAACAGCCGTGATTGCTGGGCGATGCCGGCCAGCAACTGCTGCGGTACCTGCACCTCGATATCGCGCCCCGGCAGGCTGGCGCGCAAGGCGTCTTGCAGGCGTGGGGCCAGGGCCTGTGGATCGACGCCCGCGACACTGCGCGCCAGCACCGTGCCGATCTGCGGCGCCACGGCCAGGCGGCGCATGCCCTGCAACGGAACCAGCAGGGTGTCGTCGATGGACAGCGGCAGCAGCGGGTTCTGCCCATGGGGCTGGAGAATGCCGATTACCTGGAACACATAGCCGGCCAGTTGTACCGACTCACCGGGCACCGCCGGCTGGCCCTGGGCGGCCAGGCTGGCGGCCAGCTGCGCGCCGAGCACGGCATGGGTGGCCTGGGCGTCGAAGCGGCTGAGCCAACGGCCCTGGGCGGGGACCAGGTCCAGCACCTGGTCCAGTTCCGCGCCGACCCCGGCCAGCAGCGTATCGAAGCTGCGTCCCTGGCGTCGCCCCTGCATCGAGGTCAGGCTCAGCGCGCTCAATGCCTGCACCTCGGGCAAGCGCTGGCGCAGGGCCAGGTCGTCGAGGCGGTCTGCGCTGCTGGGGGAGACACCGGCGGGCAGTTGCACATTGGCCACCAGCAGGTCGCTGCCCATGTCCTGGAACACCGCCATGGCCTGGGCCTGGGCGTTGTGGCCGATGTTCAGCAGGGCCACCACCGCGGCGCAACCGACGGCGATACCCAGCAGCGCCAGCAGCGCACGCCGGCCCAGGCGCTGCAGGCTGGCGCAGGGCTCGGCCAGGCGCTGCCAGGGCGAGGGACCGTAGCCTGCGCTGTCAGTCATGGGCCGCCTCCCGCACGCGGCCATCGTGCACATGCAGGCAACGCTGCATGCGCCGGGCGATGCCGGGGTCGTGGGTGACGATCACCAGGGTCACGCCATGCTGCCGGTTGAGTGACAGCAGCAGTTCGATGATCTCCTCGGCGGTCTGGCTGTCGAGGTTGCCGGTGGGCTCGTCGGCCAGCACCAGCGCCGGCTCGCCGACCAGCGCCCGGGCGATCGCCACCCGCTGGCGCTGGCCACCGGACAGTTGGGCCGGGCGATGATGCAGGCGCTCGCCAAGGCCGACCCGCAGCAGCTGCCGGCGCGCAGCATCGCGCGCGGCCGGGCGCGGCACGCCCCGGTAGAACAGCGGCAGGGCGACGTTGTCCAGCGCGTCCAGGCGCGGCAGCAGGTTGAAACTCTGGAAGACGAAGCCGATGTGGCGGTTGCGTCGTTGCGCGCGCTCATCGGCGCTGGCCGTGGTCATGTCGCGGCCAGCCAGGAAGATCTGCCCGCAAGTGGGCTGGTCGAGCAGGCCGATCAGGTTGAGCAGGCTGCTTTTGCCGGAGCCGGACGTGCCGACGATGGCGCAGCGTTGCCCGGCCTCGATGGCGAGCGAGACGTCGTGCAGCACGGTGTGCGTGCCATGGGCATGGGTCACGCCCTGTACGCGGATCAGTGGCTTGGTAAGGGGCTCAGGCATGCACTGCCACGGTCCTTGGCTTGTGCTGGGAAGGCCCGGGCCGCCCTGCTGGGCGGCTCGGGACTACGGCTTACTGAATGGTGAATTCAGCTTTCCACGAGAAGTCGGACAGGCTGGTCGCGCTGATGCTGGCGTTGCAGCGTGCGCCACCGGTGCTTTCGGCGTCCTTGGTCCACTTCGGTGCTTTTTTGATGGTGCCGCTGCCCAGGCCGCCGGGGACGATGGTGTTGACGAAGGCGGTCTTGAACACGCAGGTCTTGGCGCCGATCTTGTAGCGCAGGACCGCGGTGGTCATGTCAGGGCTGAGGGCGCCGCGTACCACGAAGGTGCTGGCTTCCTTCGGCCGGATCACGTCCGCGGGCTTGGGCGTGGCACCGGCGTTGGTCAGGGCTTCGACGTTGCCGACCATCGAGTACTTGGCCTCGGCGGTGCCCAGGTTCTTGACGGTGACGGTCACCGCAGGGCCTGCATGGGCCGCACCGGCGGCGCACAGGGTGGTGACGGCCAGGGCCGCGAAGATCCGTTTCTTCAGTTGCATAGGGTTATTTTTCCATGTGTTGACATTACGTATGTCGCAGGGCGGTCTGTGGTCCGCCATGCCCGGTCTGCAGCGGTAGTGCGGCTGCATGTCCTTTCCCGGTCACTCTGCATCGATGCCTTCCATGAGATAGCCCGACTAGCGCAAAGCCCAGCTAAAAATTGCTTTCCAATGAAGGGGTTAACGGCAGTGAGTAGGAATAACTTTAATGCGTGCATGGCTTTTTGATGGCCTGGCAGTGCGATGTGCCCGCACGATCATCGATCGCGCGGGCACGCCTGTTCCCTCGCTTCAGCGCACTGCGCGTGGTTCAAGGGAGGGCGGGCACAGATCACGTTGAGGTCTTGCCCGCGTGCACGGGCCAGCAGTTCCTCGGTGTCATCGCCGCCGGGCAGGGCGAGCACCAGGTCAGGGCGGCTGTCGCGCAGCATGAACAGGTTACGCAGGCGCTCGGCCTGCTTGCCGTGCAACTGCCAGTTCGGCGGATAGCGGACGATGTCGGCGCCGTGCTCGCGGGCCCAGCCTTCGATCTCGCCTCCCAGGTGCTGGCTGCCGCCGTGGATCAGCACCCGCACCGGTTGCTGGCACTGCAGCGCGTCCAGCGCCTGGCGGCAGCGCTGGCGGTCGGCGAAGTGGCGCCCTGCGCAGATCAGTACGCGCATGCCCACCTCCTCAGAACCATTGACCGAAGCGGCGGATGTACAGGGTCTTCATGCCCTGCGCCACCAGGCAATAGCCGAGCAGGGTAGCGGCCAGCCACGGGAAGTATTCCCACGGCAGGGGCACCAGCCCGACCATCGCCCCCAGTGGCGAGAACGGGATGTAGATGCCCAGGCACATCACCAGGCCGGTGGCCAGGATTACTGGCAGCGCCGCGGTGCTCTGCAAGAACGGCACCTTGCGGGTGCGCAGCATGTGCACCACCAGGGTCTGCGACAGCAACCCCTCGATGAACCAGCCGGACTGGAACAACGCCTGCATCTGCACGCTGTTGGCGGCGAACACGTACCACATCAGGGCAAAGGTGGTGATGTCGAAGATCGACGAAGTCGGGCCGATCCACAGCATGAACCGGCCGATGTTGCGCGCATCCCACTTGCGAGGTTCGCGCAGGAATTCCTTGTCCATGCGATCCCACGGCAGCGACAGCTGGGAGAAGTCGTACATCAGGTTCTGCAGCAGCAGGTGGATCGCCAGCATCGGCATGAACGGGATGAACGCGCTGGCCACCAGCACCGAGAAGACGTTGCCGAAGTTGGAGCTGGCGGTCATGCACAGGTACTTCATGATGTTGCCGAAGGTTTCGCGGCCCTTGAGCACGCCTTCCTCCAGCACCATCAGGCTTTTTTCCAGGAGGATGATGTCGGCCGACTCCTTGGCGATGTCGGTGCCGCTGTCCACCGAGATGCCCACGTCGGCATCGCGCAACGCCGGGGCGTCGTTGATGCCGTCGCCGAGGAAGCCCACGGTGTGGCCATTGGCTTGCAGCGCCTTGAGCACCCGTGATTTCTGTAGCGGAGTGAGCTTGGCGAACACCGTGCGCTCCTCGACCAGGGCCTTGAGCTGGGTGTCGTCCAGGCGTTCGATGTCCTGCCCGAGCAGTGGTTGGCCGGGCTCCAGGCCCACTTCGCGGCAGACCTTGCAGGTGACCACCGGGTTGTCGCCGGTCAGCACCTTCACCTTCACGCCCATTTCGCGCAAGGCGGCGATGGCCGGGCCGGCGGTTTCCTTGGGCGGGTCGAGGAAGGTCAGGAAGCCACGGATCACCAGCTCGCGCTCGTCATCGGTGTGGTACTGGGGCTTGCCGGTGGCGGCCGGGATATCACGGGTACCGACCAGCAGCACGCGGAAACCCTCCTGGTTGTAGGTGCTGGCGGTGGCCAGCAGTTGCTGGCGTCGCCCGGCATCCAGGGCGACCCGCTGGCCGCCTTCTTGCACATGGGTGGCGATGGCCAGCATTTCCTCGACGGCGCCCTTGCTCACCAGCAGGTGATCGCCTAGGGCATCCCTGACAATCACCGACAGGCGCCGGCGGATGAAGTCGAAGGGCAGTTCGTCGACCTTGGCGTAGGCATAGGGCGGCTGGAAGCCCTGGTCTTCGTCGGCAAAGCGCAGCACAGCCTGGTCCATCAGGTTCTTCACGCCGCTCTGGTGATGGCTGTTGAGCCAGGCCAGTGCGAGCAGCCGCGGGTCCTTGTGGCCGCTGGGGTCGACGTGGTGTTCGAGGATGATGCGGTCCTGGGTCAAGGTACCGGTCTTGTCGGTGCACAGTACATCCATCGAACCGAAGTTCTGGATGGCGTTCAGGCGCTTGACCACCACCTTGCGCCGGGCCATGGCCACGGCGCCCTTGGCCAGATTGGCGCTGACGATCATCGGCAGCATCTCCGGGGTCAGGCCCACGGCCACGGCCAGGGCGAACAGGAAGGCGTCGCTCCAGTCGCCCTTGACCACGCCGTTGAGCATGAACACCACCGGCACCATCACCAGCATGAAGCGGATCAACAGGCGGCTGACGCTGTTCACGCCCCGGTCGAAGGCGGTCTGGCTGCGCGAGCCGACGATGGCCTTGGCCAGCGAACCGAAGTAAGTGCGCTTGCCGGTGGCCACCACCACGGCGCGAGCCCGGCCGCTGACCACGTTGGTGCCCATGAAGCCGATGTTGGGCAGGTCGAGCAGGCCGCTTTCATCGCTGGCGCTGCCTGCGGCGGACTTCTGCGCGACGTGGCCGAGGGTGTCGTACTTCTCCACCGGCAGCGCCTCGCCGGTCAGTACCGCCTGGCTGATGAACAGGTCACGGGACTCGATCAGGCGGATATCGGCGGGGATCATGTCGCCGGCGGCCAGTTGCACGATATCGCCGGCCACCAGCTCGTTCATCGGCACTTCGCGCAGTTGCGCCGGCTGGTCGTGGCGCGCGCGGCGCAGCACGGTGGCGGTGGTGCGGACCATGGCCTTGAGGGCGTCGGCGGCCTTGCCCGAACGGTACTCCTGCCAGAAGCGCAGCAGGCTGCTGAGGCTGACCATGGTCATGATGATGATGACCTTGGTCAGGTCCGCTTCGTCCAGGTCGCCTGCGCGTACCGGCAGCCAGTAGTCGGTGACGAAGCTGATGCCGGCGAGGGTGAGCAGCACGTAGATGAAGGGGTTGTGCAGGGCCTTGAGCAGTTGCACCAGGGCCGGTTGCGGCTTGTCATGGGCGACTTGGTTGGCGCCGTCGCGCTGCAGGCGCTTGGTGGCTTCGTGCTCGGTCAGGCCCAGCTCGCTGGCGTCGAGGTTGGCCAGGGTCACCGCCAGGCCATTACGTGCTTCGCGGGCGGCGCGCATGGACAGGCGGGTGTCTTCGCCGGCTTTGCTGCGGGTGTTGCGGTCTTTTACGGTCATTTGGCTGTGCTCCTGCCGCAGGAGGCGGCACGACACACAGTCGACTCACGGTAGGGGAGGTGAGTGAACGTGTCCCGTGTCGCAATCATTCGAACAATGAAAGGCGTGTTTTTTCCGACGTTTAGGTGTTCGCTGGCGAATGCCGGAAATAAGATCGGCAGCGAACTTTCTACTGGCTGAGTCCATGGTTGGTTAATCCCTTTGCTCAATGGCGGGCAATAGAACTCCAACGAACTTTAATTATTTAAAGTTCGGAAGTTTCTGACGATTTAAATGGCGTCAGTTCAGCGAACGGACAGCATCGCGCGCGTCACTGCAGGCAGCAACGGGCGCGCTATCGACTAGGCGGTTCCAGGGACGAGGACAGGCCCCAGCCAAGGACAGGACGGTGCGGGGCCTTGTGCGCAAAGGCGCGCAGGCGAGGGATAGCGATAATGAGGTTCATGAGCTTGCCTCCGACCGGGCGGGCACCCGGGGCGGCAAGCTACGGCGGAGCAGCAGGCTCTGGCGCGGCTTGCCCGACCTAGGGGCGGGCCCGGAGTTCCGGTTCAAGTGCCTGGCGAGCAAAGGCTGCCAGACAGCGACTAGATACTGTGTCCATTGAATTCTTCGTGAGTTGAAATAAAGGCCCGCTTTTCGGGGCGGGTGAACTTTATGCAAAGCATAGCGGGGAAGTCAACCGGGAAGGCCTAACTTAAATAAGTTTCATCTGCTGGGAGGGGAATTAATACAGTGCAGCGCTTGAATGCCATCGTGGGGAAACCCCGCTTCTACCTGAACCAGGTAGAAGCGGGCATTCGCTCAGGCGATCAGGGCTTGGCGCCCAGGATGATGTGCGAGGCCTTGATCAGCGCGGTGGCCTTCACCCCCGGCTTCAGGCCAAGTTCCTGCACCGCTTCGCGGGTGACGATGGCATACACCTCGGTGCCGCCGGACAGCTTCAGCACCACCTCGGCATTCACCGCGCCGTCGCCGACCCGGACCACTTCGCCTTCCAGGCTGTTGCGCGCGGACAGCCGGTAACCGGCGGCGTCGGTCATCAGCACCACCCAGGGCGCCTTGACCAGCGCCACGGCCTGCTTGCCGACATTGATGTTGAGGTTGTGCAGGCTGGCCATGGTCACCACCGCGACCAGCTTCTCGCCGCCGCCGAGGGTCAGCTCGACCTCGGCATTCACCGCGCCAGGCTGGATGGCGCTGACGGTACCTTCGAAGACATTACGGGCACTGACTTTCATGGCAAACACTCCGTGTATCGATCGTTATTCCTCGGCGGGCGGCGCCATCCGGGCTTCCAGCTCGGCGACCTGCTGCTCCAGCGCCTCGAGGCGGGCGCGGGTGCGGGCCAGTACGACCATCTGGCTGTCGAATTCCTCGCGGCTGACCAGGTCGAGCTTGCTGAAGGCACCCTGCATCAGCACCTTGAACTGGCTCTCAAGCTCGGCGCGAGGCTGTGCGGTGTCGCCGCTGAACAGGCGCGAAGCCTGGTCGCTCAGGGCATCGAGAAAGGCTTTGGGGGCGAGCATGTGTGGCTATCCGCTGATCTGTGAAAGGCCTGCAGTGTAGCACGCCCCTTGGGCCCGCCTGCGCTGCACGCTTTTCGCGCAGGGCGGCCAAAGGTCGCGCACCGAAGTTGTGCAGCTTTTCCCCGCTGGCAACTGGCCAATCCCGGCTGTTGCGCGCAAGTCGCTGTTTTTGGACGCTTTGCTTGAGCTGGCAAGGTTTCTGCAAAGACCTTGGCGAGCCATGCACTGATGCGAGCCGTCGTGACCAGGCAGTGCCAGGCCCGCCGTCAGGCCCTCTTCAAACCGCGTGATGCGTTTCAGCCGGGGGAGGGTGGCGACGATGCGTTACAAAGCCAGGCGCTGCGCTTAGACTTGAGACGGGTTTGTTTTCCTGGGGCAAGTCCACCAAATCGGGAGAGAGTTTCATGAAGCTAGTCACTGCCATCATCAAGCCGTTCAAGCTGGACGACGTGCGCGAGTCGCTGTCGGAAATCGGCGTGCAGGGCATCACCGTGACCGAAGTCAAAGGCTTCGGCCGGCAGAAGGGTCACACCGAGCTGTACCGCGGCGCCGAATACGTGGTCGATTTCCTGCCCAAGGTGAAAATCGACGTTGCCATCGACGACAAGGACCTCGACCGCGTGATCGAAGCCATCACCAAGGCGGCCAATACCGGCAAGATCGGCGACGGCAAGATCTTCGTGGTCAATCTGGAGCAGGCGATCCGCATCCGTACCGGCGAAACCGATACCGACGCGATCTAACAGCAACACCGCCTCACCAAACCCAACGCCCCAGGAGAAAACAACATGACTCTGCGCAAGATCGCAGGGCTAGGAGCCCTATTGTCCCTCGTAATGCCAGGGCTGGCCCTGGCCGAGGAAGCTGCCCCGGCGCTGAACTCCGGTGACACCGCCTGGATGCTCACCGCCACGGCGCTGGTGCTGTTCATGACCATCCCTGGCCTGGCCCTGTTCTACGGCGGCATGGTGCGTTCGAAGAACGTGCTGTCGGTGATGATGCAGTGCTTCGCCATCACCGGCCTGATGAGCCTCCTGTGGGTCGTCTACGGCTACAGCCTGGCGTTCGATACCACGGGCATGGAAAAGGGCGTGCTCAACCTCAATTCCTTCATCGGTGGTTTCTCCAAGGCCTTCCTCAGCGGCGTCACCCCGGCCAACCTGACCTCGGCCACCGCCTTGTTCCCGGAAGCGGTGTTCATCACCTTCCAGATGACCTTCGCCATCATCACCCCGGCGCTGATCGTCGGCGCCTTCGCCGAACGCATGAAGTTCTCGGCGATGCTGATCTTCATGGCCGTGTGGTTCACCCTGGTCTATGCGCCGATCGCGCACATGGTCTGGAGCGGTGACGGCGCGCTGATGTGGGACTGGGGTGTGCTGGACTTCGCCGGCGGCACCGTGGTGCACATCAACGCCGGTATCGCCGGCCTGGTCTGCTGCCTGGTGCTAGGCAAGCGCAAGGGCTACCCGACCACGCCGATGGCCCCGCACAACCTGGGCTACACGCTGATGGGCGCGGCCATGCTGTGGATCGGCTGGTTCGGCTTCAATGCCGGCTCCGCCGCCGCCGCCAACGGCACCGCCGGCATGGCCATGCTGGTGACCCAGATCGCCACCGCCGCCGCCGCGCTGGGCTGGATGTTCGCCGAGTGGATCGGCCACGGCAAACCCAGCGCCCTGGGCATCGCCTCCGGCGTGGTCGCGGGCCTGGTCGCCATCACCCCGGCCGCCGGCACTGTCGGCCCGATGGGCGCGCTGGTGATCGGCCTGGCCTCCGGGGTGATCTGCTACTTCTGCGCCACCAGCCTCAAGCGCAAGCTGGGTTATGACGACTCCCTCGACGCCTTTGGCGTGCACGGTATCGGCGGGATCGTCGGCGCGCTGCTCACCGGTGTGTTCGCAGCGCCTGCGCTGGGTGGCTTCGGCGCGGTGACCGACATCGCCGCGCAGTTCTGGATTCAGGCCAAGGGGGTGATTTTCACCGTGGTCTATACCGCCATCGTCACCTACCTGATCCTCAAGGTGCTCGACCTGGTGATGGGCCTGCGGGTCAGCGACGAGGAAGAGTCGGTCGGTCTCGACCTGGCTCAGCACAACGAGCGCGGCTACAACCTGTAACCGCCTTGTGGGAAAACTTGCCCGGTTCGCCGGGCATTTTTTTGCCTGTAGTTTGTCGCTTGGCGCCGGGCAAACGGTTTCGCTGTCCTGTTCGCGACCTGGGCGGAAAACTTACAAGTCATTGGGCGTTTCTGGTGCTTTGCTTTTTCCGCGAGCGCGCTAGAATGCGCGCCGAAGAGTGAAGGACGAGTCGTCCACACACACTTCGCCACCCTTTGCTAGGCTTGCCAATAGCCTGTGGCCAGCAAGGGTCAAACACGATTTCGTCAGGCCTTGCCAGGAGCAGGGCCTGCAGGGTGCCGGGCCCTCCACCAGGGGGCGGACACCCAGGGCAGTGGCCAACCCACGGCCAGTTGAATTTTCACTGGTGGCTGCCGGTCTACGGCTGCACCGGTCTATAACTAACCTGCTTTTCGCAAGTCATGAGGTAGAACATGAGCGACGACGATCTGGAAAATGATGACCTCGAAGTAGGCGACGAAGACGAGGGTGATGAAGGCCTCGAAGCCGCGGCTGACGACGGCGCGGAAGACTCCGGCGACGACGACAGCAGCCCGGCGCCGGCGGCCAAGGGCAAGTCCAAGGCGGCGGTCTCGGTAGACGAGATGCCGAGCATGGAAGCCAAGCAGAAAGAGCGCGATGCGCTGGCCAAGGCGATGGAAGAGTTCCTGTCGCGCGGTGGCAAGGTGCAGGAAGTGGAGGCCAACGTGGTCGCCGATCCGCCCAAGAAGCCGGACAACAAGTACGGCAGCCGCCCTATCTGAGTGGCTGAACGCAAAAAAGCCCGCCGTCGCTGCGGGCTTTTTTGTGCCTGTCAGGTTGGTACGGTCTCTGTAGGAGCGGCCTTGCCGAGGCGTCGGACCGGTCGGAAAGGGCTGCGCTTAAGTATCGACAACGA
Organism: Pseudomonas muyukensis; assembly: GCF_019139535.1. Classification (NCBI taxonomy): domain Bacteria; kingdom Pseudomonadati; phylum Pseudomonadota; class Gammaproteobacteria; order Pseudomonadales; family Pseudomonadaceae; genus Pseudomonas; species Pseudomonas muyukensis. The sequence goes on along the minus strand of NZ_CP077073.1, from coordinate 516,800 downwards.
CCCTGGGGCCGCTTTGCGGCCCTTTCGCGACACAAGGCCGCTCCTACAGGGATGAAGACGGAGAATGTGAAGCCAGTCAGCGCCAGCGCGACAGCACGTCGGGCAACTGCGACAGCCGCTGGATCTCGGCATCTGGCGCCTGTTCGCCGCTCCAGGGCTTGTGCTGCGGGTTGAACCACACCGCCCGCAGCCCGGCGCGCTGGGCGCCGGCGATGTCGTCGCCGGGGTGATCGCCGATGTGCACCGCCGCCCCGGCGTCCACCTCGCCACGCTTCAGCGCCTCAAGGAAAGGGGCCGGATCAGGCTTGCCGATGCCCAGGTCCTCGGCGCACAGGGCGAAGCGGAAGTAGTCTGCCAGGCCCAGCCGGCGCACGTCGGCATTGCCGTTGGTGACGACCCCGAGGGTGTAGTGGTGGCGCAGGATCTCCAGCACCGGCAGCACCTCGGGGAATACCTCCACCTGGTGGCGGGCGTGCAGGAACACCTCGAAACCTTCGTTGGCCAGCTCCAGGGCGTGCTTCTCGCTGTAGCCCACCGCTTCCAGGGCGTGGAACAGCACGCGCCGGCGCAGCGCGCTGATGCGGTGCTTGAGGCCCGGCTCGGCCTGCACCAGGCGCTCGCGGATGGCGAACAGATGCTCGACCGGCACCGCGCCCAGGCTCGGCGCGTTGGCGGCCAGCCAGTCGCGCAGGACGATTTCGGCGCTGGCGATCACCGGCGCGGTGTCCCACAAGGTGTCGTCGAGGTCGAAGGTGATCAGCTTGATGCTCATGAGTCCGTGCCCTTGCTGCGTTTGGCCCGAGGATGGGCGCTGTCGTACACCGCGGCCAGGTGCTGGAAGTCCAGGTGGGTGTAGATCTGCGTGGTGCTGATGTCGGCGTGGCCGAGCATCTCCTGCACCGCGCGCAGGTCCTGGGACGACTCCAGCAAGTGGCTGGCGAAGGAATGGCGAAGCATGTGCGGGTGCAGGTGCTGGCCCAGTTCGCGCTCACCGGCGGTCTTGACCCGCATCTGGATGGCACGGGGGCTCAGGCGCTTGCCCTGGCGGGTGATGAATACGGCATCGTCCAGCGGGCCGCCGATGCCGCGCAGGCGCAGCCAGGCCTGCAGTGCCTCGCGGGCCTTGCGCCCGACCGGCAGTACGCGGCTCTTGCCGCCCTTGCCAAGCACCTGGACCAGGCCAGCGGCCAGGTCGAGCTGGGCGAGGTCCAGGCCTGTCAGCTCCGACAGGCGCAGGCCGGACGAATAGAACAGCTCGAGGATGGCCTGGTCGCGGCGGGCGATGAACTCATCGTCGACGCCGCCGTCGAGCAGTTGCAGGGCGCGGTCGGTGTCCAGCGCCTTGGGCAGGCGACGCTCGCCCTTGGGCGGCGTCAAGCCGTTGGCTGGGTCGTGCTGGCACAGGCCCTCGCGGTTGAGGTAGCGGTACAACCCGCGTACCGCCGAGAGCAGGCGCGCCAGGCTGCGCGATGATTGGCCATGGTGATGCTGGCGTGCCACCAGCTGGCGCAGCTGCTGGACTTGCAGCCCGGCCCAGCCGGCGATGCCTTGGGAGTTACAGAATTCGATGACCTTCTCGAGGTCGCGGCGGTATGCCAGCAGGGTGTGCGCGGACACCTGGCGCTCGTTGCGCAGGTGCGCGCAATAAGCTTCCAGCTGGCGTTCCATCAGCGCACCGAGCGCAGGGTCTGGGTGAAGCGCGGCACCACGCGGCCGAGCACTTCGGCGATGTAGCTGAGGAACAGGGTGCCGACGCTGCTCTTGTAGTGCTGCGGGTCGCGGCTGCCGATCGCCAATACGCCGTGCAGGCCCTGGTACTCCAGGGTGGCCACGGCGCTGGAACCGACTTCCTTGTGCTGCGCGTCACCGAACAGGAACGCCAGTTCGTGTTCGCGCAGGCTGCCGCTGGTGGTCTTGCCACCGGCGATCAGGCCGCCGATCGCCTGCTGCGCCTCGGCCCCGGAGACCCAGCGCCCTACGGGGGCTGCGTTTTCGCCGAACAGGATCAGGCTGACGAAGGGTACCTGGAACTCCTGGCGCAGGCTGTCCTCGACCGCCATGACCACCTCTTCCAGGCTGTTGGCGTCGAGCAGGTCGAGGATCAGCCGGCGGGTCTTGTCGAACAGCCGGTCGTTGTCGCGGGCCACGTCCATCAGTTGCGACAGGCGATGGCGCATCTCGATGTTGCGGTCACGCAGCAGCTTGAGCTGGCGCTCCACCAGCGACACGCTGTCGCCGCGCTGGTGGGGGATGCGCTGCTCGACCAGCAGTTCGTCGTGCTCGGCGAAGAAAGTCGGGTGGGCGCGCAGGTAGGCGACCACGGTTTCGACGTCGAGCTCGGGTGCAACGTTAGGCTGATCGGTCATGGCGGATACTCGCTTAGAGACGAACTTGTCCTTCGAATACGCGAACGGCTGGGCCGGTCATCAATACGGGCGTGCCGGGGCCGGCCCATTCGATGTTCAGGCGTCCGCCCGGCAGGTCGATGGTCACCGGCGAATCCATCCAGCCTTGGCTGATGGCCGCCACGGCGGCGGCGCAGGCACCGGTGCCGCAGGCCAAGGTTTCACCGGCACCACGCTCCCACACCCGCAGGTTGGCGCGGTGACGGTCGAGCACCTGGATGAAGCCGGCGTTGACCCGCTGCGGGAAGCGCGGATGGTGCTCGATCTTCGGCCCCAGCTCGTGCACCGGCGCGCTGCGCACGTCATCGACACGCAGCACCGAGTGCGGGTTGCCCATGGACAGCGCGGCGATCTGGTGCACCTGGCCATCGACCTCCAACGCATAGCTTGGCGCCTGCTGGTCGGCGGCGAACGGGATCTCGGCCGGGGCGAAGCGCGGTGGGCCCATGTCGACGCAGACCTGGCCATCGTTGCGCACATCCAGCTCGATGATGCCGCCCTTGGTTTCGACGCGGATGCGCTTTTTCGCGGTCAGGCGCTTGTCCAGCACGAAGCGGGCGAAGCAGCGCGCGCCGTTGCCGCATTGTTCGACCTCGGAGCCGTCGGCGTTGAAGATCCGGTAGCGGAAGTCCACTTCCGGGTTGTTCGGCGCCTCGACGATCAGCAACTGGTCGAAGCCGATGCCGGTGTTGCGGTCACCCCATTGCTTGGCGTGCTTGGGTTGGATATGCGCGTGCTGGCTGACCAGGTCGAGGACCATGAAGTCGTTGCCCAGCCCATGCATTTTGGTAAAGCGCAGCAACATGGGCTTACTCCGGCAGCAGGCTTTCGCCGGCGAACAGTTCGGCGACGGTCTCGCGGCGGCGCACTTCGAAGGCCTGGTCGCCATCGACCAGCACTTCGGCGCAGCGGCCACGGGTGTTGTAGTTGGAGCTCATGACAAAACCATAGGCGCCCGCGGAGCGCACGGCCAGCAGGTCGCCCTCGGCGAGGTCGAGCACGCGGTCCTTGGCGAGGAAATCGCCGGTCTCGCAGATCGGCCCGACCAGGTCGTAGGCACGGCCTTCACCGTCACGGGGCTTGACCGCGCTGACGTCCATCCAGGCCTGGTACAGGGCTGGGCGGATCAGGTCGTTCATGGCCGCGTCGATGACCGCGAAGTCCTTGTGCTCGGTGTGCTTGAGGTATTCCACGCGGGTCAGCAGCACGCCGCCGTTGGCGACGATATAGCGGCCTGGCTCGAACACCAGGGCCAGGTCCCGCTCGCCGACGCGCTCGCGAATGGCCTGGATGTAGTCGGCCAGTCGCGGGGGCTGTTCGTCGCGGTAGCGCACGCCGACGCCGCCACCGAGGTCGAGGTGGCGCAGGTGGATGCCGCATTCGGCCAGGCGGTCGACCAGCACCAGCAGGCGGTCCAGGGCATCGAGGAAAGGTTCGACGCTGGTCAGTTGCGAGCCGATGTGGCAGTCGACACCGACCACCTCGAGGTTGGGCAACTGCGCGGCGCGCACGTAAAGCGCTTCGGCATCGGCGATGGCGATACCGAACTTGTTTTCCTTGAGACCGGTGGAGATGTACGGGTGGGTGCCGGCATCGACGTCCGGGTTGACCCGCAGCGATACCGGCGCCACCTTGCCCAGCTCGGCCGCTACCACTTGCAGGCGCTCGAGCTCGTCGGCGGACTCGACGTTGAAACAGTGCACGCCGACTTCCAGGGCGCGGCGCATGTCGGCGCGGGTCTTGCCGACCCCGGAGAACACCACGCGATCGGCGCGGCCACCGGCAGCCAGCACACGCTCCAGCTCCCCGCCCGAGACGATGTCGAAACCGGCGCCCAGGCGTGCCAGCAGGTTCAGCACGCCCAGGTTGGAGTTGGCCTTGACCGCGAAGCACACCAGGTGGTCGACCCCGTGCAGGGCCTCGGTGTAGCTACGGTACTGGGCCTCGATATGGGCGCGCGAATACACATAGGTGGGGGTGCCGAAGCGTTCGGCGAGCGCCGCCAGGGCCACCCCTTCGGCGAACAGTTCGCCGCCGCGGTAGTTGAATGCATCCATGGGATTTCCTTACTGAGCGGGCGACGGCTCAGCCTGCTCTTGCGGCTCCAGGTCCTGTTGCTGCTGCACAGGCTGGGCCCGCTGGTGCTGGTGCGACGACGACTTGCGCGGGCCTTTGCCGTCCTTGCCGTCTTCGGGCAGGTACAGGGGGCCTTTCTGGCCGCAGGCGGAAACGAGGCAGGCAACCGCGACCAGCGCCGCGACAGAGGAAATCAGGCGTTTCATGGGTGAAATCCTTGGAAATATGCAGTATTGCGGCCGAGTATACCGAGCGCCCACCTGATTGCCTATGCAAGGGTCGGCCCGCCTGGCGGGCTATGCTTGCCGGGCAAGCCGGCTGTCACAGCAACCCTTTGCTTTCCCGGCCCAGCGCCCGTATCGTGCCCGGCTTGCGTGTGTACAGCCATTTTTCGAGGTCCCTGCAATGAGTTTGAGCGAAGCGCGTTTCCACGATCTGGTCGACGCGACCCAACAGGCCCTGGAAGACCTGTTCGACGAGAGCGGCATGGACCTGGACATGGAGAACTCCGCCGGTGTGCTGACGGTCAAGTTCGACAACGGCAGCCAGCTGATCTTCAGCCGCCAGGAGCCACTGCGCCAGCTGTGGCTGGCCGACAAGTCGGGCGGCTTCCACTTCGACTACGACGAAGAAAACGGCAAGTGGACCTGCGAGAAGACCGAGGAACTGCTGGGCGAGATGCTCGAGCGCATCGTCTGGGAGCGAGCCGGCGAGAAGCTGGATTTCGACGAGATCTGAGATGAGCGACCAGCCTCGGCCAGCGAAGCCGCTCTACAGTAATGTCAGCCCGGCGGTGCCATCACCTTGTATCAATGTGTGTCGGCTGGATGAGCACAAGGTGTGTACCGGCTGCCATCGGCATGTCGAGCATATCCGCGAGTGGCGCTCGGCCGATGACCCGCGACGCCGGCAGATCTGCCTGGAAGCGTTGGCCCTGAAAAGCCAGGCGCAGGCATAACCCCAACGAAGGTGCGGGCTTGAGTATTTGCCCGGCTGTGGTAGTGTCGAGTTCAGCGTCGCTGACGCCAAAAGCATTTCGCAAACCCCGCCCTTGGGCGGGGTTTTGCTTTATCTGCCTGTAGAAAACTGCTTGTTCAAAGGAGTCTGACTGGATCATGAGCACCAAGCCTTCCCTCATCCTCACCCGCTTGGACGTGCAGCGTCTGGAGCGCCTGCTCGACAGCCTCGATGAAAGCACCCCGGGGGTGCTCGCCCTGCAGGACGAGCTGGACCGCGCCGAGCAGGTGGTCGGTCACGACGACGTGCCCGCCGGCGTGGTGACCATGAACTCGCGCGTGCACTGCCGCGAGATCGCCAGTGGCAAGGACTACCACCTGACCCTGGTGTACCCGAAGGACGCCGGGCCAGAAGGCAATGTCTCGATTCTCGCGCCGATCGGCTGCGCGCTGCTGGGCTTGTCGGTGGGCGACCAGATCGACTGGCCGGCCCCGGGTGGCAAGACCCTCAAGCTCGAATTGCTGGCGGTCGAGTACCAGCCGGAAGCGGCGGGTGACTTCGATCTTTGAGCTGCCTTAGCCGAGGTGCTGTGCCCGCACGCGGTTGGCGTGGATACAATTGTCGACCAGGCGGCTGCGCAGCGACCAGTCGGTGTTGATGATCCGGAAGCGCTGGATGTAGCTGTCCATGTCCCGGGACTCGAACCACTCGTCGATCTTGTCGCTGAAATCGTCGGGGGTGAAGATGAACTTGTTGTACTTGGCGCACTGGATCGAGCTCAGTGGCAGGCGGGACTGGGCGCCCATCGCGACTTCGTCCATGAATGCCTTCAGCCGGCGGGTGCTGGGGGTGTTCTCGCCTATCCAGCCATGGCGCACGCCATCCCAGTAATGATGGGGGGTCGGTCCGTTGTAGGCGATGACCAGGGTCCTGCCTGGGTGCTGCTGCCAGAGTTCATCCAGTGTCAGGGCGTTCATGTCCCAGTGGATCATGCGCGGCTCCAGATGTTCGTCGAGCAGTTGCTGGAACCGTGCGTGCTCCTCGGCATTGAACCTGTCGAACGCATGGAAATCCAGCACGATGATCTCCCTGGCGTTGGCAGGGTTCGCATAGAACTGCTCGAGGGCCATCACCACATCGCCCAGTACCGTGCGCCCTGAGGATGTCAGGTGGTACAGCTGGTAGCGCGCCGGCTGGTCGGGGGGGTACGAGCGGTGCGACTGCACGCGCAGGTCCAGCACGCGGATGCCACCGCGGATCTGCTCGATGCACGGGACGTCCTGGGTGATCTCCTGGGGGATGGAGAAGTTTGGCGCCTGCTTGTCCATGCCGGCGTCGTGGCTGCCCGGCAGAATCAGTTGGTCGATGCGCAGGCGCCCCAGCTCAGGGTGTGCGCCCATCCAGTTTTCGTTGTTCATATCACGCTCCTCATCAGGTTGGAGCGCGTAGGATGCGTCCTACAAATCAGGCCGTGGCAGCAGGAAACCGTTCCTGAACGGGAAGCCGTTTCAGGGTTCGTACGTTGCCTGCAACCGTTCCAAGCCCTCGTTGAGCGCCTGTTCCAACTGGCTTTTGTAGCGCAGGTAGAGGCTGGTCGAGCCTGGTTCGTCGCCCAGGAGTTCGGACAAGTCCAGGTCGGTGATGTAGCAGCGGTAGCTGCCAGGGCCCTGGCGTTGCCGCAGGATCTGCCGGGCGACCACCGCGTACAGGTGCTCGCCATGCTCCAGCTGGGAAAACTCCTGCTGGTCGCAATACAGGGTGACATGCACCTCATCGCCCACCCCGGCCTGGAGGATCGCCTGGACCTCGTAGTAGGGCTGGTTGTGGCCATCCTGCGGCGCCAGGCGTGGCTCGATGCCGCGCGCCTTGCCAGCGCCAGACGGCAGCAACTGGGCGTAGCGCAGCTCCAGCGCGGCCTGGGGCAGGCTGTCCAGTGGCAGCTGCGCGTCGCGGCGCATCAGCATCGATTGCAGGAAGCGCTGCAGCGGCAGCAGCAGGTGGCGTTCGTCCTGCAGCGGCAGGCGCTGCTGCCACAGGGCATTGTGCTCATCGAGGACATAGAGGTCGGCCCAGCCCTCGTACAGGCGGTAGAACACCTGGATGGCATGGGGCTGGCCCTGGGCCAGGACCAGCGGCAAGTCGCCGTCCTGCAGGGCGTTGCCATCCAGGTGCAGCGGGCTGTAGCGGCTACGCTCCTCGCCCAGGGCGGCGAGCACCTGCGCGGGGTCGTCGAAGGTGGCGAGGGTCACTTGCCCTGGCGTCAGCTCCAGGACATGGGTGTGCTCGGCCACTTGCACCAGGTAGCGCTGGTCGCGTTGCTGGTCGAGCAGCAATTGCGCGGTATCGAAGAGCTCCTCGACCCGCTGGCTGATGGCCTGGGCGCGGTTGTGGCAGTAGCAGCGCACCCGCAACCGCGGGCGGTGGCTGCGCTGGCCGAGGCTGTTGAGGAAGTCGCGCAGGCAGCGCAGCAGCGCGTGGTCGCCGTCGTAGCGTTGCACCAGTACCTCGTTCCAGCTGTTCAGGGTGATCTGGTCCAGGGTCAGCACCAGGTTCTCGCGCACCCCGGCATAGCTCAGCGAGTCGGTGCGCTCGGTGGTCATCAGGATGTTCAGGTCACGGTGGTGGCGCAGGGGATCGACCGCGACGTTGACCAGCAACAGGATTTCATCGGCCACGCTGGGTTGCAGCAGGCGCACCTCGCTGACCGGCTCCAGGGGCAGCGGCACGCCCTGCTGCAAGGCGCCGAGCAGGTTGAACAGCTCGAACTCGCTGAGGTCGCTGACCCCGGGGTGCAGGGCCAGGCGGGTGCTGCTGTCGATTACCCCGTTGCGGTGGGCCCAGGTGAGCAGCTCGAGCAGTTCGCGGCAGCGCTTGAGGGGGCTGAAGTGCTCCCATTCGTGCACCCCCAGGTTGCCGTTGTACAGCCCCCAATGGTGGGTGCCCGGCTCCTTGCGGTTGGCGGACTGGACCAGGGTCAGGGTGTCTTCGGCCAGGTCCGGGGCGATGCCCGGGTTGATCACTTCGATCTTGCCGGCCCGGCGCTCGAAGGCGGCATACAGGCGCCGTCCGAGCACATTCAGGTCGCGTTGGTCGGCACGGCTGTTGGCATTCTGCAGGCGGGCGAACTGGGTCAGGAAGCGGTAGCTGTGGTTGAGCTCGGCCACCAGCTCGCGGCGCTCCAGTGCCACCTGGCGCACCTTCCACTGGCTGCGGCTGTCGAGCAGGGTCAGCTGGCGTTCGTCCCAGCCCCACTCCGTGGCCAGGCGCGCCAGCAGTTGGCGCTGCCAGCCATGGCTGCGGCTGCGGTCGCTGAGCTTCTTGTTCACCTTCAGGTACAGGCTGCGCCGCACCAGCTCCAGGCGTACGTTTTCGCCGCGCTGTTGCAGGTAGCGCTCGATACGCCGGTAGACCATGACGTAGGGGTCCAGCTCGTCGAGGTCCAGCTGGTTGGCGAACACCGCCTGCTTGTAATCCAGGCTCAGGCAGCGCACGTCGGGGTGTTCGCTGGCATAGGCCTCGGTCAGCAGTAGCTTGAGCAGCGACTTGTAGGGCGAATCGATGCCCTTGTACAGCTGCCACAGCCCGGCACCGACGAACTCGCCGGGCGGGACCTGTGCCAGGTGGCCGAGGTCGAGGCCGTCCTGGGCGCGGATGAAGCGCTTGGACAGCAGGGTCTGGGTGTAGTCGCGGTAGTTGTGCTCCTGGTAGACCGGCACCAGCCACCACAACGGCGTGCGCCCGGCCAGCCAGATGGCGGTGCGGTAGAACTCGTCGAGCAGCAGGTAGTGCTGGGTGGTACCGCAGTCGTCCGAGCTGAGCTGGCTGTCGCGTTCGCCCTGGACGAAGCTTTGCGGCTCGATCAGGAAGCAGTGCGCCTCGGCGCCCAGGCTGGCGGCCCAGGCCTCGAGCAGCTGGCATTTGCGGCGCAATTCGGCCAGCGCCTGCTCGTCCAGGTCGGGGGCGTGGCATACCCACAGGTCCATGTCGCTTTGCTCGGCCTGGGCCAGGGTGCCCAGGCTGCCCATCAGGAACAGGCCATGGATCGGTTGTGGCGGGTTGCCATGGCGGGCCTTGTAGGTGAACGAGCGGGTCAGGCGCTGGGCCTCGGCCAGCAGCTCGGCGTCGGGTTCGAACCCCGACACGCCGGCGGGGGTGGCCCCCGAGACATAGCCCGGCAGCAGCGGGTGGTTGACATGGAAGAACAGCGGCAACAGCGTCAGCACCTGCTGTTGGCGCGTGGACAACCCTTCCATCGCCCGAGCGAGGCGGCCCTGATTGATCTTCAGGAAGCGCGCGCGCAGGCGCGACAGCTCCTTGCGGTCGATGCCTTGGTCAAGGTCGGGGCGGATTTCATGGGGGTGGTTCATTGCGCACTCAGGCAGGCCGGGGAGCAATGGCGAGTTTAGCCTGAGTGGCGCGGTCGGATAAGGGGTTGCTGGCTTTTTGACGTCAGATTACCAGCAGCGCTGCGCCTGCTCCGCTCCCTTAGGCGTCAGCCTTGCTGGCGAAGCAGGCGCCGACGCCTTCAGGCCGGCTGAGGCGTTTTCAGAACCCTGAGCAGCAATTGCACGCTCTCGGCGGCGTCGTTGCCCAGGCTGGTGAGGTAACCGCCGTCGGGCTGGTCAGTGAGACCTTTGTCGTGCAGGCGCTTGGCTGCGGCGACCAACGCCGGGGAGGCATCGCTGCACACCTTGATGCCTTCCTGGTGACTGTCCAGGTTGAACTGGGCAAGCACTTCCATTTCGGCGATCAGTTCGGGGTTGAAGGGCATGGGCTACTCCTGACTTCGAGACAAGGATGGAAGTCAGGAGTGTAGTCAGGTTTATTCGATGTCGCCTTGATCCGCCTCAGGTGGCAGCTCCGGCAGGGCGCGCAGGGCGGTTTCGTACCATTGGGTGTCGAACGGGCGGTCCTGGTCGAGCATGGCGTCGATCTCGATGGCCAGCACATGGGCCATGAGGTTGAGGATGTCTTCACGCTCGTAGCCGACCAGGCTCAGTTTGTTGAACGTCGCCTTGGCCGCGGGTGGCTCGCCGCTTTCGATCTGGTTCTCGATGGCCTGGGTCAGCGTGGCCTCGGCGAAATCTTCTTCATCATTGCCGTCGATGTCTTGGGGTTCGCGCATGGCGGTGCTCCTGTGGTGAGGCGCACAGTGTGCCACGCCTGCCTTGGCAATGCCCGGCCATCGACGGCGTGCATGGCACTGGCCAGGGCCGGGCAACGGGGCTATAACAGCCGGGCCAACCCCATACGGCCCTGGAGGCTGCTTCACATGCTCAAGCTTCATGGATTCGCGGTCAGCAACTACTACAACATGGTCAAGCTGGCGCTGCTGGAAAAAGGCCTGCCCTTCGAGGAGGTGCCGTTCTTCGGCGGCCAGACGCCCCAGGCCTTGGCGGTCAGCCCGCGCGGCAAGGTGCCGGTGCTGCAGACCGAGCATGGCTTCATCAGCGAGACCGGGGTGATCCTCGACTACCTCGAGCAGACCCAGCCAGGCAAGGCGCTGCTGCCGGCCGACGCCTTCGGCCAGGCCAAGGTGCGCGAGCTGCTGCGGGAGATCGAGCTGTACATCGAGCTGCCGGCGCGTACCTGCTACGCCGAGGCGTTCTTTGGCGCGGCGGTGGAGCCGTTGATCAAGGAGCGTGCCCGCGCGGACCTGCTCGCGGGCTTTGCCACCCTCAAGCGCAATGGCCAGTTCTCGCCTTATGTGGCGGGTGAGCAGTTGACCATCGCCGACCTGATGTTCTGCTTTTCGGTCGACCTGGCCTGCGCGGTGGGCAAGAAGGTGCTGAACCTCGACTTCCTGGCGGACTTCCCGCAGGCCGCGGCGTTGCTGGAGAAACTGCAGGGTAATCCACACATGGCGCGGATCGCGGCGGACAAGGACGCGGTGATGCCGGCGTTCCTGGAGATGATCAAGAGCGGCAAGCGCTGAGAAAGCAAGGGGCCGCTGTGCGGCCCATCGCTACAAAGTACCCGGTCCCTGCAGGCGCCGGCTTGTCGGCGATGGGCTGCACAGCAGCCCCTATTACGGTTTAACGCGAAGCCAGCAGCGTTTGGCCGCGAGCCACCGCCGCACGCACCTGCGCCGGCGCAGTACCACCGATGTGGTTACGGGCGTTGACCGAACCCTCGAGGGTCAGCACGGCGAACACGTCCTGCTCGATCTGGTCGCTGAACTGGCGCAGTTCGTCCAGGCTCATCTCGGCCAGGTCCTTGCCGTTGTCCACGCCGTATTTCACGGCATGGCCGACGATTTCGTGGCAATCACGGAACGGCAGGCCGCGGCGCACCAGGTAGTCGGCCAGGTCCGTGGCGGTGGAGAAGCCGCGCAGGGCCGCCTCGCGCATGATGGCGTGCTTGGGCTTGATGGCCGGGATCATGTCGGCGAAGGCGCGCAGCGAGTCGCGCAGGGTGTCGGCGGCGTCGAACAGCGGCTCCTTGTCTTCCTGGTTGTCCTTGTTGTAGGCCAGTGGCTGGCCTTTCATCAGGGTCAGCAGGCCGGTCAGCGCGCCGAACACCCGGCCGCTCTTGCCGCGCACCAGCTCCGGCACGTCCGGGTTCTTCTTCTGCGGCATGATCGAGCTGCCGGTGCAGAAGCGATCGGGCAGGTCGATGAACTGGAACTGCGCGCTGGTCCACAGCACCAGCTCTTCGGAGAAGCGCGACAGGTGCATCATGGCGATGCTGGCGGCGGCGCAGAATTCGATGGCGAAGTCACGGTCCGAGACGCCGTCCAGCGAGTTGCCGGCCACGGCTTCGAAGCCCAGCAGCTTGCAGGTCAGCTCGCGGTCGATCGGGTAGGTGGTGCCGGCCAGGGCGGCGCTGCCCAGGGGCATGCGGTTGGCGCGCTTGCGGCAGTCGACCAGGCGCTCATAGTCGCGGCTGAGCATCTCGAACCAGGCCAGCAGGTGGTGACCGAAGGTCACCGGCTGGGCGGTCTGCAGGTGGGTGAAGCCGGGCATGATGGTCTCGGCTTCACGCTCGGCCTGCTCCAGCAGGCCTTTTTGCAGGCGGGTGACCTCGGCCAGGATCAGGTCGATCTCGTCACGCAGCCACAGGCGGATGTCGGTGGCCACCTGGTCGTTGCGGCTGCGCCCGGTGTGCAGCTTCTTGCCGGTGATGCCGATGCGGTCGGTCAGGCGCGCCTCGATGTTCATGTGCACGTCTTCGAGGTCGACGCGCCAGTCGAAGGTGCCGGCCTCGATTTCACCCTGGATGGTCTTCAGGCCGTCGATGATGGTGTCGCGTTCGGCGTCGCTGAGCACGCCGACCTGCGCCAGCATGGTGGCGTGGGCGATCGAACCCATGATGTCGTGGCGGTACAGGCGCTTGTCGAAATCGACCGAGGCGGTGAAGCGGGCGACGAAGGCGTCGACGGGCTCACTGAAGCGGCCGCCCCAGGACTGATTGGTCTTGTCGGTGCTCATGGATTCACTCGTTGAAGGGGTGAACGGAAAAAGTGCCGCGATCATAGCAGGGTTGCGCCCGCCACCGCAGGGGGCGCTGGTCGTGAGAAACGTCCCAGGGCCGGGGGTGCGGCATATTCAACGATTGAACGGCAGTGTTCCACGGAGCGTCTACAGTTGGACAGAGGACTGGCGGTGAATCTGCCGGACCAGTGAATCTTTGGCCTTCGCACCGGTCTGTAGCGTGACCGCATTTCGGTCATCCCACACTTGTCTACGCTATACCCGTGCGAGACTCACTCAGGAATCCAGCGCAATTATGAATGTCCTGATCGTTGATGATGAACCCCAGGCCCGCGAGCGCTTGAGCCGGCTGCTCGGCGAGCTGGAGGGCTATACCGTGATGGAGCCCAGCGCCACCAACGGCGAGGAGGCCCTGGCCCTGATCGAAAGCCTCAAGCCCGACGTGGTGCTGCTGGATATCGGCATGCCTGGCCTGGACGGGCTGCAGGTCGCCGCCCGCCTGTGCGAGCGCGAAGCGCCGCCGGCCGTGGTGTTCTGCACCGGCGACGATGAATACGGCAGCCAGGCCTTCAAGGACAGCACCCTCAGCCATGTCGACAAACCGATCCAGGCCCAGGCCCTGCGCGACGCGCTGCGCCGCGCCGAGAAGCCCAACCGGGCGCAACTGGCGGCCTTGACCCGCCCGGCCAGCGACGCCGGGGGCGGCCCGCGCAGCCATATCAGCGCCCGTACCCGCAAGGGCATCGAGCTGATCCCGCTGCCCCAGGTGATCTATTTCATTGCCGACCACAAGTACGTCACCCTGCGCCACGAGGCCGGCGAGGTACTGCTCGACGAACCGCTCAAGGCGCTGGAAGACGAGTTCGGCGAGCGCTTTGTTCGCATCCACCGCAACGCACTGGTCGCCCGCGAGCGCATCGAGCGCCTGCAGCGCACGCCGCTGGGGCATTTCCAGCTTTATTTGAGGGGGCTCGACGGCGATGCCCTGACGGTAAGCCGGCGGCATGTGGCCGGGGTGCGCAAGATGATGCAGGCCCTGCACTGACTCACCCTCGACTGCGTGGGGGCGGGTTTGCCCGGCGGCTCAAGCCCCTTCCACGTGGCGCTTTGCTGATCTGAATCTGCGGGAACCGCGGGAGGAACTGTTATCATCGGCGGTATTTCTCTGGTTCGGTGCGCTCCATGTCCACTCGCGAAATCCGCATTGCCACCCGTAAAAGTGCCCTGGCCCTGTGGCAGGCCGAATATGTCAAAGCCCGCCTGGAGCAGGCCCACCCCGGCATCCAGGTGACCCTGGTGCCCATGGTCAGCCGCGGCGACAAGCTGCTCGACGCGCCGCTGGCGAAGATCGGCGGCAAGGGCCTGTTCGTCAAGGAGCTGGAAACCGCGCTGCTGGACAACCAGGCCGACATCGCCGTGCACTCGATGAAGGATGTGCCCATGGACTTCCCCGAAGGCCTGGGCCTGTACTGCATCTGCGAGCGCGAAGACCCACGTGACGCCTTCGTCTCCAATACCTTCGAAAGCCTCGAGGCGCTGCCGGCCGGCAGCATCGTCGGCACCTCCAGCCTGCGCCGCCAGGCCCAGTTGCTGGCACGCCGGCCGGACCTGAAAATCCAGTTCCTGCGCGGTAACGTCAACACCCGCCTGGCCAAGCTCGATGCCGGCGAGTACGACGCCATCATCCTCGCTGCCGCCGGCCTGATTCGCCTCGGCTTCGAAGAGCGCATCACCTCCACCATCAGTGTCGACCATAGCCTGCCGGCCGGCGGCCAGGGCGCCGTGGGCATCGAGTGCCGCAGCGCCGACCGCGAGATCCATGCGCTGCTGGCGCCGCTGCATCACCTCGATACCGCCGACCGCGTGATCGCCGAGCGTGCCCTGAACAAGCGCCTCAATGGCGGCTGCCAGGTGCCGATTGCCTGCTACGCAGTGCTCGAAGGCGAGCAACTGTGGCTGCGTGGCCTGGTCGGGCAACCGTCCGGTGGCACGCTGCTGGTGGCTGACGCCCGTGCGCCGCGTGGCAAGGCCGAAGCCCTGGGCGTGCAGGTCGCCGAGGACCTGCTCGGCCAGGGTGCCGAGGCGATCCTCCAGGAAGTCTATGGCGAGGCCGGCCACCCGTGAGCCCCTGGCGCCTGCTGCTGACTCGCCCCGAAGAGGACTGCGCGGCACTGGCGCAGGCCCTGGCAGAGGCGGGCATTGCCAGCGCGAGCTTGCCGTTGCTGACCATCGAGGCCCTCGAACAGGGCCCGGCGCAACGGCTGGGCCTGCAGGCCATCGGCCAGGCGCGGGCGATCATCGTGGTGAGCAAGCCGGCAGCCCGCCTGCTGCTCGAGGCCCTGGACCGCGCGGGCATCGCAGTGCCGCCCACGGGGTGGTTCACGGTGGGCGAGGCCACGGCACGGGTGTTGCAGGAACGTGGGCTTTTGGTGACTTTCCCTACAGCCGGTGACGACAGCGAGGCCTTGCTTTGCCTGCCTGCCCTGCGCGAGGCTGCCAGCTTTCCTACAGCCCGTGTCGTGATTGTCCGTGGCGAGGGAGGTCGCGAACTGCTGGCCGAGCGTCTTGCCGAGCAAGGTGCTAGTGTCGATTATCTGGAACTGTATCGGCGCAGCCTGCCGCATTACCCGCCTGGCACCCTGGTGCAGCGCGTCGTTGGGGAACGCCTCAACGGCCTAGTGGTCAGCAGTGGGCAGGGGCTTGAACACCTGCACCGGCTGGCGGGCGTCGATTGGCCATGGCTGTCGCGCCTGCCGCTGTTCGTGCCCAGCCCGCGTGTGGCCGACCAGGCCCGCGCCCTGGGCGCTCGAGAAATTGTGGATTGCCGTGGCGCCAGTGCCGCGGCCTTGCTGGCAGCCGTGCAGCGAACCGCTGCGCCTGCCCCTTAAGGCGCTAAGCTTCACAGCGATGCGCACCCTGCAAAGGATGGATACGTGAGCGAAACTGTCTTGTCCAACACCGAACAGCCCAAGGCGTCCGAAGCGCCGAACACCACTACCGCCACGCCCGCCCGACGCTCCGGCAGCGGCTTGGCGCTGCTTGCGCTGCTGCTGGGCGCCGCCGGGGTCGCGGTTGGCGGCTGGGGCGCCTGGCAGGTGCGGCAGCTGCAAGGCAGCGAGCAAGGCCAGGGCGAACACCTGCAAGCCTTGAATCAACGCGCTGACGCCTTGCAGCAGCGTGAGCAGCAGCTCACTGCGCAACTGGCCAGCCTGCCGGCGGCCAGCGAGCTGGAAGACCGTCGGCGCCTGGTGGCGCAACTGCAGGGCGACCAGCAGCGCCTGAGCCAGCGCCTGGAGACCGCGCTTGGCGAAAGCCGCAAGGAGTGGCGCCTGGCCGAGGCCGAGCATTTGCTGCGCCTGGCGACCCTGCGCCTGTCGGCGCTGCAGGACATCGCCAGCGCCAAGGCGCTGGTCGAAGGCGCCGATGAAATCCTCCGCGAGCAAAGCGACCCAGGGGCCTTCGCCGCCCGTGAGCAGCTGGCGCGCAGCCTGGCCACGCTCTCCAGCACCCAGCAGCCGGACCGTACCGGCCTGTTCCTCAAGCTGGCCGCCCAGCGCGAGCAGGTCCAGCATCTCAGCGCCCAGTCGCCGGAGTTCGATGGCAAGGCCGATGCCCTGGGCGCGCTGACGGCCGATGGCGACGGCGCCAGCCGCTGGTCACAGTGGTGGGCGCAGATCTCCAAGTACTTCCAGATCGAATTCAACGCCGACGACAATGTGCGCCCGTTGCTGTCCGGGCAGTCGCTCAACCAGCTGCGCCTGGCCCTGAGCCTGACCATCGAGCAGGCCCAGTGGGCGGCGCTCAACGGTGAGGCAAAGGTATACGCCCAGGCCCTGGACGATGCGCGCAGCGTGTTGCTGGCCAACTTCAACGCGGACAACCCGCAGAGCAAGGCCATGCTCGACAGCCTCAACCAGCTGGCCGAACAACCGGTGTCGGTGGTCACGCCTGACTTGAGCGAAAGCCTGGTCGCGGTGCAGGCCTATATCCAGCGGCGGCACCAGCCGGCCAGCGCCGAGGGGGCCAAGCCATGAAGCGTGTCTACCTGCTGGCGGTGCTGGCGATCGTCATCGCCGCGGCGCTGGGCATCGCCATCGCCAAGCACAGCGGCTATGTGCTGATCGCCTATGGCGGTTTCCGTTACCAGTCGGGGCTATGGGCCGCGCTGGGGGCATTGGCCGGGCTGGTCGTGCTGCTGTTGCTGCTGCGCTACCTGGTCGGTCTGGTGCTGACCTCAAGCGGTGTGGTCAACCCATGGTCGCGGCGCAACCGCAGCCGGCGTACCCGCATCGCCGTCGAGCAAGGCCAGCTGGATCTGGCCGAGGGCCGCTGGGCAAGCGCGCAACGGCACCTGCAACGGGCCGCCGAGTCCGACCGCCAGCCCCTGCTGTATTACCTTGGCGCCGCCCGCGCGGCCAACGAACAGGGCCGTGTCGACGACCGCGACAACCTGCTCGAACGCGCCCTGGAGCGCCAGCCCCAGGCCGAACTGGCGATTGCCTTGACTCACGCCCAGTTGCAAATGGACCGTGGCGAGAACGACGGCGCGCTCGAAGCCCTGCAGGCCATGCAGGAGCGTCACCCGCACAATGCCCAGGTGCTGCGCCTGTTGCAGCGCCTGCACCTGGAACGCGGCGACTGGCCGGCACTGATTCGCCTGCTGCCAGACCTGCGCAAGCACAAGGTGCTGCCGCCGGCCGAGCTGGCAGATCTGGAGCAGCGTGCCTGGGGTCAGAACCTGGGCCTGGCGGCCAGCCGTGGCGAGGACCCGCAGACTGCCCGCCAGGCACTGGAGCGGGCCTGGCAGCAACTGACGGCGGCCCAGCGCCAAGAGCCTCAGCTGGTGTCGGCGTATGCCGAGCAATTGCGTCAGAGCGGTGCCCAAGGCGAGGCCGAACAGGTGCTGCGGGCTGCGCTCAAGCGCGGCTATGAGAGCCACCTGGCGCGGTTGTATGGCCTGGTGCGCGGCGATGACCCGGCGCGCCAGCTACAGGTTGCCGAGGGGTGGCTCAAGGAACACCCGCAAGACCCTAGCCTGTTGCTGACCCTGGGGCGCCTGAGCTTGCAGAACCGTCTGTGGGGCAAGGCACGCGACTACCTGGAGAGCAGCCTGCGCCTGGAGCGCAACCCGGAGGCCTGTGCGGAGCTGGCGCGGTTGTTGGCCGGGCTGGGCGAAACGGAGCGCAGCAACCAGCTGTTCCAGGAAGGCCTCGGGTTGCTGGACGAGCGCCTGCTGGCCCTGCCCTTGCCGGAAGGCGTGCGGGCCTGACCACCCGCCGTTCGCACTTTCTCTAGGCGCCTTGCTGGCGAACCAGGCGCGCATTGGCGGCACCGGCTGTGCCGGTGTTCGCCGATGCCAACGCGCTAATGCCGTGCTGTTGACTGCATCTGCCTGCTTGTCAGAACTTTCCTGCTTCCCACAGAATCAATTCTGAGCCCATTCAGCGACTTGTCCCCGCTGTAGCGCCTTGATACAAAGCGCACCTTTCCTCTACCGTTTTCACCATCCTCCCTGACTCGCGGACACCCCTTGCCCATGTCGCTGGCCTGCTTGCGCAGCTTTTACCTTCCTGCCCTCCTGATTGCCCTGGGGGTGCTGGTCGCCTCGTTCCGGCTCGAATCGGTGGTTGGCCTGATCCCCTGCGCGCTGTGTTTCAGCCAGCGTCTGATGCTCGGCCTGTATGCCTTGGCGAGCCTGGCGGCGGTGCTGCATGCCCCGCGCTCGTGGGCCAAGCGCGGCTATGCCTGGCTGACCTTGGCCACCGCCGTGGCCGGGGCGTTGCTGGCGGGGCGGCATGTCTGGTTGCAGAGCGACCCGTCGCCCAGCGCCGGTTGCCACCTGCCGCTGGAGCAGCTCGTGCAGCGGCCCTTGGGCGAGATCCTGCACATGTTCGTGTTGGGCAGCCCCGATTGCGTCTCCATCAGCTGGAGCTTCCTCGACCTGACCTTGCCCGAATGGAGCCTGCTGGCCTTTTTGCTGCTGGCCGCGCTGCCCGCGTCCTGGCTGGTGGCGTATCGATTCCGCAAGGGCGCGCTGCGTTGACCCAGGGCAATGCCCGCCGCGTTGTTCGACCAGTGGTGCGGGCGAAAGGGATTAAACGCTTGTATGAACTTTGTCTGCTGCGTACCTTGATGGGCAGGTCGCGCGGGCATAATCTCCCAGCACGCCCACCGAAAATACAACTGCTCGATGCCGTTTGCTGATGTCACCTTTGTGCCACGGTATTGTGTCGCGAGGTGCAGCGGCATCTACCCAGAAGGGATGAGATTGCCATGCTCGATAGTTGCCAGAACGCCCAGGAACGCTGGGGCGGTGTTCACAAGCTGATCGATCGTTGGCTGGAGGAGCGCCAGGAATTGGTGCAAGCCTTCCGCGCCCTGCGCGATGCCAAGCCGGCGTTTGCCGACAAAGACCAGAACCGCGATTTCTGCGCCGTTCTGGTCGACTATGTTTCGGCCTGGCACTTCGAGGTCAGCGAGCAGCTGGTCAGCGAAGCCAAGGCCTTTGGCGATACCAAGGCGCTTGAACTGGCCAAGCAGATCAATCCACGTATCGATGACAGCACCCAGATCGCGCTGGCTTTCAATGACCACTGCGAAAAGGGCGAGTGCACCGACCCCGAACGCTTCGCCGAAAAACTGGGCAAGTTAGGCAGCTTGCTGCGCGAACGCTTCGAGCTCGAAGACTGCCTCATCGACGTGCTGCACACTGCACACAAGCAAGAAGACGCAGTCCAGGCCTGAATCAGTCGGACACTGCCAGCAGCTCGATTTCGAACACCAGAGGGGTATAGGGCGCGATCAGGTCGCCCGCCCCGTCGGCGCCATAGGCTTTGGCCGATGGCACCACCAGGCGCCATTTCGCCCCGGTCTTCATCTTCGGCAATGCCACCTGCCAGCCTTCGATCACCGAGTCGAGCTTGAACCATTGCGGTTGCAGGTTCTGGTCGAACACCGTGCCATCCGGCAGACGTCCCACGTAGCGTACCTGCACCCTGCCGCTGGCCTTGGGCTGTGCGCCCGTGCCGCTGGCCAGTTCGCTGTAGAGAATGCCATCGGCCAGCTCATGGACGCCTTTGCGGGCGCGTTCGCTGGCGAGGAAGCGTTTTTCCGCGGCCAGCAGCTTGTCCACCTGCGCCTGTTCGGCGGCAGCATTGGCCTGTTCTTCGTGCTGCGCGAGGATGGCCTGCATGCGCGACTTGGCAATACGTGGAGGCTCGCCTTGATACGCCTGGCGCAGGCCTTCCACCAGGGCCTCGAGCTGCAGCCCAGGCACTTCCTGGCGCAGCCGCTCGCCCAGGCTGGCACCCAGGCTGTAGGCCAGGTCGCTGTCGGTGGCGGGGCTGTTGTCGGTGTTGGCCAGGCACAGCGCAGGCACCAGGCACAGGCCGAAAATCAGAGAGCGAGGCATGGAAGACTCCTGCGGCAATGAGCGCGAAGTATGCCAGCCTTGTTGCCGAAAGATGTGTAAATATCGGCAACACATTAACGGGCAACTACACTTGCTTGCAGCTGCAAGACAACAACTTTGCCCAGGCATGCAACGCGGCGCTACCGAGACGGTCAACATGCCCTAGCGGCGGTAGCAGCAGAAGCATAGTATGAGCCGCACTCTCGTCAGCCAGGAGGTAAACCATGTCGGCCAAAAAGAAGCCAGTAAGTACGCCGTTGCACCTGCTCCAGCAACTTTCGGGCAGCCTGCTCGAACATTTGGAAGATGCCTGCTCCCAAGCGCTGGCGGATGCCGAGAAGCTATTGGCCAAGTTGGAAAAACAACGTGGCAAGGCCCAGGAGAAACTGCACAACGCCCGCCTGAAGTTGCAGGACGCGGCCAAGGCCGGTAAAGCCAAGGCACAGGGCAAGGCACAAAAAGCCGCCGGTGAACTTGAAGACTTGCTCGACTCGCTCAAGGATCGCCAGACCCAGACCCGCACTTATATCCAGCAACTCAAGCGTGACGCCCAGGAAAGCCTGAAGCTGGCCCAGGGCGTCGGCAAGGTGCGCGAGGCTGCCGCCAAGGCACTGGACTCGCGTGCCGCAGCACCGAAGGCCGCGGCCAAGCCTGCGGCGAAAACCACCGCGGCCAAACCGGCAGCAAAACCCGCTGCCAAGCCCGCCGCCAAGGCGCCGGCCCGGGCTGCTGCCGCCAAGCCAGCGGCTAAACCCGCTGCGGCCAAGGCCCCGGCCAGAACCGCTGCTGCCAAGCCTGCCGCTGCCAAGGCGCCGGCCAGATCCGCTGCCGCCAAGCCTGCCGCTGCCAAAGCCCCGGCCAGAACCGCCGCGGCCAAGCCTGTCGCTGCCAAGGCACCGGCGAAAACAGCCGCCGCCAAACCCGCTGCCAAGCCAGCGGCTAAACCAGCCGTTGCCAAACCTGCCGCCGCCAAGGCCCCGGCGAAAACCACAGCGGCCAAACCAGCAGCCAAGGCTCCGGTGAAAGCTGCGGCGGCCAAGCCTGCTGCCACCAAGGCACCGGCCAAGGCACCAGCCAAACCGGTTGCCAAGCCCGTTGCCGCCAAGGCCCCGGCCAAACCCGCCGCCGCCAAGCCGGTTGCCAGCAAACCCGCTGACAGCAAACCAGCCACGGCGGCCAACGGTGCCTCCCCTGCGTCGGCAGCCAGCACGGCAGCGCCAGCAGCAACCGCTACCCCGGCTCAGTCGCCGACTTCGGCGTCCTGAAGCTCACGGGCCGCGACGCGCAGCTGATGCAGCGCGTCGTGGTTCCGGGCCTGGTCCGGCGCCAGTCGGGCCAGCCAATCCTGCCCGGCGTCCGCTGTCGCAGGCCACTCCCGCGCCAACGCCTCCAGACGTTCGAGCAAGGTACGCTCAGCCTGTAGTTCCAGGTCCTTGACCTGTTCACGCAACACGCTCAACTGCGGGTCGGCCAGCGCGTGCTCGCGCCACTGCCGGCGTAGCGTGCGCAGCGGCGCAACCACGTCGCGTTGCCAGGGGCTGGCCAAGGCCTGCAAGGCGGCCGTTCGTTGCTCGTCGGCGGTCACGCCACGGGCCTGCAGCCAGGTGGCGCAGAGCAGCAGGCAGACATCGCCGCCCAGTTCCTGAAGGGCCAGGCTGGCCGCTTCGACACCCGGCCGGGCGTACAGGGCCAGGGCGTGATTCCACAGGTCGGTGTGCATGGTTTCACTCGCGCCAGGGGTCGGCGAAGCTGGTAGACTCCGCGACCATCATGATCAGACTATCGAACCTCACTTTACAGCGTGGTCCACAGCGCCTGCTAGAAGGCGCCGAGATGACCCTGCACACCGGTCACAAGGCCGGCCTGATCGGCGCCAATGGCGCCGGCAAATCCAGCCTGTTCGCCCTGCTGCGCGGCGAGCTGTCGCCCGATGCCGGCGACTGCCAGCTGCCCGGCGACTGGCGCATCGCCCACATGCGCCAGGAGGTCGACACCCTCGAGCGCATCGCCGTGGACTACGTGCTCGACGGCGATGTGCGCCTGCGCAAGGTCCAGGCCGAACTCGCCGCCGCCGAGCAGGCCCACGACGGCACCGCCCTGGCCCGCCTGCACAGTGAGCTGGACAGCGCCGACGGCTACACCGCCGATGCCCGCGCGCGCAAGCTGCTGGCGGGCCTAGGTTTCAGCAACGAGCAGATGGACCGCCGGGTCGGCGACTTCTCCGGTGGCTGGCGGATGCGCCTGAACCTGGCGCAGGCCTTGATGTGCCCGTCCGACCTGCTGCTGCTCGACGAGCCCACCAACCACCTGGACCTCGACGCCATCCTCTGGCTCGAGGACTGGCTCAAGGGCTACCCGGGCACGCTGTTGCTGATCTCCCACGACCGCGACTTCCTCGACGCCGTGGTCGACCATGTGCTGCATGTCGAGCAGCGCAAGCTCAACCTCTACAAGGGCGGCTACAGCGCCTTCGAGCGCACCCGCGCCGAACGCCTGGCGCAGCAGCAGCAGGCGTACGAGAAGCAGCAGGCGCAGCGCGCGCACATGGAAAAGTACATCGCCCGCTTCAAGGCCCAGGCCACCAAGGCGCGCCAGGCGCAGAGCCGGATCAAGGCCCTGGAGCGCATGGAGGAGCTGTCGGCGGCGCATGTCGATTCGCCGTTCGACTTCGTCTTTCGCGAGTCGGAAAAAATCTCCAGCCCGTTGCTCGACCTCGCCGAAGGCCGCCTGGGTTACGGCGACAAGGCGATCCTCGAGAAGGTCAAGCTGCAACTGGCGCCCGGTGCGCGCATCGGCCTGCTCGGCCCCAACGGCGCGGGCAAGTCGACCCTGATCAAGAACCTCGCCGGCGAGTTGCAGCCGCTGTCCGGGCGCCTGGTGCGCGGCGAGAACCTCGCCGTCGGCTACTTCGCCCAGCACCAGCTCGATTCGCTGGACGACAAGGCCAGCCCGCTGCTGCACTTGCAGCGAATTGCGCCGAGCGAGCGTGAGCAGACCCTGCGCGACTTCCTGGGTGGTTTCGACTTCCACGGTGATCGCGTCGACGAGCCGGTGGTCAACTTCTCCGGCGGCGAAAAGGCGCGCCTGGCCCTGGCCCTGATCGCCTGGGAACGGCCTAACCTGCTGCTGCTCGACGAACCGACCAACCACCTCGACCTGGAGATGCGCCTGGCGTTGACCATGGCCCTGCAGGAGTTTGCCGGGGCCGTGGTGGTGGTATCCCACGACCGTCACCTGCTCAAGAGCACCACCAACGATTTCCTGCTGGTGGCCGACGGCAAGGTCGACACCTTCGACGGCGACCTCGACGACTACAGCCGCTGGCTGATCGAGTACCGTCAGCGCAATGCGCCGGCCAGCAATACTCCGGTCAACCCGGACAAGACCGACAAGAAGGCCCAGCGCCAGGCCGCCGCCGCCTTGCGTCAGCAGTTGGCGCCGCACAAGAAGGCCGCCGACAAACTCGAGGCCGAGCTCAACCAGGTGCACCAGCAACTGGCCGAGATCGAAACCGCCCTTGGCGACAGCGGTTTGTACGAGGCCTCGCGCAAGGACGAGCTGCGCGACCTGCTGGCCCGTCAGACCAAGCTCAAGCAACGCGAAGGCGAGCTTGAGGAAGCCTGGATGCAAGCCCTGGAAACACTGGAAAGCATGCAGGCCGAGCTCGAGGCGCTGTCCTGATGGAAGAGCTGCGTTCGCTGCTGCCGGGGCAGTGGATGGACACCTTCTGGCTAGGGCTGCAGATCCTGTTGATCCTGATTGCCGCGTTCGTCCTGCAGCGCATGGTTGGGCGTGGCCTGCAGAGCCTGGGCGAGCGCTACCCGTTGCCCCACGAGCTGCTGGTGCCGGTGCGCGGGGCCTTGCGCTGGCTGGTCATGGGCAGCGCGCTGCTGTTCGTGCTGGAGCGCCTGGGGGTGTCGGCCACGGTGTTGTGGACGGCATTGTCGGGCTTCGTCGCGGTGGCTGCGGTGGCCTTCTTCGCCATCTGGAGCGTGCTGTCCAACCTGCTGTGCGCGGTGCTGATCTACACCGTCGGGCCATTTCGCATCGGCGATGTGGTCGAGCTGGTCGATACCCTCGACAAGCCGGGAGTGAAGGGCCGGGTGATCGCCATCAACCTGCTCTACACCACCCTGATGGAAACGCCGGAGGCCGGTGGCGCGCTGGTGCAGGTGCCCAACAGCCAGTTCTTCCAGAAGGCCGTGCGCCGCTGGCGAGGGGCCGAGGCGGCAGTCACGCTGCAGGACTCCCCGGCCCTCGACGACTGATCGTTGCAAGCGTAAAAACCACTGGTTATTTTTTCGCCAGCACCGTAGCTTAACGTTTTGCAATAAATGGTCGAGCGAGGTGTGCGATGTCGATGGAAACGTGGTTGGCGTTCTTTGCCGCGTGCTGGGTGATCAGCCTGTCGCCGGGGGCCGGGGCGATTGCCTCGATGTCCAGTGGGCTGCAGTACGGTTTTTGGCGTGGCTACTGGAACGCCCTGGGCCTGCAACTAGGCCTGATCGTACAGATCGCCATCATCGCCGCCGGCGTGGGCGCGATCCTCGCTGCCTCGGCCACGGCCTTCCAGGTCATCAAGTGGTTCGGTGTCGCCTACCTGATCTACCTCGCCTACAAGCAGTGGCGCGCGCTGCCGCTGGACATGAGCGACGAGTCCGGCGTGCGGCCGATCGGCAAGCCGCTGAGCCTGATGTTCCGCGGTTTCCTGGTCAACGTCAGCAACCCCAAGGCGCTGGTGTTCATGCTCGCGGTGCTGCCGCAGTTCATCAACCCGCACGAGGCGCTGCTGCCGCAGTACCTGGCGATCACCGTGACCATGATCAGCGTCGACCTGCTGGTGATGGCCGGCTACACCGGGCTGGCCTCGCGCGTGCTGCGCCTGCTGCGCACGCCGAAACAGCAGAAGCGTTTGAACCGCACCTTTGCCGGGCTGTTCATCGGTGCCGCGACCTTCCTGGCTACCCTGCGTCGGGCGCCGATCTGAACTTCATACTGTTCCTCCTGTAGGAGCCAGCGTGCTGGCGAATGGCCCTGTTCGCCAGCACGCTGGCTCCTACAGGGGATCGTGTGGCCTCAGCGTTGTTTGTCCACCAACCCCCTGAGCAGATCCACCGGCAACGGGAAGACGATGGTCGAGCTCTTGTCCCCGGCGATGCTGCCCAGCGTCTGCATGTAGCGCAGTTGCATCGCCCCAGGCTCCTTGCCCAGCATCTGCGCGGCCTGCATCAGTTTTTCCGAGGCCTGCAACTCGCCCTCGGCATGGATCACCTTGGCCCGCCGTTCGCGCTCGGCCTCGGCCTGGCGGGCGATGGCGCGGATCATCGACTCGTTGAGGTCAACGTGCTTGATCTCGACGTTGGCCACCTTGATGCCCCAGGCGTCAGTCTGCGCATCCAGCACTTCACGGATGTCCATGTTCAACTGCTCGCGCTCGGCCAGCAGCTCGTCCAGCTCATGCTTGCCGAGCACGGCGCGCAGGGTGGTCTGGGCCAGCTGGCTGGTGGCACTGAGGAAGTCCTCGACCTGGATGATCGCCTTTTGCGGGTCGAGCACGCGAAAGTACAGCACCGCGTTGACCTTGACCGAGACGTTGTCGCGGGTGATCACGTCCTGGGGCGGCACGTCGAGCACCACGGTGCGCAGGTCGACGCGGACCATCTGCTGGATGCCGGGGATCAGGATGATCAGCCCCGGGCCCTTGACCTGCCAGAAGCGCCCGAGCTGGAACACCACGCCGCGCTCGTATTCGCGCAGGATGCGCAGCGCCGCCAGCAGCAGGACGCCGAGCAGCACCAGCACGGCGCTGAAACCCAATTGCATGAACATCGTCTACGCTCCTTGCGCCGTGGGCGCGGTGGCGCTGACCTCGAGGGTCAAGCCATGGCGGGCCGTCACCCGCACGTGCTGGCCGGCTTGCAGCGGCGTCGCGCAGCGCACCTGCCATTGTTCGCCCTGGGCCTGTACCGAGCCGCAGAACGGGTTGTCGGCGCGTACCAGGGTCACCGTCACCAGGCTGCCGACCAGCCCGGCATCGCCGCTGACCAGCGCCTTGCGCCTGGCCCTGAGTGCCATGCCCAGCACGCCGCCGAGCAGCAGCGCCGAGACCACCGCCAGGGCGATGATCAGCGCCAGGGGGATGCCGAAGCCGGGAGCGTCGGTGTCCATCAGGATCAGCGCGCCGACCACGAAGGCGACCACGCCGCCAAAGCCGACCACGCCGAAGCTGGGCAGGAATGCCTCGGCCACCATGAACGCCAGCCCAAGCAGGATCAGCGCCACGCCGGCATGGCTGACTGGCAACAGCTGCAAGGCATACAGCGCCAGCAGCAGGCAGATGCCGCCGACCACGCCGCCGACGCCGGAGCCGGGGTTGATGAACTCGAACAGCAGGCCGTAGACGCCGATCATCATCAGGATCAGCGCCACGCTGGGGTTGGTGATCACCGCCAGCAGGCGCGTGCGCCAGTCCGGCAGGTGTTCGACCAGGTTGGCGCCGGCAGTGTGCAGTTGCAGCGCTTGGCCGGCGGCCACCAGTGTCTTGCCGTCGAGCTGGCGCAGCAACGCCGGCAGGTCGCTGGCGAGCAGGTCGATCACCTTCAGGCGCTGGGCTTCGCTGGCCGACAGGCTGACCGCCTCGCGCACGGCCTTTTCCGCCCAGTCGGCGTTGCGTCCGTGCAGCTGGGCCAGGCCGCGCAGGTAGGCGGCGGCATCGTTGACCTGCTTGCGCGCCAGGGTGTCTTGTTCGGGGGGCACGGGCGGTTTGTCGACCTGGCCGATCTGCACCGGCGTCGCCGCGCCCAGGTTGGTCCCCGGGGCCATCGCCGCGACGTGGCTGGCATAGAGGATATAGGTGCCGGCGCTGGCGGCCCGGGCGCCGCTGGGGGCGACATAGGTGGCCACCGGCACGGGGCTGGCGAGGATCGCCTTGACGATCTGGCGCATGGCGCTGTCCAGCCCGCCGGGGGTGTCGAGGCGGATCACCACCAGTTGCGCCTGCTGCTCGCTTGCCTGCTCCAGGCCGCGCAGCAGGTAGTCGGCGCTGGCCGGGCCGATGGCGTCGTCGACACTGAGCAGCCAGACGCTGCCGGCGGGCGCGGCCTGCCCGCCCGGCGCCAGGCCAAGCATCAGCAGCAACAGCAACACACGCCAGCCGTGAGCGATCACCTGTCGTCACCTCGTGCGGACCTGTTCCTGAAGTTTAGCCGTGCCTGCCGGGGCACGGCCTAAACTTCAGGGTGGGGGCTAAACCGGAGGTGCAACATGCGAATGGCCAAGACCCTGCAGCAGCGCCTG
Source organism: Pseudomonas muyukensis (assembly GCF_019139535.1). Taxonomy (NCBI): domain Bacteria; kingdom Pseudomonadati; phylum Pseudomonadota; class Gammaproteobacteria; order Pseudomonadales; family Pseudomonadaceae; genus Pseudomonas; species Pseudomonas muyukensis. The sequence goes on along the minus strand of NZ_CP077073.1, from coordinate 489,222 downwards.
GACCAGGCCAACTGCGACTACGACATCATTCCCCATCCCCACTCGGCCACCAGCCTTGAGTCGGCGCGCACGGCCGGGGTACCTGCCGGGCGGGTCGCCAAGTCGGTGATGCTCGACGACCGCCATGGCAACTACATCATGGCCGTGCTGCCCGCCAACCGGCACCTGGACATGACCGAGGTGCGCATGACCGGCGCCTGGCAACTGACCCGCGAAAGTGCGTTGCCAAGCCTGTTCGGCGACTGCGAGCGCGGGGCTATCCCGGCGCTGGGCAGCGCCTATGATATTCCGATGCTGCTCGACCGGAGTCTTACCCGCCAGGGCGATGTCTATTTCGAGGCGGGTGACCACGATCACCTTATCCACATGAGCATGGAGCAATACTTGAAGCTGGTGCCGCACGCCGAAGTGCGCGAATTGAGCTGATGCTCGCAACCAACGCCGGGCTGGCGTCGTGGACGATCAGCCCGGCCAAAGGAGTGAATCATGGAAGCGCCGATCCACAAGTTTTCCGAACTGTTCAAGCAACTGGGCCTGGCGGACGATGCCCAGGGCATCGATCAGTTCATCACCAGCCATTCCCCGCTCAAGGGCGATGTGAAGCTGGTGGATGCACCATTCTGGAACGAGGCCCAGCGTTCGTTCCTCAAGGACAGCATCCTCGAGGATGCCGACTGGGCCGAGCTGTTCGATCAACTCAACGAAGCCTTGCGTCGCCCCCGCAAATAAAGCGCCGAGCGGCACCTGATGGGTGATCGGGGCGTTGCTATGCTCAGGGAAAACAACAGGGGATGGCGCAATGAAAGATCCCTACGCACCAGGCTTCTGGTGCACCGTGACGATCCTGGGCACACTGAGCGCCGGCTACTTCTACGGTATCCGGCACACCCACACGATGAATCACGCCGTGCAGTTTCTCTACGCCGCCGCCGCCGTGACCGGGGCGGTGGCGCTCTGCGGCCTGGCCTGGATCGCCTGGCAGCAACTGCACCTGAACCGGCGGGAAGTGGCCCAGGGGCGAACGTTGCTGACCATCTGGAACACCAAGGTTGCCCTGCGCCGGGTCGAGACGGTGTTCGACCGCTACTTCTGGGGCAGTTACTGGCACTCCGGGCGCACCTTCGAAGAGGTGATGGGCGAACTCAAGGGCACGCCCCTGGAGCAGAGCCTGGACGCCCTCAAGCGTCAGTGTCGCGAGCTCGACCGGGAAATCCACGACCACCATCATCACTGGCTGGCCAACGCCCGCGACCTGTCCAGCGTGGCCACGGCCATGGCCCGTGAACGCTATCAACTCGACCTGTGCGACGCGCCCGCGCGCGACGGCGGCAATACCGCCGTGCTCAATCGCGACCTGGAAGTGCTGGTGTACACCTGGTCGGCGCGCCTGCGCAGCTTCGACCATCAGCTGGACGAGCTGGAACGCGCCTATCACTGAGCAGGGTCATTCACCGCGGATGTACTGTTCCAGCTGCAGGATCAGGTTGGCTTGTTCGGCGATGGTTTCCTTGACCAGGTCGCCGATCGACAGCAGCCCGAGGAGTTCGCCGTTATCCACTACCGGCAGGTGGCGCAGGTGACGGTTGGTCATCAGGTTCATGCAGTACTCGAGGTTCTGCTTGGGTTCCACTGTAATCACCGGTGCGCTCATGATCTCGTGCACCTTGGTGAACGGCGATGAGCGCCCCTTGAGCACCAGCTTGCGGGCGTAGTCGCGTTCGCTGACGATCCCCACCACCTGGTCGTTCTCCACCACCGGCAACGCGCCGACGTTCTTCTCCGCCAGCAGCTTCAGGGCATCGAGCACCGAGTCGTCAGGGCCGATGGTGTAGACGCTGTGGTGCTGGGCTTTGGCTTTGAGGATTTGCTCGACGTTCTTCATACGGGCCTCGGTGGGTGGAAACGCGACGTGTCGGAGTAAATAAAGCATCCGGCACGGCGCTCTGCACGGCAATGCCGGAAACGGCATCGAGGTGATTGAAAAACGTCATGGGGTGAGGGGCCGTCAAGCGGCCCCCGGATTTCAGAGTTTCGGCATCTGCCCCAGGCGCGCGACCATCTCGCTGACCACCTGCAGGTCGAGCATGAACTGCTCCACGGTCTTGAACTCGTTGTCGTTGTGCCCGGTGTACTTCACATCCGGCATGGCCAGGCCGAACTGCACGCCATTGGGCAGGTCATGTACCGAGGTGGCGCCGGCTGAGGTGCCGAACTCGTGCTTCATGCCCAGGTTCTCGCTGGCCACCGCCAGCAGCGCCTTGACCCACTCGCCTTCCGGGTTGCGGTACATCGGCTCGTCGAGGCTGTAGTCGAAGGCCACCGAGGTGTGGCTGTTGCGCGCCCAGGCACCGAGCTTGTCGGAGATCTCGGTCTTGAGGGTTTCCAGCGGCTTGCCCTTGGGAATGCGCAGGTTCACCGCCAGCTTGAGGGCCTTGTCATCCAGGCCGACAAAGGTCAGCGAGGTGGTCAGCGGGCCCATGAAGTCATCCTTGAAGCCGACGCCAAGGGTGTTGCCCAGGTAGTCCAGCCCCCAGTTGTCGGCCGCGTAGCGGGCCGCGTCGGTGATGTGGTTGTGCTTGAGCGGTACCTGCTTTTGCACGCCATTGAGGAAATCGAGCATGCGCGCCACCGGGTTGACCCCGGACTCCGGCTCGGAGGAGTGCGCCGACACGCCGGTGACGGTCAGCAGCACCTGCTTGCCCTCGGCCTTGGCGTCGATGCTGAAGTCGCCACCGTGCTGCTTGACGTACCCGGCGCCGGCTTTTTCCAGGGCCTTGGCCAGTTCTGCCGGCTTGTCGCCAAGCAAGGTCGCCACCGAGCTGCCGGGGATCTGGTTGGTGGCCAGGCCACCGGTCAGGCCCACCACCTCGGCACCTTGGCCCGTGCCAGCACGTTTGGTGAAGGTGGCCATGACGGTGCCGTAGCCCTTCTCGGCGATCACCACCGGGTAGCCGCCGTCCAGCGCCAGGTTGTAGTCGGGGGTGGCGTTGCGTTCGAAGTAGTAGGGGATGGCGTCGCCGGTGGTTTCCTCGGTGGTGTCCACCAGCAGCTTGAACTGGCGGGCCAGGGGCAGCTTCTCGTCCTTGGCCACTTTCAGCGCGTACAGCGCGACGACGATGCCGTTCTTGTCGTCCTCGGTGCCGCGGCCGTACATGCGATCGCCCACCAGGGTGACCTTGAACGGGTCGAGCTTGGTGCCGTCCTTGAGCTTCCAGTTGTCCGGATTGACCGGCACCACGTCGGCGTGGGCATGGATGCCGATCACTTCCTTGCCTTCGCCCAGGGTGATCTCGTAGACGCGGTTGTCGATGTTGCGAAACTGCAGGCCGAAGCCCTCGGCCAGGGCCTTGATCTTGTCGGCGATCTTGAGGAATTCCGGGTTCTCGTGCTGCGGCACGCCCTCCTTGCGCACGGTGGGGATCGCCACCAGTTCACGCAGGGTCTCGGTGGCGGCCTTGGCGTACTTGATGCGGGTGTACAGGCCCAGCAGGCGGTTGATCTCGTCCTGCTGCTCGGCGCTCAGCGGCTTGCCGGCCAGGTAGGCCTTGAGGGTCGCGTCGAGCTTGTCGGCCTTGGCCAGGTCGCTGCCGGCCAGCTTGCCGAGGAACTGCTTGAAGTCGGCCGGGTTGCTGCCGTCGTAGGCCTTGATGATGGCGGCGGACTGTTGCTGGGTGAGGTTGGCCTGGGCCGGGATCGCGAACATGGCCGCGCTGGCCAGCAGCACGGAGGCGGCGGAGAACTTGGTAAATGGCATGGGCGTGCGCATTCCTTTGCAAGTGTGGGAGGGTGCCCGTTTACGCAAACGGGAAGTGCCCACGCTAACACCAATGACCCCTCTCGCGGGAGAGGTGGCACTGTGCAGTCACGCACAAACGAAAAAGCCCCGGGGCAATGCCCCAGGGCTTCTTGAAGATGGCGCACTCGGCGGGATTCGAACCCACGACCCCTGCCTTCGGAGGGCAGTACTCTATCCAGCTGAGCTACGAGTGCAACGGGCCGCATGATACCCATGTGTATCGGTGGCGTCCATGGTCTTGATCTGCGGATGTTTTTCCCAGGGGCGCGGGCCGCCTGCTCACAGGGCGATCAGTTCCGGTCGCAAGCCCTCCATGCGCTGCACGGCGGGCTTCAAGTAACCCTCGGCGCCGGTGATCTGGTGCAGCACTTTCTCGCGCAATCCATGCAGTGCCACCCCGGTGCGTTGGCGCGGATGTGGCAACTCGATCTCCACCACCGCCTTGATTCGCCCTGGTCGCGGTTCCAGCACCACCACCCGGTCGGCCAGGTAGGTCGCTTCCTCGGCGTCGTGGGTGACCAGCAGGATGGTAATGCCCGAGCGCTTGCGAATCGCCAGCAGCTCATCCTGCAACTGCTGGCGGGTCAGGGCGTCGAGGGCGCCAAAGGGCTCGTCCAGCAGCAGGATCCGTGGGCTGGCCACCAGCCCGCGGGCGATTGCCACCCGTTGCGCCATGCCGCCGGACAGCTGGTGCGGATAGGCCGACTCGAAACCGACCAGGCCCACCAACTGCACGAACTCATGCACGCGCCGGGCGCGCTCGCCCTGGGTCAGGTGCTCGTTCACCAGGCCCAGGCCAATGTTCTGTTCCACGTTCAGCCAGGGGAACAGACGGTGTTCCTGGAACACGATGCCGCGCTCGCCGCCAATGCCGCGCACGGGCTGCCCGTCGACCTGGATACTGCCACTGTAGTCACTGTCCAGCCCCACCAGCAGGCGCAGCAGGGTGGACTTGCCGCAGCCGGAAGAGCCGACGATGGCGATGAACTCGCCCTCGTTGATCGACAGGTCGAAGTCGCGAATGGCCTCGAACGGCTGGCCGTCGACGCTGAAGGTCTTGCCGACCCGCTCGAAGCTGACCAGCGGTGGCGTGGCGTCGGCCTGGTTGGCCGCGTGCAGGGCCGGGGTAATGAAGGCGTTCATGCGGTTCTCCAGCGCGTGGCGCGTGATTCGAGGGATTGGCCGAGGTGGCCGAGCAGGGCGCCGACCAGGCCGATCAGGACCATGGCGGCCATCACCTGGTCCATGCGGAACAACTGTTGGGCGCCGATCATCAGGCTGGCGATGCCACCGTCCGAGGGCATGAAGTACTCGGCGCCGATGGTGCCGAGCCAGGCGTAGATCAGCGACAGCCGGGCACCGGCGAAGATCGCGGGGGCGGCACCGGGCAACACCAGCAGGCGCAGGCGCTGTACCAGGCCAAGGCGCAGCGTTTGCGCCGCCTCGGCCAACTGCGGCGACAGGCTGGCGATGCCGCGCTGGGTGGCGATCAGCAACGGGAAGAACGCCGCCAAGCCGACGAACACCAGCTTGGCGCCTTCGCCCAGGCCGAACCAGGCGGTGAGCAGCGGCACCCAGGCGAACAACGCCACCTGGCGCAGTGCCGACAGGCTGGGGCCGAGCAGCCGCTCGGCAGTTTGGCAAAGCCCCAGCAGCAGGCCGAGGGCCAAGCCGGCGCCGCCGCCCAGCAGCAGGCCGGCCAGGGTACGTTGCAGGCTCAGGCGCAGCGCTTCGGGCAGCGAGCCGTCCAGCACGCCGGCTTGCAGGCTGCGCAGTACCTCCAGCGGTGAGGTGAGGATATTGCCGTCGACCCAGGCGAAACTGCTGCTGGCCTGCCACAGGCCCAGCAGCGCCGCAGGCAGCAGCAGGCTTTGCCAGCCGCGCGGCGTGGGCCCGCGCACCTGCTCGCCGGTGGCTGGCTGTGGCCAGTACAGCAAGCGGTGTTCCACTCGCGAGAAACCACGGTCCAGCAAGGCGCCGACCAGGCCAATCAACAGGATGCAGAGGAACACCAGGTCGAGCATGAACAACTGTCGGCCCCAGACCATCAGGTAGCCGATGCCTTCGCTGGAGGCCAGCAATTCAACGGCCAGCAGGGAGGTCCAGCCAGTCGCCAGGGCCAGGCGCACGCCAGCGAGGAAGGCTGGCAGCGCGGCCGGCAGCAGCAGCCGCAGAAACAGCAGGTGCGGCGGCAGGCGCAGGGTGGTGGCGGCTTCGCGCAGCTTGGGCTGGGCATCGCGCACGCCGACCAGAGTGTGCAGGGTGACCGGCACCACCACCGCCTTGACCAGCACCACCAGCTTGAGCAGCTCGCCGATGCCGAAGAACAGCATGAACAACGGAATCCAGGCCAGGGTGGGGATCTGCGCCAGGGCCACGAAGGTTGGCAGCACCCAGGTTTGCGCACGCCGTGAGCTGCCCAGCCAGCTGCCCAGCAGCAGACCGCTGGTGATGCCGGCCAGCAGCCCCCAGAACAGGCGCTGCAGACTTATCCACAGGTGCCCCCACAGCTCGCCGGAGCCGAACTCCAGCGCGCTCTGCCAGACCAGCCCCGGCGTCGGGAGGATCTGCTCGCTCATCCAGTGCTCGTGGCTGGCCACCGCCCAGAGCGCCAGTACCAGTGCAGGCACTAACCAGGGCAAGGCTTGGGAGCGGGCCTGTGTCAGCGAGCGAAGCCGCGCGACATTGCCCCCGAGAACTTCACTCATAGGTCCACCTCGCAAACCCTTCCTTGTTTATTCATTTAAGGAATTAAAAAACTAAATAAATATCCATCAAGGGATAAGAGCACGGCTCGGTTCCTGGCGAACACCCCCGTTCCATTGCGTTTTCCTCATATTTTCCATGCGTTTCCCGCAAGCCCCTCGGCGAGCCGCATGGGGTCTCGTTTATGTCTTCTGGTTACTAAAAAATGAAGTTTTGATCTTTGCAGGTTCTAACCCGAGCGGCCTAGCTTCTGGCCAAAGCGCCGGCCATCGCCGGTGGCAGCCTGCCAAGGAGCCTTGCCATGAGAACCGTCTTGCGCCACTTGCTCACCCCCTTGTTCGTCGGCCTGCTGGGTGCCCTGCCAGCAGTTGCCGATGCCGCCCAGCCCGACGTTATCCGCATTGCCGTGCCGGACCTCAGCGCCGGCAGCAAGCCGGCCGCCGGCGGCGTGGTGGATGTGCTGCGCGACCAGCAACTGCTGGAAAAAGAATTCGCCAAGGACGGCATCCGCATCGACTGGCGCTTCTTCAAGGGCGCGGGGCCGGTGGTCAACGAAGCCCTGGCCAACGGCCAGGCGGATTTCGCCTACCTGGGCGACCTGGCGGCGATCATCGGCAAGGCCAACGGCCTGGACACCCGCGTGCTATCCGCCGGGGTGCGCGGGGTGAAGAGCTACCTCGGGGTGGTGCCGGGCTCGGGCATCCACAGCCTGCAGGACCTCAAGGGCAAGCGTGTGGCGGTATTCCGCGGCACCGCCAACCAGCTGTCGTTCGCCAGCGCCCTGGCCAGCCAGGGGCTGAGCGAGCGAGAACTGAAAGTCATCAACCTGGACTTCAACGCCGCCAATGCCGCACTGGCGGCCAAGCAGATCGATGCCACCTGGGGCCTGTCGAACCTGCTGTCGCTGCGCGAGCGCGGCCTGGTCGAGCTGCCGGTCAACTCCCGCGACCTCAAGGGCGCGGGCAGTACCCAGGCAGTGTTGTTGGGGACCGGTGCATTCATTCGCCAGCACCCGGACCTCACCCAACGCCTGGTCAACGCCCAGCAGCAGGCGGTGAAGTGGCTGCGTGACGAACACAACCGCGACGCCTATGTCGCGCTGGTGGCCAACAGTGCCAATTGGCCGGCGGCGATCCTGCGCGATGACCTGGCCCAGGAGAACCTTGCCGACTACTTCGACCCTCGTCTGGACCCAGGCTTCGTCGCCCTGCTGCAACAGGGCGTCGACCTGGCCGCCAAGGAGCGCCTGATCCGCCGCGGCTTCCAGGTCGCCGACTGGATCGAGCCGCGTTTTCTCGATGCTGCCCTGCAACAGGGCCAGGCCATCCAGGCCGCCCGCTGACCCGACAACAACCCTGAGGACCACGACCATGAGCAACGCCGCACTGGCCACCGCGCCGCAACCTCTCGAACTCGACATCCACCCCGTTGCCGGGCGCATTGGCGCCGAGATTCGTGGCATCAAGCTGTCCGCCGACCTCGACCCGGCCACTGTCGACGCCATCCAGGCGGCGCTGGTGCGGCACAAGGTGATCTTCTTCCGCGCCCAGACCCACCTGGACGACGTGGGCCAGGAAGCCTTCGCCCAACTGCTCGGCGAGCCCATCGCCCACCCCACCGTGCCGGTGGTGGACGGCACCAGCTACCTACTGCAACTGGACGGCGCCGAAGGCCAGCGGGCCAACTCCTGGCATACCGACGTGACCTTCGTCGATGCCTACCCCAAGGCCTCGATCCTGCGTAGCGTGCTGGCGCCAGCCGCCGGCGGCGACACGGTGTGGGCCAACACCGCCGCGGCCTACCAGGAGTTGCCCGAGCCATTGCGCGCCTTGGCCGATCAGCTGTGGGCGGTGCACAGCAACGAATACGACTACGCCAGCGTCAAGCCCGACGTCGACCCGGCCAAGCTCGAGCGCTACCGCAAGGTGTTCACCTCCACCGTGTACGAAACCGAGCACCCGGTGGTGCGCGTGCACCCGATCAGCGGCGAGCGGACGTTGCAGCTGGGGCATTTCGTCAAGCGCATCAAGGGCTATTCGCTGGCCGACTCGCAGCACCTGTTCGCGCTGCTGCAGGGGCACGTGACGCGGTTGGAGAACACCGTGCGCTGGCGCTGGCAGGCCGGCGACGTGGCGATCTGGGACAACCGCGCGACCCAGCATTACGCAGTGGACGACTACGGCACCCAGCCGCGCATCGTGCGCCGGGTGACCCTGGCCGGCGAGGTGCCGGTGGGGGTGGATGGGCAACTGAGTCGGACCACGCGCAAGGGCTGAGATTGCTGGGGCTGCTTTGCGGCCCTTTCGCGACACCAGGCCGCTCCTACCAGGAGATCTTGTTCCCCTGTGGGAGCGGCCCCTGTCCGCTACAACTCGCTATCACAGGCAATCAGCTGCTTCACCAACCCCCGCGCCAACGCCGACAAGCCATACCCCACCCGGCTCACCACCCCATAGCGGGTATAGAACGCCTCTTCCTGCTCCGGCGCCAGGTCCACCAGCTTCAGCGCGACCAGCCCGTCGTAGGGTCGCAGGTTGGCGCTACAGGCGATGCCGATGGTGTCCGAGTGCAGCACCACGTTGAGCAGTGCATAGCCATGCTCGCACTCGACACTGGGCAGGAAGTCTTGCCGCCCACTGAGGTCGCTAAGGATCTTGCGGATGTTCGGCGGGCGGAAGGTGGTCGCCAGCGGATAGCTGAACAGGTCCCGCGCACGCACCTCGGCAAGCTCGGCCAGTGGATGCCCGGCCCGGCAGCAGAAGTGCCAGCGCTGCGGCGCCAGCTTGTGCACCTGGTAGTCCGGGTCGGCCTCGAACTGACGGGTATCGGCGACGAAGAACTCGATCTCCTCGGCCATCAGGCGGCGGTTCAGCGCCTGCCAGTTATCCACCTGGAAGCAGGTGCGCGCCGCCGGGTACTCGGCGACGAAGCGGGCCACGGCCCGGGGCACCAGGCCACCGGCCGGCGCCGGCCCCGAGCCGAAGCGCACCACCCCGGTAGTGGCGCCGTTGAACTGGTTGATCTCGTTGACCAGGTTGTGCGCGCCATGCACCAGCCGCCGCGAATGCTCCAGCACCAGCAAGCCCTGGCGGGTCGGCGCCAGCTCCTTGCTGGCGCGGTCGACCAGGCGGCAGCCGACGTTGTGTTCCAGCGTCTGGATGCTGCGGCTGAAGGCCGATTGCGAGAGGTTCACCGCCGCTGCCGCGCCGACGAAACTGCGGTGTTCGACAAGGGCGATGAAGTGACGGAGTTGGCGCAGGTCGATATGCATTGTCTACATGGAAACTTTCGGTGGAATGCAATTGCTGGGAAGGGTTGGGAACCTTATAAAGGGAGTCACTTATTCCACAAAATATGAATTACAAATATTTATATCTCTTAAAAGAATATAAGCCCGCCTGACCGCGATTCGGTTCCGCCAACGGAAATGCTCGCCTGGGCCCATGCCTCAAGGAGCATTTGCATGTCCCGACTTTCCCGTTGGCCGGCGCGCGCGTCGGCGATCGCTTTGCAACCCCTGGCGGCCGGGGTGCTGCTGGCCGCCGCCGGCAGCAGCTTCGCCGAGCAAGCGGCCAGCGCCGCACCGGTGGTCGCCCAGGACACCCAGCTTGGCACCGTCACCGTCAATGCCCGGCGCCGTGAAGAGAGCGCGCAGAGCGTGCCCACGCCAATCAGCGTGCTGAGCAGCGAAACCCTGGAAACCCAGCGAATCTATCGGGTGCAGGACCTGCAGCAACTGGTGCCGAGCACCAACGTCTCGTATGTGCATGCCCGCCAGTCGAGCATTTCGATCCGTGGCCTGGGCAACAACCCGGCCAGCGATGGCCTGGAAGGCAGCGTCGGCGTGTACCTGGACAACGTCTACCTGGGGCGGCCGGGCATGGCGGTGTTCGACCTGCTCGACGTCGAGCAGCTGGAGGTGTTGCGCGGCCCGCAGGGCACGCTGTTCGGCAAGAACACCACCGCCGGGGTGCTCAACATCACCACGCGCAAGCCCACCTTCCAGCGCGAGGGCAGCGTGCAGTCGTCACTGGGCGAGGACGGTTACTGGCAGACCCAGGGCAGCTTCTCCGGCCCTCTGACCGATACCCTGGCCGGGCGCATCAGCGCCTACCACACCGAGGACGACGGCTATGTGAAGAACGTCTACAACGGCCATGACCTCAACGGTGGCAAGCGCCAGGGTTTGCGTACCCAGCTGCTGTTCAAGCCCAGCGAAACCTTCAACCTGCGCTGGATTGGCGAATACAACGAAGAAAATTCCGACAACGGCATCCTCAGCCTGTACAGCACCGGGCCGACCCTCAACGGCGTCAACCGCTATGAAAGCCTGGCGCGCCAGGCCGGTGCCACGCTGGTGTCGGGCAAGGACCGCAAGGTCAATTTCGATTCCGACCAGATGGTCAAGGTGTTCCAGGGCGGCACCTCGGTGGAGGCCAACTGGACCCTGCCCAACGACTTCACCCTTACCTCGATCAGCGCCTACCGCTGGTGGGACTTCACCCCGCGCAACGACGACGGCCTCAATGTGCCGGTGTTCTACAACGCCGGTGTTTCGGTGCGCGACAAGCAGTATTCCCAGGAAATCCGCCTGGCCTCGCCCACTGGTGGTTTCTTCGACTACGTGCTCGGCGCCTATTACTTCAAGCAGGACCTGGACAACAAGTCGTTCACCTACAACGGCCCGCAGGCTGATATCTGGAACCTCACGCCGGCCGGCGCCCTGGCGAACGTCACCACGATCGGCAATGGCCATATCGATACCGACAGCTACGCGCTGTTCGCCCAGGGCACCTGGCACCTTACCGAGCGCCTGGACTTCACCGCCGGGGTGCGCGGCACCTATGAAGAGAAGAGCGCCTGGGTGACCCGCGACGCGCCGGCCGGTGGCGCGCCGGTCAGCGGCGCGGCCGCGACCGCTCGCCAGGGCCGGGTGGGCGCCTACGATTCGGGCGACCTCAACCAGTACAGCTTCGCGCCATCCGGGCTGCTGAGCCTGAGCTACCGCTTCAGCGATGATCTGCTGGGCTACGCCAGCCTGTCCCACGGCGAGAAGTCCGGCGGCGTCAACCTCACCGTCGGCGCCGCGCCACGGCTGGGCACCGATTCGCTGCTGGTGGGCACCGAGCGCGCCAACAACGCCGAACTCGGCATCAAGAGCAGTTGGTTCGACAACCGCCTGCAACTGAACAGCAACCTGTTCTGGACCGAGGTGCACGGCTACCAGGCCAACGTCTACGACCAGGTCAACCGCGTGCAGTACCTGGCCAACGCCGGCAGCGTGCGCTCCCGCGGCCTGGAGTTCGAGGCCACGGCAGCGCCGCTGCGCGGGCTGACGCTGAACTTCAACGGCTCGTGGAACGACGTGCGCTACACCAAGTACGACGACGCGCCGTGCCCGCCGGAAATCAGCCTGGCCAACGCCGCCGCCACCTGCGACCTGTCTGGCCACCAGGTGGTGGGCGCCTCCAAGTACATCGCCAACCTCAACGGCCAGTACAAGTGGCAGTTGAGCGATCGCATCGAGCCCTACGTCACGGCCAGCTACGCCTTCCGTTCCAAGGCCGTGGGCACCATCGACGACTCCGACTACGGGCAGATCCCCAGCTACGCCATCGTCAACCTGTCCACCGGCGTGCGCCTGGACCAGGGCGACGGCGTGCTCGACCTGTCGCTGTGGCTGAAGAACGCCGGCGACAAGACCTACTTCACCAGCCTGTGGAACTCCGCCAACGGCGGTTATGCCGGGGTGCTGGGGACTCCGCGCACCCTGGGCGCCACCGCCCGTTACGACTTCTGAGCACAAGGAGCTTTGCCATGAATGCCAAGACCCAACCCCATGACCTGCCTGAGGGCGCCTGCCTGACTGCCAAGGTGCCCGACCGCGATGAAGCCTTGCTCGGCGACGTGGTGGTCAACCCCTACCGCCTGGCGCCGCTGACGGCGATCATCCGCGACGGTGGGCGTGCCCTGGGTGCCGCCCATGTGCGCGTGCTGGGCCGTGGCGAGCGCGGCGTCGACATCGCTTACCAGGTGTCCGACCGCGCGCTGTGGACCTACGGCGGCATCCCGGTATTCGGCCTGTACCCGGATCATGTCAACCAGGTCGAGGTGAGCTACAAGCTCGACGGCGAGCGTATCCGTGAGCACTACCAGATCTACGCCCCGGCCGTGCGCCTGCCGGTGGTGGCCAGGCAGACCGCCGCGCTGCCCCGTGTCGAGCCGGTCAAGGTAGCGCCGGGCTTCGAACAGCGCCTGTACCTGTTCAACCACCTGCTCGGCGAGATCCCCGGTGGGCGGGCCTTCAAGTGGAACGGCCTGGGCGGCGCCGCCGAGTGGGACCAGGTGGGCAACAACTGGATCGCCGACAGCAATGGCGACGTGCGCTGGTACCTGGACATCGAGCAGATTCACGATTCCAACCGTCGCGACGGCCTGGGCGGGACCATGGGTTTCCACCAGACCCGTGACGGCAAGCTGATCTGGGGCCAGGGCCAGACCTATTCGAAGTACGACCTGCTGGGCCGGCAGGTGTGGCAGCGCAACCTACCGGACAAGTTCGCCGACTTCTCCCACGAGATCCGCGAAACCGTCAACGGCACCTACCTGCTGCGGGTCGGCACCAGCGACTACCGCCGCCCGGACGGCAAGCGCGTGCGCTCGATCCGCGACCATGTCATCGAGGTCGACGAAGCCGGCGACGTGTTGGACTTCTGGGACTTGAACCAGATCCTCGACCCCTATCGTGGCGACCTGCTGGAGACCTTGGGCAAGGCGGCCATCCAACTGCCGGCCGGGCTACCCAAGCAGGACGAGCGCCTGGCCAACGAGCTGGCCGAGGGCGACCTGCCATTCGGCGACACGCCGGGCGTCGGCACCGGGCGCAACTGGGCCCATGTCAATGCCATCGACTACGATGCCGATGACGACAGCATCATCGTTTCAGCCCGCCACCAGGGGGTGGTGAAGATCGCTCGCGACAAGCAGGTGAAGTGGATTCTCGCCGCGCCCCAAGGCTGGCCGGCGCATCTTCAGGACAAGGTGCTCAAGCCGGTGGGCGAGGGCTTCGAGTGGTCATGGACCCAGCACACCGCCTGGCTGACCGGGCGCGGTACCTTGACCGTGTTCGACAATGGCTGGGGCCGTGACTTCGGGCCGACCAAGCTGAGCGGCAACTACAGCCGGGCGGTGGAGTACAAGGTCGACGAGGCCAAGGGCACGGTCGAGCAGGTGTGGCAGTACGGCAAGGAGCGCGGGGATGAGTGGTACAGCCCGATCACCTCGGTGGTGGCCTACCGGGCAGATACCGACACCCAGTTCATCTATTCGGCTTCGGTGAACTTCCTGACGCCCGAGAAACTCACCACCACCGTGCTCAATGAGGTGCGCCGGGGCACCCAGGAGGTGGCGGTGGAGCTGAAAGTGCACAGTCGCCAGCCAGGCAGCGTGGGCTACCGGGCGCTGGTGATCGACCTCGACAAGGCGTTCTGATGGACTAACCTTCCAGGGCCCTATCGCGGGGCAAGTCGCAGCGGCGCAGCGCCCATGCGACTTGCCCCGCGATGCATTTCCACTGATCTGAATTCCGACCACTCGTTCTTTTTTTCGAACAGCCTATTGTCCAACACCCTAGCGCCCGCTTAGCATTCCGTTTGAGATTTCAAACGCTCGGCACCCAGGCGTCGAACACCCTGGTGCACGAATTCCTGACGGCCGCCCC